>NZ_CP046455.1:310918-621837 GCF_009734425.1 Corynebacterium occultum
CCGATATTTCTCTCCATCACAAGAATGAAAGTGGTTCAAAATCATGCGAGTAGGCAAACCTTCTAAGTCCATGAGTCGCTGGATGCGTCTCGGTATCGCCACCATCACCAGCACCGCCCTCGTCGGTGGCGCCCTGGTTGTCGTCCCCTCCCACCCGCTGCTGAATTCCACCCAGGTGGCCAGCGCGCAGGAGATTCCTGCTGATGCTGATGCTTATGCATTTGCCCAGCAGCTGAATTTGTCTACTCCGGGAATTCAGGCGCTCCTGCGCACGGATGATGAGCGGGGGGTTACGAAAATTCTCGCCCTGCTGGAGGCTGAACAGGCCTGGGACGGAGACACCGATAATGGGCGGGGCCCTGTTCTTTCCGATATTGAGCTGGAGCTGCTCGGAGCGCTGAACATCAACCTCGGGGGCATCACACTTCCTCTCGTGGGTGAGGATGGCCTGCTGCGACTGGACTCCGGTGCTGCCGCGGGAGAGGCTGGCGCCCTTCGCGCCTACGCTAACGCTCCTGCTGATAGCGAGGCACGCGCCGCGGTTGGTCTCATCACCGACACTGGTGCCCTGAACCTGGGTGCAGGCACTGAAGGGGGCAATGCCACTATTGACCTCACGAATGCGCTTGGTCTGAGCGCTGCTCTTTCTGAGCTGCTAGCAGAGGCTTCTCTGGAGCTGGGGGCTCTAAGTTCGGAGGCTTCCAAGGAAAATGCGACAGTTCCCAACAGTAATTACCAGATCGCCGAGGCCAACTTGGTCATTGACGCCCCCATCGTTGAGACTGCTGTTGGCAGTGTGGAGGAACTGGTTGCTGGCCTGGATACCACAGTTAACGACTTGCTCGGTGAGCGCGGGGTTCTGGGCGAGGTCTTTGGCCTGGTCAATGGCTTGGCAGCCATCATCGGAACCAGCCTGGATGTTTCGGTTGAGATCCCCCTCACCGACATCACCAACCAACTCCTTGACACGCCGCTGGCGGATGAGAATGGCCTCGTCTCCATTGATCTGCGGAGCGGCGACATCACCGTCAATCTTGCCCAGCTTCATGGTGGCGACCTGAACGATCTGCCTGCTAACACCAACCTGCTGACTTCCGCACAGATCACTCAGATCACTGACACTGTCACCAGTCTGCTTACTGATGGTGCTGTGGACAACCCGCGTGGTCTTAATGCTCGACTTCAGAACGTTCTCACGGGTGATAATGGGCAGGGAGGTCTCTACGGTACTGAGGTGCAGATTGGTGCGAATGTTCTTGGTGTAGTAGCCGGTATTGATCTGAAGACCACCCTCGGTGCGTTGCTCAACGAAGATGCCACCAAGGTGGACGCCGAAGCTGAGTGGGAGCTGGACAAGTACGGCACCTATGTTCAGGAGACCACTGGCGCACTTCGTCTCTTGGAGTCGCTACTGGGCCTGGTCCAGCCTCTTCTGGGTGCAGTTGGCACCCTTGTTGAAGGCCTGCTCTTTGGTGACGAGGACCGGACCGGTCTGCTTTCCGGACTGCTCGGTGATGTTCAGGAAGATGTGATCACTCCCCTCCTACGTCAGCTGGATCCGCTGCTCGAAGGTGTCGTGAGCCCGCTCGCAGACGTCATAGTGAACAGGCAGACGACAGATGGTGATCTCTTCACTGTTTCCGCACTAGAGCTGAACCTCCTGAGCGGTGTTCTCTCTCTGCCCATCGCTACCTCCGCTGTGGCTTCCTTGGATAAGTCTGCTAACCCAATTGAGACTCCGACCTCCGGGGCAACCCCGACTGATGGGGCAACCCCGACTGATGGGGCAACCCCGACTGATGGGGCAACCCCGACTGATGGGGCAACCCCGACTGATGGGGCAACCCCGACTGATGGGGCAACCCCGACCGACGAGCCGAGCATCACCCCGACCACCCCGGGCGGCTCCACCGATGGAGATGACTTCATCTCCGGCTCCTCCGCGTTCCTGGAGAAGTGCATGGCTTCCCCGGTTGGCGCTATCACCGGCCTGCTGGCTGTCCTGGGTACCGCTGCCGCAATCGGTGGCCCGGCCATCGATCCGCTGGTGAAGGCCATCGGCGGTCAGCTGGACGCACAGCTGCGCGTACTGTCCTCCAACGTTGGCCCCGATCAGCCCGAGTGGGTTCAGGGCATCAACAAGGGTCTGAACGACGCTGCTAACGCGATTGATTCCCGCATGGTTGCAGCTGCGCTGTTCGCCACCGCTCTGGGAGCTCTCGTTGCCGCACCGGCACTCTGCGAGGATGAGGGCTCCAGCGGCTCCTCCATCTAAGTCTCCAGTCCTCCCGCGGGTGCCTGTCGGCACCTGCCGGGGAGATGAGCGGATCTAGTGAAATCTCCTGGAAGATGTCCTGGGAATGTTTGCCAACACATTCCCAGGGCATCTTCTTTTTCTTTTCCGGGAGGTTGGTTAGCGGGGCGTCGATAAGCGGCCTCAGGTGACGTTGCGCCGGGAGAGCACGACCGTGGACAGCACCATGAGGAAGAAAGCTACCCCCAGCCAGATCCAGTCGAAACCATCCACCCGGAAAGATTCCCCGAGGACTGCGAAGCCCAGGCCGAAGGCGATGATCGGCTCCGCGATCTTCATGGCGGGCAGAGAGGTGCGCAGGGAGCTGGCGTTGAAGGCGGACTGCTGCACCAGAGTGCCCATGGTGGCGGCAAAGATCAGGGCATAGCTTTCCCAGGAGATGATCAGGCCGAGTACACCGGAGCTGACAAAGGAGTCCGCCACCGCCTTGGAGAGCACCGCCACATAACCGAAGATGGCACCGGTGACCAGGCCCAGAATCAAGGCACGGTTACGTCCTTTCTGGTGTTTGGCCACCCGATCCATCACGAAGAGCACCAGGACACCGAGCAGCAACGCCAACCACCAGCGGGAGAAGGAGGGATGGCTCTGGCCGCCGATGGGGCGGCCCAGAATCACCATCACCGACACGGACACGGTGAGCAGACTCGCCCAGAACAGCTCCGCCTTGGATACCCGGTGATTGTCATAGATCGCGGCCACCGGGATCGTGAAAATCAGGGACATCACCAGAATGGGCTGCACCACCAGCAGGGGGCCGAAACCCAGGGCCACCACCTGCAGGCAGTAGGCCATGATCGCGGTACTCATCCCCGCCCACCACATGGGGCGTTTGATGGCGGTGAGAAAGGGGGATTTACCTGCCGGAACCGCCTTGGCGATACGGTGACGGACGACTGTCCCCCAGGCGATCGTCAACGCCGATGCGAGGGCGAAGATCGCGGCGAGCAGGTTGTTTTCCACGCTGTCGATACTAGTACCCACGTTGATGGGCTAACTAAAACGAGTGGCATGGTGAGGGACACATATATATAAGAGATCGCGCGGATAGAGGTCATGGTCGTCGGGCAGGTCGGGTATCCCAGCGGTGGGTCGTCCACGCTTCCCGGACCAGCCGACGGATGATGATAATCGCGTTCGCCAGGGCGATAAACGCCTCCACGACCCTGGCACGACGCTCGGTGCAGATCAGGAGTTTGTTGAACCCCCGGTTGTGCCAGGAGTTCGTCCGCTCGACGACCCATCGGGCACCGGCCTGTAAGGGCTCGCCTTTCTTACTGATGACCCAGTCGCAGCCGAGTTCGGTGAGCAGGGTCCGGGTCTTGTTCGAGTCGTAGCCGGCGTCCAGATGCACCGTGATCTCCTCGGGCAGGTAAAACTCGAACCGGCCGAGCTTTTCCAACGTCGGACGCAACAACGGGGAGTCATGGCGGTTCGCCCCGATGAGCACACACCCCAGCGGGATACCGTTGCCGTCGACCAACAACGAGCGTTTGGTGCCCTGTTTGCCCCGGTCAACCGGGGATCTGCCGGCGGCTTCCCCACCGCAGGGGGCCTTGACGATGCATCCGTCCACGCTCACGTTCTCCAGGTCGAGTCCGACGATCCGGTCGTAGAACTCCAGACACAGCTGCTCCAGTTGGGTGAAGATCCCGGCCTCAATCCACTCATCCCGACGGGTACGCAGCGTGGTGGCCGAACAGGTGGAATCGGCGATCTTGGCGTACGAGGCACCGAGGACGAGGACCTGGATGAGCTTGTCGAAGACGATCCGGTCCGCGATCCTCGGCCGGTGGCATCCCCACGGATGAGATATTTCCCGGGTGGGGATCAGCGCGGCGAACTGGTCGAAGAGGGGGTTCATGATGAATGATGGAAGGGCAGGCACGAGTGCTCCTGAAGTGCTTACGTTTTCTTGGTCGAATCCGTATGTACCAGGCCTCGTGCCTGCCCCTGTTCACGACACCCCGCCACACCCTCTATCCGCGCAATCTCTAAGGAGGGAAATATTCGGGCGGGGAGGGGCAGGGCCTGAGGGGGCAGCTCCACTGGGGGGCTTCAGGGGGGGGCGTCGCAAAGCGCTTGCCCGCTTGGGTGACAGTGGAAAAGGGGCTTGTGAATTCCGGTTTTCACATGGGGGTAACCAGCTAAGAGATGGGCGGGGGCACCTTGGGGTTGTATATGTGCCGGGGGTGGGTTCCGGCGGTACGATTAACTTTGTTCGCAGTTGTTTCCGAAGAAGAAAGGCGGCTGCTGGTGGCGCTGGTTGTGCAGAAGTATGGTGGTTCCTCGCTGGAGAGCGCGGAACGGATCCGCAATGTTGCAGAGCGGATCGTTGCCACCAAGAAGCGGGGCAATGATGTGGTGGTGGTGTGCTCCGCAATGGGAGACACCACCGATGAACTGCTGGACCTGGCGGCCGCGGTGAACCCGGTCCCGCCGGCCCGGGAAATGGACATGCTGCTGACCGCCGGTGAGCGCATCTCCAACGCCCTGGTCGCCATGGCGATTGAGTCGCTGGGCGCGGAGGCGCAGTCCTTCACCGGCTCCCAGGCAGGTGTGCTCACCACCGAGCGCCACGGCAACGCCCGCATCGT
This sequence comes from Corynebacterium occultum, assembly GCF_009734425.1. Classification (NCBI taxonomy): domain Bacteria; kingdom Bacillati; phylum Actinomycetota; class Actinomycetes; order Mycobacteriales; family Corynebacteriaceae; genus Corynebacterium; species Corynebacterium occultum. The sequence continues at coordinate 315,830 of NZ_CP046455.1, forward strand.
GGATGTGACCCCGGGTCGCGTCCGCGAAGCCCTCGACGAAGGCAAAATCTGCATTGTCGCCGGCTTCCAGGGCGTGAACAAGAACACCCGTGATGTGACCACCCTGGGTCGCGGTGGTTCAGACACCACCGCTGTGGCCCTGGCTGCCGCCCTGGGCGCCGATGTCTGTGAGATCTACTCCGATGTCGACGGCATCTACACCGCCGACCCGCGCATCGTCCCCGACGCGCAGAAACTGGATCACCTCAGCTTCGAGGAGATGCTGGAACTGGCTGCCGTCGGTTCCAAGATTCTGGTGCTGCGCAGCGTGGAGTACGCCCGCGCATTCAACGTGCCGCTGCGCGTTCGTTCGTCTTATAGCAATGATCCCGGCACCCTGGTGTCCGGCTCGATGGAGGATATTCCCGTGGAAGAAGCAGTTCTCTCTGGCGTAGCAACCGACAAGTCCGAAGCCAAGGTCACCATCCTGGGCATCCCCGACCGCCCGGGTGAGGCATCCAAGGCCTTCCGCGCCCTCGCCGACGCTGAGGTCAACATCGACATGGTGTTGCAGAACATCTCCTCCCTGGAGGACAACACCACCGACATCACCTTCACCTGCCCGCGTTCCGACGGCCGCCGCGCCGTCGAGCAGCTGAAGAAGCTGCAGGCTGAATTCGACTGGGCCAATGTGCTTTATGACGACCAGGTGGGCAAGGTCTCCCTCGTCGGTGCCGGCATGAAGTCCCACCCCGGTGTCACCGCGGACTTCAGCGAGGCACTGCGGGATGTGGGTGTCAACATCGAGGTCATCACCACCTCCGAGATCCGCATCTCCGTCCTGGTCCGGGAAGGCGACCTGGACAAGGCAGCCCGCGCCATCCACGAGAAGTTCCAGCTCGGTGGCGAAGAAGAAGTGCAGGTTTACGCCGGCACCGGTCGCTAACCTCCTCAATCGCCGCTGACCGCCTTGCGGCACCAGAAGCCAGTTTCCCTGCAATAGGGAAGCTGGCTCTGGCCTTTCCCGGGCTGCCCTGGGTTTCACGGCTGGGGGTGCCCCCGCGCGCCGTCGATAAGCGAAAGAGGGCCATTACACATTGTGTTTGGGTTCTACCTGCGTAAACTAGGGGTTCGAATCATTGATCTCATGAAAGGGCAACGCCTGATGACCACTGTCGCAGTCGTCGGTGCTACCGGCCAGGTTGGACGCGCAATGCGTTCCATCCTGGAGGAGCGTAACTTCCCGGCTGACAATTTCCGTTTCTTCGCTTCCCCGCGTTCCGCCGGCACCAAGCTGGAGTTCCGGGGAACTGAGATCGAGGTCGAGGATCTGAGCAAGATCACCGAGGAGTCCGTCGCAGACGTGGATATCGCGCTCTTCTCCGCCGGTGGCACCACCTCCCGGGAGTATGCCCCGATCTTCGCCGCCGCGGGTGCCACCGTGGTGGACAACTCCTCCGCTTACCGCAAGGACGAGGAAGTGCCGCTGGTCGTCAGCGAGGTCAACCCCGCTGAAACCAAGAACATCCCCAAGGGCATCATCGCCAACCCGAACTGCACCACCATGGCCGCCATGCCGGTGCTGAAGGTTTTGCACGATGAGGCTGGCCTGCAACGTCTGCACATCTCCTCCTACCAGGCTGTCTCCGGCTCCGGTCTCGCCGGCGTCGAGGCCCTGGCCAAGCAGGTCTCGGAGATCGGGGAGCACAATGTCGAGCTCACCAACGACGGTTCCCGGTTGAGCCCCGCCGACCTGGGCCCCTACGTCGCCCCGATCGCCTTCAACGCCCTGCCGCTGGCCGGCAACCTGGTCGATGATGGTTCCGAGGAGACTGATGAGGAGCAGAAGCTGCGCAATGAGTCCCGCAAGATCCTGAACCTCCCCGAGCTGAAGGTCTCCGGAACTTGCGTGCGCGTGCCCGTATTCACCGGACACACCCTGACCATCCACGCTGAGTTCGCTGCGGCGATCACCCCGGATCGTGCCCGCGAACTGCTTAACGACGCCCCGGGCGTCGCCGTCGTCGATGTCCCCACCCCGCTGGCTGCCGCTGGCCAGGACAATTCCCTGGTCGGTCGTATCCGCCAGGATCAGACCGTCGACGACAACAAGGGCCTGATCCTCGTGGTTTCCGGTGACAACCTGCGCAAGGGTGCAGCACTGAACACCGTCCAGATCGCCGAGCTGCTGGTCTAGTTCTACGTTCTGGATCTTGTGTCCCGTGGGTGGGGATTGAACTGCCCACGGGGCTTTTTCATGCGCCCTGTGCGGGGAGTGGTGGACTGTCGCCCATCCCCGGCTAGCGTCGCTCGTTCTTCTCGGCCGCATTCTTGGCGGCGATGAGGTCCTTGCGGGCCCGGGCAACCCGGGAGCGAATGGTGCCCACCCGGACTCCGGAGATCTTTGCGGCTTCCTCATAGGTGTAGCCGAGCGCCTGGGTGAGGATGAGCGCCTCGCGGCGCTCTTCGGGGAGGGCGTCGATAAGCGTGCGGGCGTCGATCCAATCGGACCATTCACTCGAGCCGCCCCCGGGAGAAGTCATACTTTCGGCGACATCCTCATACTCCGCAGCAGACTTCCGGGGCCGCGCCATGTCGTGGCGAATATTGTCCACCCACACCCGCCGCGCCAGGGAAAGTAGCCAGGTCCGGGCTGAACTCCGCGCCGCAAAGCGGGGGAGGGCTCCCATCACCCGCAGGTAGGTCTCCTGGGTGAGGTCATCGGCGATGGCATGTCCGCCGAGATGGGCCAGCAGGCGCCACACATCTCCCTGGGTTTCTTTGATGAACTCCGTGAGCGCTGAGCGGTCGCCGCGGCCGGCGGCGAGTGCCAGCTCAGTGACCCTTTCATCATCGCGCTCGGAGTGTTGTCCCACGAGATTCGAGGATACCAGGAACTCCGGTATTCCCAGGTCATGGCTAAAGTTCACCCGCCCTTAACTGTGATCTGGGTGTATGAATGGGGTTGCGTGCGTCACGCAATTTAGGTAGGCTATCAATATCAGCCGAAAGATAGTCGAACCCAATTAAGTATGAGGAGCAGGTATATGACCACCCAGAACTCCGATCTCAACAACATTCTGAACAAGGGGCGGGTGACCCCGGAGCCGGGCCAGACCCAGCGCCATAACGGCGCACCGGTAGCCACCGAGAACATCTCCATCACCGCCGGCCCCCAGGGCCCGAATGTTCTCAATGACATTCACCTGATTGAGAAGCTCGCCCACTTCAACCGTCGCAACGTCCCCGAGCGCATCCCGCATGCCAAGGGGCATGGTGCCTTCGGCGAGCTTCACATCACCGAAGATGTCTCCCAGTACACCAAGGCCAAGGTCTTCCAGAAGGACACCGTCACCCCGATGGCGATCCGTTTCTCCACCGTCGCCGGTGAGCTCGGATCCCCCGACACCTGGCGTGACGTGCACGGCTTTGCCATGCGCTTCTACACCCAGGACGGCAATTACGACATCGTCGGCAACAACACCCCGACTTTCTTCCTGCGTGACGGCATGAAGTTCCCGGACTTCATCAGCTCCCAGAAGCGTCAGGGCAACACCGGCCTGCGTTCCGCTGACATGCAGTGGGACTTCTGGACCCGTACCCCGGAATCCGCACACCAGGTCACCTACCTGATGGGTGACCGCGGCACCCCGAAGACCTCCCGCCACCAGGACGGCTTCGGCTCCCACACCTTCCAGTGGATCAACGCTGAGGGCAAGCCGGTCTGGATCAAGTACCACTTCAAGACTCGCCAGGGTTGGGAGACCTTCACCGACGCCGAGGCCACCGAGATGGCAGGCAAGAACGCGGATTACCACCGCCAGGATCTCCACGAGGCCATTGAGAAGGGCGACTACCCGATCTGGGATGTCAAGGTCCAGATCATGCCCTTTGAGGATGCCGAGAACTACCGTTGGAACCCCTTCGACCTGACCAAGACCTGGTCCCAGAAGGATTACCCGCTGCAGGACGTCGGGTACTTCATCCTCAACCGCAACCCGGAGAACTTCCACGCCCAGATCGAACAGATCGCCCTGGATCCGGGCAACCTGGTCCCCGGTGTCGGCCTCTCTCCGGACCGCATGCTCATGGCCCGCGCCTTCGCCTACGCGGATCAGCAGCGCTACCGCATCGGGCCGAACTACCGTCAGCTGCCGGTGAACCAGCCGGTCAACCCGGTCAACACCTACTCCCAGCACGGGCCGATGATGTACCAGTTCGACGCTGCCGACCAGCCGGTGTACAGCCCGAACCGTTTCGAGAAGGGCGCCGGTTACCTGGACAACGGCAAGGATTCCTCCTCCGGGGAGTCTTATGGCCAGGCCAGCGACCTCTTCGTCAACCCGGATCCCCACGGTACCGACCTGACCCGTGCCGCCTATGTGCAGCACCCCGAGGACGGCGACTTCGTCCAGGCCGGCATCCTCTACCGCGAGGTCATGAACGACGAGGAGAAGGAACGCCTGGCGGACAACATCACCAACGCCATGGCAGGTGTCTCTGCCGGCGTTGAGGAGCGGGTCTACTGGTACTGGACCCAGGTCGATGAGAACCTCGGCCAGCGTGTCAAGGAGCTCTTCGCCACCAAGAAGTAGGTGTGCCGCCAGGGGGGTGCTGTATGAACGCCGCCTTGGCACACTTGCCCAGCGTGTAGTGCCCCGGCCAGCCCTGGGGCGCTGCACAGCTGCCTTATAAGATCGGTGCCTTCCGTGACTTTCCCTTCGTGGAGAAGATATGGAAGGCGCCGATCTTTTATTTTTGGGCAAAGGGAGAGCCCTGCAATGTAGAAGGCGCATCTGGCCTGAAATTCACCCTTGTTCCCTCCACTTCGGGGATGGATGCGCCTCCTGCGTGTTTCCCATCAGGTGAATCCAGGTTAAACCCCCGGTCACTGTTCAAGTTTTCAGAGTGACCGGGGGCGTGGGCTGGAAGGGGGTCGGGAATCCTGGGGCCCCTGGGAAGCTCAGGAGCTCAGACTTCCTCAGGGGCGGGGAGGGTTAGCGAATGGAGCTACCCAGTATCGAGGAGCCGATGCTCAGGCCGACCCAGGCGGTGACGATCTGCAGGCCAGCGTAGATCTGGTCGCGCGGCATGGCCGGGACAAAATTCTGAACTGTGTTGACGAACTCCACCGGAACCTGAATCTCGGAGATCGGGTAAGGCGTGGTGCTCTGTGCGTTAGCGGTGGCGGTGGTGCCACCCAGAACCAGGGTGGCGGAGAGGGCGATGGCGGCGAGAGACTTGCGGCGCATGAGCTTTTCCTTTGCTGGGGGTGAAGGATCTTCATCGAACATGGCTTGAAGCTGCATCACAGCTGATGAACTGCTGTGATCTCGATATTATCTCCCCCGAAAGGGATATGCGCTGCTCGTTATCATTTTGAGTCAATATAATCCCTGAGCTGGGGAAGGGTTCAGGTGGCATGCGCAAGAAGGGACTGTCGCCGACTCAGCTGGTGGGGGAAGTGGCAAAATCGGTCGGTTTGAGGGTTTCCAGGGGGTCTGCAAAGGATTGCACCACCTCAAACCGACCAATTTTGCCAGGTTGCCCCCAAGCCCCAAGCCCCAAGCCCCAAGCCCCAAGCCCCAAGCCCCAAACCAAGCCCTAGATCCGCGAGGGCTCCGAACCATCATCGGCCTCAGATCCCGACCCCTCCCGGTCATCCACCACGGTGACCCCGTAGATGGAGCGCCCGATGTAGAAACTGCCCACTGAACCGATGACCCACACTCCGGCGATGGCGATAAGTGCGCGGATGAAGTTGTTCGGGTCGAAACCGACGCTGCTCCAGTCCCGCAGCAGCTTGGCCACCAGCAAGATGGGGATGGCACAGCTGACGGTGGTGCCCAGCAGGTTGACTCGGGTCAGGGCGTCCGGGGCCCGCCAGAGTGCGATGGCGGTGGAGGCACAGAAGAGGGTCGCGATGATCACGAGGATGGAGATGATGATTTCTGCGATGCTCATGGTTCTAACGCCTTCCCTGGGAGATCATCCGGGCCATGGAGATCGTGGGCAACACACCTGCGACCAGGGCGGCGAGGATGGCGATCTCATAGGCGATGGAGGTCTGATGGTCCATGCTCCACACCAGATACATGGCGATCATGGTGTAGAAGAGCAGGTCGGAGGTGACGGCGCGGGTCATGAAGTCCCCGGAGCGCAGAATCAGCGCCACTCCGGCGAGCAGCGAGAGCAGCATGATTACACCGCAGCTCAGCAGCACAATCTGGAATGGATCCATCAGGGTTCAGCCTTCCCTTCGGAGTAACCGGCCGTGTAGGGGGAGTGGTAGTTATTGCGGCGGGTGGAGGTTCCCTGGCCGGGCACCCCATGGTCGATCTTCTTGACCGAGGGTGCCATCCGCTCCTCCATATCGGCCAGGGAGGCGCAGACATCGGCGGGGTCGGCACCCTGCACCGCCTGCACCAGCAGAATCCTCGGATCACCGGGTGCTACAGGCTCACGGAAACCCATGGACAGGGTGCCCGGGGTCATGGTGATGGAGGTGGAGAACCAGAAGAGCTGCCAGTCGGTGCTCACCCGCAGTGGATAGTGGACGACCACCGGATGGATCTGGGCATCCTGACGGAAGGCAGCCACCAGAAGGGTGAAGCCGGCCACGAAGATTTCCTTGATCAGCCAGGGGATATAGGTCAACAGGTGCATGGGGTTAGCGTCCTCCCTGCAGTTCGGACATGTCGGGAACTCCGACGGGGTCATCGCCGAGCACGGCCTGCTGGTAGGTGGCCACGTCGAGCAGATCACCGGTGGCGGTGAGCGCGGCGTCGATAAGCGGGCCGGCGAAGATGAACATGGCCAGGGACACCGCCATGAGGGTGGCTGCCGGGCCAATCACCCCACCCCGTACCCGCAGTGAACCCGGGACGGACTGCATGGGACGGCCCCAGAACACCTGGCGCCAGACCCGCAGCATGGCCAGGAGCGCCCCGAAGCTGGCGAGGATGATCGCGCTGATGACCACCCAGGAACGCCAATCGGCGGCACGTGCCACCTCGATCACGATGAAGGCCTTGCCCCAGAGTCCCGAGAAGGGCGGGAAACCCACCACGGAGAAGGCACCGGCGGCAAACACGGCGGCCACCACAGGTTCCCGGCGCGCCAGGCCGGAGAGTCTCTTCAGCACCCCGGTGCCGTAGGTTTCCTCGATCGCGCCGGAGGTCAGTACGAGGGAGCCGACGGTGATCATGTGGTGCAGGGTGTAGAGCAGCCCGGCGGCCAGGGCGCGCTGCGGATCCCCCGAGGTGAAGGCCAGCATGACCAGGATGAAGGGCATGCCGTTGATCATCTGGTAGGCCAGGACACGGCGGATGGAGTTCTCCGCCAGGCCGGCGAAACCACCCAGCAACATGGAGGCGACCATCACCACGATGATCAGGGTGTTCCAGCGGTCCTCCAGATCGAAGATGACCACGTAGATGCGGAAGAGCATGTACACCGCGACCTTGGTGTGCAGGCCGGAGAACAGTCCCATCACCGCCGCCGAGGTGCCGGGGTAGGTGCGCGGCAGCCAGGTGTGGACCGGGAAGACACCGGCCTTGGTGGCGATCGCGATGATCACCATGCCCATGGCCACGGTGGCTGGGCCATTACCGGCCGCCACCCCCTGCAGGGCGGCGATGTTCACGGAGCCGGTGACACCGTAGACGAAGCCCACCCCGACCACCAGCATGGTGGAGGCCGCGAGGTTGACCAGCACGAAGGTGCGCCCCGCGGCCAGGCGTGCCCCGGTGCCGGTCATGGCCATCAGCCCATAGGAGGGCAGCAGCATAACCTCGATGAAGACGAAGAAGTTGAAGAGGTCCGCGGTCATCAGCGCACCATTGACACCGGTGATCAGCATCAGGGTCAGCGCCGGATAGTAGCGGGAGCGGGTTTCCCCGGCGACGGTGGCGAACCAGTTGGCCACCAGGGCGACGATCCCGGTGGTGATGATCATGATCGCGGAGAAGGTGTCCACGGCGAAGGGGATCGCCACACCGCCCTGGAACAGCCCCACATTATGGGCCAGGGTGCCGTGCTCGGCGGTGTAGGTGAAAAGTCCGATGCCGGCGAGGATGCTGGCGGCGGGGATGATCAGGTGGAGCAGATCCCGGGCCCATTTCCACGGGGCCATCACGGCCAGCGCGGAGGACACCAGGGGGACGGCTACCAGGAGGGGTATCAGGGCATCCATCAACGATGTCCCTCCTTCAGTGCGGTCTGGGCCTGCTCGGCTTCCCGGCGGGCTCGTTCCCCGGCGAGGAACTCTTCCCGGGACTGGGTGGCCCGGCCCAGGGTGGACATGGGCGAGTTCTGGAGTTCAGTGTCACCGGTCTCCCGGGAGGAGAGGGGATCCGTCAGCTCGGTGTCATCATTTTTGCCCAGGGCGGCCATGGCCAGCAGGATCGTGGCGGTCGCCATGGCGATCACGATGGCGGTGAGCACAAAAGCCTGGGGGAGGGGGTCGGCGGCATCAGCGGCCAGGTCGGTGCGGTCCGGGAAGACCTCACCCCGCCAGGCGCCGACACCCGCGGCCAGCAGCATCAGGTTCGCCGAATGGCCGATCAGCTGCATCCCCAGCACCAGGCGGACCATGCCTCGCTGCTGCATGAGGAAAACACCGCCGAAGACCAGTACGGCGATGGTCAGGGCCATGATCATCGGTCATTCTCCTTCTGCTTATCGACGCCTGCTTCGACGTCGCGCTGCTCCCGCACCGCGGTGGTGCCCACGCTGCGGGAGGGCCCGTCATCCCGGGGGTCAGGATTGGGTTCGAGTGGTTCCGGGTAAGGCTCGGTGATGATCTCCGCCGGGGGAGCCGGGGTCGGGGTGTCCGGCAGGGGGCCGGAACTGCGGGCGTAGTCCAGCTCAGCCACGGAGGCCGCGCCGGGCCGGAGGTAACCGCCCATGGAGTTGATGGCGGCGGTCAGCATGCCCAGCACCGCCAGGTAGATACCGCCGTCGAAGACGAGGGAGGTGGTCCAGTGCTGTCCCAGGAAGTCGGCGTAGATGGGTTTGAGGAAGGAACCCTCGAGGTAACCCATGAAACCTGCGGCCAGGGCGACGATGATGCCGATGCCGGTCAGCCAGTAGGGGGTGGAGGGCTTGCCGACGATGCTGTCGCGGCCCTTCGCCAGGTAGGCCATCATGATGGCGGTGCCGGCCACTAGGGCGGCGACGAATCCGCCACCCGGGTCGGTGTGGCCCCGCATGAAGATCAGGAAACTGAGCACACCCAGCACCGGGGCGGCCAGGGCATAGGCTTTCTTCAGCGGCAGGGAATTCAGCTGGGACTGACCGAAGGGGCGGGGGTGGGTGCCGCGGCTGAACTGCATCCGCGGGAAGGAGGACACCACCGCACCGATGACGATGGCCGCCATGCCCAGCACCGAAAGTTCGCCCAGGGTGTCCAGGGCACGGAACTCCACGATGATGGTGGCCACGATATTCTGGCCGCCGGTGATCTCCGGACCATTGGCCAGGAACCATTCGGCGAGCTCGGAACGCTCGTGGCGACCCAGGAGGGTGAAGACCGCCAGGAAGGCGGTGACCGCAGCCAGGGCGGCGATGATCAGGGAGCGGATGGTGCGTGTCCTGGACACCTTGGGGAAGTACTGGGGCTGGTGGCGGATGACCATCATCATGATCACCACGACCAGGGCCTCCACCAGGAACTGGGTGAGTGCCACATCCGGAGCTCCCAGCAACAACATCTGCAGGCTCACACCCACACCCACTGCGCCGATCAACACGGCACCGGTGACGCGGTTGCGGCTGAGCACCAGGATGCTCACCGAACCGAGGATGATCAGGAAGGGTGCCAGATCCAGCCAATTGTCCAGGCCCTCGGCACGCGGTGCCAGGGGGATGCCGTCAATGCCCTCGGTACCGAAGAGGGTGAAGAGCATCAGGGTGATCACCATGATCACCGGCCACACCAGGTGGCGGGAGGGGCTGAGGGAATCTGCCATGCCAGCGAAGATGCGGCCCAGCTTCCCGGATCCTTCAGTGAGCGCGTGGAGGGCGGCATTGCCGTTGAAGGGCAGCAGTCGACGGGATTCCAGGGCCGGCCAGATGCGGTGCCGGTAGATCACACCGATGATCCCCAGGATGATTGCCGCCAGGGAGATGCCCAATGGGAGGGTGAAACCGTGCCAGAGCGCCAGTTCGGTTTCTGCTTCACCACCGATGGCCGTGACCACGGCATCGATGGGCTCATTGAAGATCCCGACGGCCAGACCCAGCGGCAGGGAGAGCAGGCCCGGCAGGGCGGCAGGCAACCACAATGAAACCGGGGCCTCCCGCACCACCCGCTCGCTGGGCTGCTGGCCCTCGGCGGGGCCGTCGGTGAAGGCCCCGAAGACGATTTTCGCGGAATACGTGAAGGTCAGCAGAGCGCCCAGTCCACCCAGCAGGAGCAGTACCCAGGTGGGGCCCTCCCCGATCGGGGCTTCCTGGAAAGCGGTGAGCATCCCCTCCTTGGAGATGAATCCCAACATCGGGGGGACCGCGGCCATGGACAGCGCGCCGATCAACACCGAGGCGAAGGTCCAGGGCATCTTCTTCCAGATGACCCCCAGGCGGCGGATATCCCGGGTGCCGGTCTGGTGGTCGATGACACCGATGAGCATGAAGAGGGAGGACTTGAAGAGGGCATGCGCCAGGGTGTGCACCAGGGCCGCCGCCAGGGCGAAGGGGGTGCCCACGCCGATCGTCGCCACGATCCAGCCGAGGTGGCTGACGGTGGAGTAGGCGGTCAGCTTCTTCAGATCCGTCTTCTGCACCGCAAAAAGCGCGGACACCACTGCAGTGGAGATGCCGACCACGATGAGCAGCCAATTCCACACCGTCACATCGTGGAAGATGGTGGAGAACCGCAGCAGCAGGTAGATACCGGCCTTGACCACTGCAGCGGCATGCAGGAAAGCCGACACCGGGGTGGCCGCGGCCATGGCCTCCGGCAGCCAGAAGTGGAAGGGAAGCTGGGCGGACTTGGTGAAGGCGGAGATGGCGATCAGCACCGCCACCACCGCGCTGAGCCCCGCATCCTGTGCCCACACCGGGCTGGCCAGGATTTCACTCAGCGAGGTGCTCCCGGTCTGGGTGGCGGCCAGCGCCAACGCCGCCAACAGGGTCAGACCGCCGATGAAGGTGAGCACCAGGGTACGCACCGAACCCGATTCACCAGCCGATCCGGAACGCGCGATCAGCAGGAAGGAGGCGATGGACACCAGTTCCCAACCGATGAAGAGCACCAGCACATCATCGGCGAGCACCAGCACCAGGATCGCCAGGGTGAAGGCGGTCATGATGGTGTAGAAACTAGTGTTTCCCTGATGTTTAGGCAGGTAAGCGGCGGAATAGATGAACACCATCGCGCCGATCAGCAGGGCCAGTAAAGCGAAGAAAACGCCGAGGGCATCAGCTTTCAGCGCAAAATCCACATCCACCCCGGCCGCCAGGAAATCACGGACCCAGACAAAGGACCAGGTCTGGGCGCGACCCGCCAGGACGTCGGGGAGTTCCATGCTCAAAACGGCGGCGGCCGCCAGGAAAAGCGCGGCCAGGGGCCAACCGGCTTTTCGGTCCAGCAGACGAACCAGAGGTGGAGAGAGGAGCACTGCCGCCCCGGCAAGGGCGATCACAATCGGCAGAGTCACGCGTCGATCACTCTCCAAAGCGGTTAAAGGTGGTATTTCAGACTCTCAAAGGTTAGCAGGGGGAATGCGGTGCGCCTCCCAGTTGGGGGATGAGAGCTGGATAAATTGAACGGATATGAGCTCCCTTAGGTCGCGCCTTCTTTCCCTGCTCGTCCTCCTCCCACTGATCATCGGTGCGGTGTACCTGGCAATCGCCGGAATCGGCCCCGACCGTTCCTGGTCGGCGGCCGAAGAAAGCACCGGGGCCCCCATCGAGGGGGGCCCCACCGGAATTGACCCCGCCGCGCTTGTCGACGCCCGACGCGCGGCCAGCGAAGCCGGTGCCCAGGCGGGGTTCCTGGCCTCCGGCACCGGGGAACTGACCGCCGGTACCGGTGCGCTCCGCGAAGGTGCCGACGAACTCGGCGGCGCCATGGAAGAGGCCAAGTCCGGTGCCCAGGAACTGTCCAACGGCCTGGTGCAGCTGCAGGCAGCCACCGGCCAGCTCGGCAATGGGGCCACCCAGGTCGCTGATGGGGTGTCCCTGGCCATCGAACAACTCACCGGGCTCAGCGCCATCCAAATGCAGCTGATCCAGGCGATCGAGGGCATCAACGCCGAATTGGAGAAATCCGATGTGCCCGAAGCCCGACAGATCCGGGAGCAGCTCACCGGTTTCCGGGCCCAGGTCGAGGCTTTCCCCCTGACCGGGGAGAACGCCGACCAGCTCAACCAGCTCCGCGAGGGTGCCCGGGACATCGCCAACCAGCTGGCCGTCCCCGGTTATGGCTTCCATGACGGTATCTACTCCGCCACGGATGGCGCCCGCCGTCTCAATGAAGGTCTCGGTCAGCTCCAGGGTGGGGTGGGGGAGGCCGTCGACGGTGTCAGTCAGCTTGATGAAGGTGCCCAGAAAATCGACCAGATGGCCGGGACCACCCAGGACAAACTCAGCAACGTCCAACGCAGCCTTCCGGTCACTCCGGCCGCCGGTGCTGAAGGTACGGCAGCTGAAGGGCAGGTGGTGGCCTCCGCCGCCGGGGACGTGGAGGGTTATCTGGTCCCCCTCTATGCGCTGTTCATCGGTGCCCTGAGCACGCTGGGTGGCATCGCCATCAGTTACCTGGGCCGGGGGATCGGGCGTCGTCTTGATCGGATCCTCGGCGGCATCGGGGTGGTCGCCCTCGGCACTGTCCTCTATATCCTCGCCGCCCAGGGACTGAATCCGCTGCGGCTGGGGGCAGCCATCGCAGTGCTGGCCCTCATGACCGCGGCTTCCGCTGGGCTGGCGCTGGTGGTGCGCCGCGTGGTGGGGGAACGTCCAGGTGGGTTGCTCGCCATGGTCGGGGCCATCATCCAGGTCGGCCTGGTCGGCTGGGTGTGGAAGAGCTCCGCGGGCACGGAGGTCGCAGCCATCTGGGAAATCGTCGCCAGTCTCACCCCGCTGCACTATGCCACCGCTGCGCTGACCGTCAGCGGCAATGCCGGTGATCCGCTGCTCTTCTGGGTCAGCGGGGCGGTGTTGGGGGGAGTGGCACTGCTGACGGGGCTGCTGCAGCTGGGTGGGAGGAAGCGGGCTGGAGCCAGGTAGCTCGGCCTGCGGCTTCCCCAGGGGGCCGCGGAAAAAACATCACCCCGGATCTGATTTCTCAGATCCGGGGTGATGTTGTCACATGGTCGGGATAACAGGATTTGAACCTGCGACCTCCTCGTCCCGAACGAGGCACGCTACCAAGCTGCGCCATATCCCGTGGTGCATGCAACACTCTATCTGAAGATGCTCTGAACTAACAAAACGCCTGTTCGGAGCACCTTTGTCAGGTGGCTCTAAGAAGAGCGTTCGGTAATCCGCAGCAAGGTAGCCGAGGGGCGGCAGAAAATCCGGAAGGGAACGAACTTGGAGGTGCCCAGGCCATTGGAGACGTGCATCTTCATCTTCCCGAAGTCATGGAGCCCGGAAACCCGTTTATGGTCGATACCGCAGTTGGTCACGATCGCTCTGCCGCCCGGCAGGCAGAGCTGGCCGCCGTGGGTGTGTCCGGAAAGGGAAAGCTGGTAACCATCAGCCTCGAACTGGGCCAGTACCCGGGGTTCGGGGGAGTGCAGCAGTGCGAGGGAAAGGTCGGAGTCGACATTCGGGGCCCCGGCGATCGCCGCATAGTCATCGAGATCATGGTGCGGGTCATCGACTCCGGCGGCGGCGATGCGGACGGGGCCTACCTGGAATTCATGCCGAGCCTGGTTGGCGTCCCGCCAGCCGTGTTCGATGAAGGCGGCCCGCATGCCCTGCCAGGGCAGCTCAATGTGGCTGAGTTCGCGCTTCTTGCCCAGCAGATAGTTGAAGGGGTTGCTCAACCGGGGTGCGAAGTAGTCATTGGTGCCGAACACGAAGAGGCCGGGTCGGCTCAGCAGTGGGCCCAGGGCCTGCAGCACGTGGGGGACCCCACCCTCATCGGAGAGATTGTCACCGGTGTTGATCACCAGGTCAGGGTTGAGGGCGTCCAGGGCGGAGACCCAGGCGATCTTGGTGTCCTGGCCGGGGATCATGTGGAGATCCGAGACATGGAGGAGCTTGAATTCCTTCTTGCCGCGCAAGGTGCCCGGTTCGAGAAGCGGAACGGTGATGTCCTTGAACTCGAAGCGGTTCAGTTCGCGGTGGCCCCAGGCGGCAAGGGTGGCGCCGCTCACCGCCCCCAGGCCCAGCGCGGTGGCGGTCAGGTTCAGGATTCGCTTCGTTCTAGTGTGCACCCATTCAGACTACCTGCGGAGTAACGTGGTGAAACATGAGTGAGCTGAAGAGCAAGATCCGTGATGATCTCAAGACCGCAATGAAGGCCCGGGAGAAGGAGCGCACCGGCACCATCCGCATGCTGCTGGCGGCCCTCCAGTCCGAGGAAACCACTGGCACCAAGCATGAGCTCAGCGATGAGGAGGTGCTGAAGGTCATCGCCCGCGAGATCAAGAAGCGCCGCGAGTCCGCTGAGATATACGCCGAAAACGGTCGTCAGGAACTGGCTGATGCGGAGCTGGCGGAAGCTGAGATCCTCAGCGCCTACCAGCCCGAACAGCTTGATGACGCCGCCCTCGCCGAGGTGGTCCGCGTGGCCATGGCGGAGGTCGCTGCGGAGCACGGTGAGCCGGTGGCGATGAAGCAGATGGGCAATGTGATGAAGTTGGCCACCGCCAAGGTTGCTGGCCGGGCGGATGGAAAGCGCCTCTCCGCCACCGTGAAAGCACAGCTCCAGGGCTGATCCGCTACCCCATAACCAATCCTGGAAGGCCTCCCGAAAATTACTTTCGGGAGGCCTTCCGGGTTTTCTCGCAGCAGTCTCAGCTATCCCAGGGTGGGGGGTGCTCAGGGCAGGAAACTGTTGATCGCGTCGCCGATGTCCTGGCGGATCGCGTCAATGTCCTCCGGGCGGATATTCGGGATCGCCGGCGCCGGGGGAGGCGGGCTGTCATTGCGGGAGGTGTTCCGCTCCTGGCTCGGGGCTGCCGGGGCAGGCTGCGGGGCGACCGGAGCGCTGTTGTCGGCCCCTCCCTCACCTGCGGGGGCGTCCAGTCCGGCACCGGACTCACCACTGATCATGTCTGCGGTGCGCTCCGGCAGGGTGCCGGAGGTGGCGGCCGGAATCTGATTGGCCATGGTGAAGAAGGTGCGGGCAGGTTCCAGACCGCCATAGAGGCCACCACTGGAGCACTGCTGCACCGGGGAGGTGCACAGCGACATGGTGTTGGTGCCGTCATTGTAGATATAGGGGGCGGCGGCGATATTGGAGTTGAAGCCCAGGAAAGCCGAGGACTGGTGCGACTCGGTGGTACCGGTCTTTGCGGCGATGGGAGCATTCCAACCGGTGGACTGGGCGGCGCCGGCGGCAGTGCCGTTTTGGGCGTCACGGCTCAACCCGACGGTCAGGGTGTCGGCGACCTCCGGGTCAATGGCCTGCTCACATTCGGGGCGTTCCAGGTAGACTTCCTCGCCCTTGCGGTTGATCACGGAGCTGATGGGGTTCGGTTCACACCAGGTGCCGTGGGATGCGAGGGTGGCACCGACATTGGAGAGCTCCAGGGGGTTCACCGCGGTGGGGCCCAGGGTGTAGGAGCCGAGGTTGGCATCGCGCATGTAGTCGGCGATGGAGTAGCCCTCACTATGGGAGCCCTCCGACTCATAGCTGCGCAGCCCCAGCTTGACGGACATGTCGACCACCGGGGTCACCCCGACCTGCTCGATCATCTGGATGAAGGTGGTGTTCGGGGACTGGGCCAGCGCATCAATCAGCGGCATCTGGGAGCGGTAGCTGCCGGCGTTCTCCACGCAGTAGGTGTTAGCGGGGCAGCCCGCGGCACCGCCGGTGCCCATCCCGGTGGCCTCATAGCGGGTGGGCACATCCAGGATGGTGTCCAGGGTCATGCCCTGGTCGATGGCGGCGGCGGCGGTGAAGATCTTGAAGATGGAACCGGCACCGTTGCCGATCAGGGAGCTCGGCTGGGGCAGCATGGTCTCACCTTCCTCCAGATTCAGACCGTAGTCACGGGAGGAGGTCATGGCCAGGATGTCGCGGGACTCCTCACCCGGCTCGATGACATTGAGCACGCTGGCCACACCCGGGGTGTCCGGGTTGACGTAGGTGGTCACCGAGTTGTGGGCGATGTCCTGGACCGCCGGGTCCAGGGTGGTCTGGATGGTGTAGCCACCGGTGGCCAGCTCATCCCGGGGGATGCCCTTGGATTCGAGGTAGGTCAGCGCATAGTCGCAGAAGAAACCACGGTCATCCGCGCCGATGCAGCCATTGGGCAGGGTGGCGGGTGATTCCATCACCCCCAGGGGCTGTTGCTGGTACTGATCCGAGGAAGCCTGATCGAGGTAACCGGCCTCCACCATGGACTGCAGCACCGTGTTACGACGCTGGGTCACCCCCTCCACATTGGTGTAGGGGTTGAGGAGGGAGGAGGACTGGGGGATGCCTGCCAGCATGGCGGCCTGGGGCACATTCAGCTCCGCGGCGGGGATGCCGAAGTAGGTCCGGGAGGCAGCCTCGATGCCGTAGGCACCGTTGCCGAAGGGCACCAGGTTCAGGTAGCGGGTGAGCACCTCATCCTTGGTGAGCAGCTGGTCCAGGTCGGAGGCCATGCGCATCTCCCGGAGCTTGCGCGGGATGGAGGTCTCAACGGCGACGGCCTGCTCCTCCTCGGTCTCGGCATCGACCAGGAGCAGGTAGTTCTTCACATACTGCTGGTTGATGGTGGAGGCACCTTCCTCCACCCCGCCGGCCATCACGTTGGTGATCATGGCGCGGGCGAATCCCTGCAGATCCACACCCTCATGTTCATAGAAGCGCCGGTCCTCAATGGAGACGATGGCGTCCTTGACCGTCTGTGCGATCTGCTCCGACTCCACGGGGTGACGACGCTGCTTGAAGATGTAGGCCATCGGGGAACCCTCGACATCGGTGACTGTGGTCACCCCCGGCGTTTCACCACCGGTCATGTCCGAGAGATTGGACTGCATGGTTTCGTTGATGCGTGCGGTGGCCACACCCGAAACCCCGGCTAGCGGGGCCAGGGCGAGGGCACCGACAAGCGCGGCGGCGAGGGTCGCGCCCAGCACGTTTCGGAAAGATTTTGAGACTGACACCCCCTTACCCTACGCAGATAACCCGGGGTGGGGGAACCGATGAATCCCCCTATTCGTGTGACTTACTCGACACGATGTGAATTCTGTGAATACACTCATAGCTGTTCGAGCAGGTTTCTGCACATGAATTGGCCCACTAATTTTGGCCCACACGAAGGAGGTTGATGATGACAGCGTCATTGCAACGTAGCCACCACCGCAATTCCCTCGTGGGGGAGTTCGACGGCCTCAGCGAAGGGGGAGTCGAAAGGGGTGAATGGGTGACCAAGGCGAAATGCCGTGAAGGTGATCCGGATGCCCTGTTCGTCCGGGGTGCGGAGCAGCGCAAGGCGGCCGTGATCTGCCGGCATTGTCCGGTGATGGACCAGTGTCGCGCAGATGCCCTGGATAACCGGGTGGAGTTCGGGGTGTGGGGCGGACTGACTGAACGTCAGCGTCGCGCCCTGCTCCGCAAGAACCCGGAGGTGGATAACTGGGCGCGTTATCTGGCCACGGGCGGTGAGCTGGAGGGCATCTGAACTGCCCCCCGGTGTTGCATGCCCCCGGTGGATATAAGAACTGAAAGCGGCCCGGCAGCCACGTAGTGTGGAGACCATGACTAAATGGGAATACGCCACCGTGCCACTGTTATCGCACGCCACCAAGCAGATCCTCGACACCTGGGGGGAAGACGGCTGGGAGCTGGTCTCCGTCATCCCGGGCCCGAACCCCGAGAACCTGGTCGCCTACCTGAAGCGTGAGGTCCGATGATGAGCCATTCCGAGAAGCTGCAGGAACTGGGCATCACCCTGCCGGCGGTCGCCACCCCGGTTGCTGCCTATGTCCCCGCGATCCAGACCGGAAATCAGGTCTGGACCTCCGGCCAGCTCCCCTTCATCAACGGTGAGCTGCCGGCCACCGGCAAGGTCGGCGCCGAGGTGGATGAGGCCACCGCTCAGGATCTGGCCCGCACCGCAGCACTGAATGCCCTGGCCGCCATCGACGCCCTGGTGGGCATCGACAAGGTCACCAGGGTGCTCAAGCTGGTAGGTTTCGTCGCCTCCGCCGAGGACTTCGGTGGTCAGCCCGCCGTGATCAACGGAGCCTCCAACCTGATGGAGGAGATCTTCGGGGAAGCCGGGGCCCATGCCCGCTCCGCTGTGGGTGTAGCCGAGTTGCCGCTCAATGCCCCGGTTGAGCTGGAGCTGATCGTTGAGATTGCCGCAGGTTAATTCACAGTGTGCCCGGCCCTGTGATTCTGGGCCGGCTTCGCTTTCCAGTTCTGCCGAAGTGCCTTGGGGGGCTATTGTGGACGTTATGGAGCATCCTGCTTATAGCCAGCTTCGGCCGGTGACTGAGTCCGCATCAGTAGTCCTCTGTCCTAATCCGGGGTATGCCGCTCTCGAGGGAACCAACTCCTGGGTCATCCGTGGCCCGGAGGATGAGCGAAGCATTGTCATCGATCCCGGTCCCGAAGACGAGGGTCATCTCAATGTCTTGAATTCCAAGGCACGGGAGGTGGGCCTGGTGCTGCTGACGCACCGCCACCACGACCATGCCGATGGCGCCCCACGGTTCCGCCAGTTGACCGGCGTTCCGGTCCGCGCCTTCGACGCCACCTGCACCGCTGGTGCCGAGAAGCTGGTGGCCGGGGAGATCATCTCGATTGATGGGGTCACCCCGCAGATCGAGGTCGTCCACACCCCCGGGCACACCGCTGATTCGGTCTGTTTCTTCATCTGGAGCGGTGAGGTCGGTACCTCCACCCTGGAGGGCGTCATCACCGGTGACACCATCGCAGGTCGCCACACCACGATGATCTCCGAGACCGACGGAGATCTGGGTGACTACATCCAGTCCCTGGAACTGCTGGAGGAACGCGGCCGTGGCATCATGCTGCTGCCGGGTCACGGCCCGGAGGGGAAGGATCTCTCCGCCTTCGCTCGCAAGTACATCGAGCGCCGTGAGCACCGCCTTTCCCAGATCCGCCAGGTCTGGAGTGAGCGCGGCAAGGATATCGCGCTCTCGGAACTGGTGAGCCTGATGTATGACGATGTGGATCCGGTGCTGCGTGGTGCCGCCGAGCAGTCCACCAGGGTGGCGCTGCGCTACCTCGCCAGCAACGGCGAATAACCGGGAATCCGGAAACCGGCACTTCCCCTCGCCGCAGTGAGGGGAAGGGCCGGTTTTCTTTTCCCACCTCAGGGAAAAGCACTTATCGACGCCCCGGTGGGGGCGTCGATAAGCGAGGTGGGGGAGCTAACGGGCGCGCTTGGCCAGGTGCTCGGTGTCGATGATCAGCACCGACTTGCCTTCCAGGCGGATCCAGCCACGGTGGGCGAAGGTCGCCAGGGCCTTGTTCACGGTCTCACGGGAAGCGCCGACCAGCTGGGCGATCTCCTCCTGGGTGAGGTCGTGGTTGACGCGCAGGGCGCCACCCTCCTGGGAACCGAAACGGTTGGCCAGCTGCAGTAGTGTCTTGGCCACACGACCGGGCACATCAGTGAAGATGAGATCGGCCAGGGAGGCGTTGGTACGACGCAGACGGCGGGCCAGCACGCGCAGCAGCTGCTGCGCGATCTCCGGATGGCTACCCACCCAGTCCTTCAGCATCTCGGAGTTCATGGTGGCGGCGTGAACCTCGGTGACACACACCGCAGAGGAGGTGCGGGGGCCCGGATCGAAGATGGAGAGCTCACCGAACATGTCGGAGGGGCCCATCACCGTGAGCAGGTTCTCACGGCCGTCCGGGGCATGGCGGGCCAGCTTAACCTTGCCCGAGGTGATGATGTAGAGCCGGTCACCCGGTTCGCCCTCATCGAAAATCGTCGTTCCACGTGGGAAACGGACAGTCTCCATATCGCGGATCAGGTTCTCGACGGCACCAGCGTCCACGCCCTGGAAAATCCCGGCGCGGGACAAAATCTCCTGTACACCTTCCACGTGCATCTCCTTGGGGTACGTGTGCAGGGCGGTATCCGACCAACGGGGGAACTGTTCGTAACTATCCTCGGCGCGACCACACAATGGAATCGCACTCTGATGAGGTGGAAGTCGGAACTCTTCTGCACTTCAAAACTGTGTTCAAGACCACTGTACCGTGGAATTGGTCACTTTCGCATTCAACTGGACAATTTCTCACAGTTGTTCTGATAGGTCAGGTGCTCGGAAGTGACAAAATACATCTTACTCGGCCGCCGTGGGATCGCTCTCTTCAGCCTTCGGATCGCGCAGGACAGTCGCCTCAAGTCGTTCCATCTGCATGGCGAAGATCGCCAAAAAGACGGGTACCAGGATGACGAGGAATGCGGACATGTAAAACACACTAGCAAGTGTCGGTGACCCGACAACATCGAGCTTCGGCACTGTGGGGATCAACACGACTTCGGTCTACTCCGAGGTGCTGGCTAAAGTGGAGCGTATGTCCCAGGCAGCAGGCTCAACCACTCGGCGGACCACCCCCGCCGACCGACCACGGGTGGGTTCCCATCTGGCCGCCCGCGGGCGGGAGACCGAGATGGGGCGCAAGCGGCGGGCCCGTCGGATCAACCGGACCCTGGCGCTCGGACATCCGGATGCGCACTGTGAACTGGATTTCTCCAACCCCCTGGAACTGACGGTGGCCACCGTGCTCAGTGCCCAATGCACCGATGTGCGGGTCAACCAGGTCACCCCGGCGCTTTTCGCCCGTTATCGCAGTGCCGCGGATTATGGGGGTGCGGTGCAGGCGGAACTGGAGGGCTATATTCGCCCGACCGGTTTTTACCGGGCGAAGGCCCGCAACCTGATCGGGATGGGGCAGCGCCTGCTCACCGAGTTCGAAGGGGAGATCCCCCAGGCGCTTGATGACCTTGTCAGCCTGCCCGGGGTTGGTCGCAAAACCGCCCATGTGGTCCGGGGTAACGCCTTCGATCTTCCGGGGTTGACGGTGGACACCCACTTCGGCCGACTGGTCAACCGCCTCCAGTTGAGCGCGGAGACCGACCCGGTGAAGGTGGAGTTCGCCATTGCGGATTTGATCGAGAAAAATGAGTGGACGATGTTCTCCCACCGGATGATCTTCCACGGCAGGCGGGTCTGCCACAGTCGGAAGGCGGCCTGTGGTGCTTGTTTCCTGGCCGCTGACTGCCCTTCCTTTGGGGTGGCTGGGCCGGCGGATCCGGTGGCGGCGGAGGCTCTGCTCAGGGGCGGCAATCAGGAGCATCTTCTGGAAATGGCAGGTATGTGAGTCAGATGCGCAATAGTGTGAAATGGACCGTTGTGGCCGCCATCATCCTGGTGGTGGTGTTGATCACGGCGGTGCCTATGATGCTTGACAGTGTCAACTCCGGGGACGGGGCTGGCGTCTCTCCGGAGGCAGGTGAGGACGTGGCGGAACCTGCCGTTGAGGTGGCTGCCCGCCCGGACTGCCTCGGCATGGGGGTGGGCGCGGTGGGACTGCCCTGCCTGGGCGGGGAGAATGGCCAGGTGGCCGGGGATGCAGAGCCGGTGGGCACCGAAGCCACGGTGGCCAATCTCTGGGCCTGGTGGTGTGGTCCCTGCCGGGATGAACTGCCCGTCTTCGATGAATTCGCCGCCGCCCACCCGGAATACAACGTCGTCGGTGTCCATGCCGACCCCAACCCGGGCAATGGGGCAGCCATGCTCAATGATCTGGGCATTGAACTGTCCTCCTACCAGGATGATGAGAACCTCTTCGCCGGCACTCTCGGGCTACCCGGGGTCGTGCCGATCACCGTGGTCCTGGTCGAGGGGCAGCAGGTGGCGATGTTCCCCCAGCCCTTCGAATCCCTGGAGCAGTTGGAGACCGCGGTGGCGGAGGCTCTGACATGAGCCAACGCCCGGTGCGGGACAACAGCAGAGACAGTGGGTCGGGAGGGGTGTCCGCCAACGAGGACACAGCGCAACCATCTCCCCTGCCACCGGACCTGATGACCCCGGTGCCGCAGTTCATTGCTGATCGCCCCGGGGAAAATATCGACCTCAGCCCGGAGGTCGCACCCTTGTGGATGAATAAACTTTTGCGCAGCATTGACAGCGGTAGTGTGCATTCCACCCTGCGGGCCGGTGGGCTGCACCGTTCCACCGCCCCTGATGATCAGCGTCGGGCAGCGGTGCTGATGCTCTTCTCGGGGGCGGAGACCTCTGCGGAGCTGCCCAATGATGCGGCGGTGTTGTTGACGCACCGTTCGCCGAGGATGCGTTCCCATTCCGGACAGATCGCCTTCCCGGGTGGTCAGATGGATCCCACGGACATCAACGCGGTGGATTGTGCGCTGCGGGAGGCGTGGGAGGAGACCGGCCTGGACCGGCACAGTCTCAGTCCGGTGGCGGAGTTGGATGAGGTGCATATCCGGGCCTCCGGTTATCCGGTGCATCCCATCCTCGGACACTGGCATTCGCCTTCCCGGGTGGGCGTGGTCAGTCCGGAGGAAGCCGATGAGGTTTTCGAGGTGCCGCTTTTTGATCTGATTGATCCGGATAAGCGGCTCATGGTTTCCTGGGGGGATTGGCGGGGCCCTGCGTTCCGGGCGAATGGCTATATCATCTGGGGTTTCACCGGAATGCTGTTGTCTTCGGTGCTGTATCACGCCGGCTGGGAGGAACCCTGGGATCGGGCGCAGAATGTGGATCTACGCCGTGCCCTGGCATCATCACGTAATAATGAGCGAACCCTGTAGGTGTTTTTGATTCCCTCTGATAGAACTTCTGACATCCCCACCGCATTTTCCCCTGCTATCCCGAATTGGAGCACCTAAGTGACCGCGAGCCTGATCATCGATGTACTGCTGATCATTGCGATCCTGGCGGCCCTGGTCAGCGGTTGGCGGGCGGGTGCCTTCTCCTCCGTGCTCAGCACGGTGGGTGTCATCGCCGGCCTGATCTGTGGTGCCGCGCTGGCACCGGTGGTGATGCGGCTGACGGACTCCACCGCGTTGCGGGTGCTGCTGGCGCTGGGCACCATCATTTTATTGGTGGGAGTGGGAAACCTGGTGGGTGGGTTGCTGGGGGCCTCATTGCGGGACCGGATGCGTTTCCGTTCCAGCATGAAGGTGGATTCCGGTATCGGTGCCGTCTTCCAGGGCGTGGTCACCTTATTCGTGGCCTGGCTGGTGGCGATTCCCCTGGCCACCGGGGTGGGTGGGTTGATCGGGGAGGGGATCCGCAATTCCACGGTGCTGGGCGCGGTGGATCAGGTCACCCCGGACCAGTTGAATCGCGTGCCCACCCAGATTTCTGCGCTGCTCAATGACAGTGGGATCCCGCTGATCGGTTCCCCCTTCCAGACGGACTCCTCCCCGGAGGTGCAGGCCCCACGCATCACGGTGGCCAACCAGGAGCTGGTGGAGACGCTGCGTCCCACGGTGGTGCATGTGCTCGGTGATGCCCAGGTGTGCAGCCGTCGTCTGATGGGTTCCGGGTTCGTCACGGAACCGGATTATGTGATCACCAACGCCCATGTGGTGGCAGGTACCGAGACCGTTCGTCTGGACACGGTGCTGGGGATGAAGGAGGCCGAGGTGGTCTACTACAACCCGGATGTCGATATCGCGGTGTTGCACAGTCCCGGTCTGGACCTGCCGGTGATGCCCTGGGCGCAGACCCCGGCCACCACCGGTGATGATGCGATTGTGATGGGCTTTCCGGAGTCCAGTCCCTTCGAGGCGGCGCCAGCCCGAATCCGGGAGCAGATCACCATCGCCGGCCCTGATATCTACGCCAATGGTCGGGTGGAGCGGGAGGCATACACGGTGCGCGGTTCCATCCGTCAGGGCAACTCCGGCGGCCCGATGGCCAATGCGGAGGGTGAGGTCCTGGGCGTGGTCTTCGGGGCCTCAGTGGATTCCTCAGACACCGGTTATGCCCTGACTGCAGCGGAGGTGCAGCGCCAGGTCGGTGATGTCACCAGCCTGACGCAGACGGTGGACACCCAGGCCTGCGTGGCCCGCTAGGGGGAGCGCTTAAACGTGCCGGGTGGGGCTTGTTCAGCGCTGTGGCTGGACCTCGGCGAGGAAGTCGGTGATCGCCCGGACGAACCCGGCAGGGTTCTCCAGGTGCGGCAGGTTACGGGTGCCGGGCACCGCCACCTGCTCCACCCGGGTGCCCGCGGCCACCCGCTGCCGGGCCCTGGTCGCCAGGTGCCGCCATGCCCCCTGCTCCTGGTAGAGCAGGAGCGTGGGTACCTTCACCTGCTGCCTGATCCAGGACAGGGGCACCACACCGGTGAGCAGGCGGTTATTGTGCACGATCGCCGGTCCGGTGTTGCTGATCCGGGCCGCCAGCTGGCGTAGCTCCAGCTCTTTTTCGAAGAGCGGGCTGCGCTGATACTCGGCGGTGGTGTTCACCTGCAGCTGGCGGCGGTAGGCGGTCTTCTGGAAGCGGTGCAGGCGGGAGGAAAGCCCGGAGGGCAGCTGATTCAGCAGCATCCGGATGAGCATCCGGTGGAAGAGCCAGGGGCGGGAGGCGATGCAACGCCGCAGATCCGTGGGGTGGGCGGCGGATACCGCGACCAGGGCGCGCACCCGTTCCGGGTTGTTGGCCGCCAGCACCCAGGCTGCCGCACCACCGGTGTCATTGCCGACCATGATCGCGGAACCATGCCCCAGCGCACGGATCAGCCCGGAGAGGTCACCCGCGGCATTGCGCAGGTCATAGCCATAACCTGTGGGGGGTTTATCAGACATCCCATAACCGCGGACATCAACTGCGGCGACGTGGAACCCTGCCTGTGCCAGCGGCTCGATGACCTCCCGGTAGTCGAACCAACCGCCGAAGGAACCGTGCACCAGCACAATCAACGGATCTGCGGGATCACCCGCGGTGGCGGTGTGCAGGCGGATGCCCCGGGTATGCACCAGCTCATGCTGGAAGGGGCCCTCCAAGGAGACGACGGCGGGCGGAAATTCGCCATGGGCGTCCGGCACAGGTTCGGCGGGGGCACCTTCTCGGGCTGAGGTCACCGGAATCCTCCTTCGGACACAGGAAAAACCATCCCAGGGTCGACGATACACACCGCGCGGGGGCTTCTTCCTGGGATGGGGGAGGCCACCGACCTGCGTGCGGCAGATCAGCGGCCCGGGGGAAGTGAAATTAAGTGAGCGGCACCAGCGGTTGCCCGGGGGACCTAGCTGTACATGCCCCGGTTCTTGGCCTCAAGCTTCTTGGTGGCCTGTCCCGGCACCAGGTGCTTGAGGTCAGAGACCGAATCGATGGTCTTCTTCGGGGCGCTGATCTTCTTGACCTTCTTGTAGCCGAAGAACGCCAGGCCAGCGGCCATGACGACCATCACCAGGAAGACGATGAGGAAGGCGGCCCAGCGGTCCAGCCAGGTCGACAGCAGTTCCGCGACGAAGAAGAAAAAGAAGAAGGAGCTGTAGAGGGCGATGACACCGGCGACACCGAAAAGCCCGCCACCGATCGCACCCTTCTTGGCCTCGCCGGCGATCTCGGTCTTGGCCAGTTCAACTTCAGCCCGGAAGAGGCTGGACATCTGGGCGGTGGCGTCGCTGATCAGGTTGCCGATGGATCCCTGCCCGGCGCCGTGGGTGTCCACATCGCTCAGCGGAATGGAATTCACCTTTGCGGAGAAATCCTCGGTGCCACTGGTAAATAGGCCGTTCTGATTGCTCACGATGCTCTTTCCTCCATTAGATCGACAGGTGAAACGCTGGGGAGCACTAGCTCCAATGGTGCCACGGATGGCGGCGGGTTGCGTGCCTGATGACCGGATTAGTTGTTGGTTTCCTCAGCACTACCCTAGTTGATATGACCGTTGTAGACCCGCTTCACCCACTGCTGAACCTCGGCGAGGTCGCCGAACTCCATGAGAGTGCCCGTGCCGCGATCGCCGCCGTCCACCGTCGACCGGTGAGTTTAAGGCACCCGGAGGTCACCGGATCCGAGTCCGTGCTCCGTGGCGCCCGGCTGAGCACGCTTATCGACGGCCACGACATCGACCTCGGCAGCGAACCCGCCGGCCCACTGGGCCAGGCCATCAGCTGCTACAGCCTGCTTGCCCCAGGAAAGCTGGAGTCCTCGGCCCGCACCTTCGGGCGTGCCCCGCTCCAGGTGCTGGCCCGGATGGATGTACTCGCCGGTGGGGATGGTGTGCCGGTGGCTGCCGCAGGGGCCACCAGGTTGCGCACCCTCACCCAGGTCATCGTCGGCGGTGCCCATGATGGTCTGTTGCCCCAGATCGTCCACGGGGAGATCGCCTCAGCGCAGATCTTCGGCCCCCGCAGTGGGCTGGTGGCCCGGGCTGCCTGCCGACTGGCGGCGGTGCACTCCGGTTTTGACCCGCGGGGACTGGCGGTCCCGGAAAGTTATCTCAATCGGCACCGCAGGGAGTACGCGATGGCCTTGGCTGGATTCGGCGGTGGTCCGGAAGGGGTCGGGGTATTCCTGGAGCTGATGTTCCGGGCCTGGGAAGCTGGGGCAGCAGAAGCTGAGGCCATCGCCCAGGCCGCCGCCTAGCTGAACTTTCTGGGGGTCAGGCGGTGCCGCGGCGGGCCCGCCGGGCCCAGAGCAGGCCACCCACGGCGGCGGCGACACCGGCGAAGAGGCTGGAACCGATGGTCAGCTCCCGGGCGCTGGGGGCCTGGAAAAGCGGCACCGGATTGCGGAAGGAGAGGATCTCCCAACCGTTCTCCAGGGACTTCTTCTTCATCTGGCGGTCCGGGTTGACGGCGGTGGGGTTGCCCACGACCTCCAGCATCGGGATATCCGTGGCGGAATCCGAGTAGGCGTAGCTGGCGTCGAGGTCGTAGTGGTTTTCCTCGGCCAGACGGCGCATGGCCTCAGCCTTGGCGGGGCCTTTGCAGTAGAAGGAGATCTCGCCGGTGAACTTGCCTTCCGAGGTTTCCATCTCGGTTGCCACTACCTGGTCCACCCCCAGTTCTTCGGCGATCAGCTCGACCAGCATGGTGGCGGAGGCGGAGATTATGATCACCTCATGACCGGCGGCGCGGTGCTTTTCTATCAGCTCACGGGCTTCGGCATAGATGGTCGGGGTGACCACATGGTGCAGTGCATCGGATGCGATGGCGCGCACCTGCTCCACATCCCAGCCGGTGACCATGGTGGCCAGCTGGTCCCGGGAGGAATCCATCTGGGTGCTGTTGTGGCCGGAGAACATGTAGGTGGCCTTGCTCATCGAGAGTTCGATGGCCTCTGCCGTGCTGATTAGCCCGTTATGCATGAACTCCTTGCCGAAAGCGTGGGCTGAGGAGGTGGCGATCACCGTTTTGTCCAGGTCGAAGAAGGCTGCCACCCGGCGGGGGCCGATGACTGCCGAGTGTTCTTCCTGGTGGATCATCTTTGTCAGTCTAACGCTGTGGAGGTTGTGGGCATAGTGGCTGCTGTGGAAAACGTGACTGGAGAGATTGGCTCTCAAGGGCTTCGTTTGCATCAGTATCCATCTCTGCCGGGCATGGGGGCGGGAAGCTCCCATTGGTTACAAATTGGTCTCAAAGGGGATATCGCCGGAGTGGGTGACTTCGTTTCAGGAAAGATTTGGAGAAGTGCCCAAGGCCGGTCCAGGGGGTGAATCCCTGAGGCGGGTCGACGGGCCTTGAAGAATGAATCTCGAGGAATGGGATAGGGCTGACCCTTTCGGGTGGAGGGGTCTTGGCCTGCGCTGTTGGGGGCGGAGTCGCGTACCAGCCGGGAAAGGGGAAATATTCTCGAAAAGATTTGCTAATTTCTTTTCCGAGAGTGTTGTCATGCCTTGAGTGGTATGTAATAATGCCTAGTGCAAGGCCCCGATATACAGAGTGGCCTGCCCCGGCTCGCCCCCCGAGGCCGGGTAGACGGTCCGCGCACACCCCCCCCGAGGCGCGGACCGTCCTTTATTTTCTCTATCTCTCTCTTGCCGGGGAATCTCCGTGGCGAGGTTCTGTGGAGAGAATCGCATGATCCACCTTCCCCTGCTGTGTGGGAAAGGGAGTTATCCACAGAACCATGTTGAGGCATCAACATGATCGGGGTTTCTCCACAGCTTTGTCTGAGAGGCATTGTGGAAGCGTTGTGCCGCCGCGATGGTGAGTGGCATGAGTCCAGCGCAAACCCCCATTCTGGTGGCGATCAGTAATCCGGTGCTTCATCCCGAAGCCATCCATATTGCGGCCGCCACCGGCCGAAAGATCATCGACACCACCGAGCCCGCGGAAATCATCCGCCACTACCGGAGGGTGGATGCGGTCCTCATCGATGCCGACACCGTCAGCGGACTGGGGGAACTGCCCCGCCGTCGCCATGTCTATTTCCTGGTCGCTGATTCTGGTCCCGTGGATTGGCGGCTGGCCCTGGGATGTCACGCCGATAACGCCCTGGTCATTCCGGCGCAGGCCGCGGAACTCCTGGGCGCTCTGGGCCGGGAGAAACACTCCGCTGAAGGTCAGGGGAAGGTTCTGGGCATCACGGGTTCCGCCGGTGGAGCGGGGGCCAGTACCCTGGCGGTGGCGCTGGCCAGGCAGGCCCGCCGCGTGGGTGAAGTGGCTTTAATTGATGCTGATCCCCGGGCAGGTGGCCTGGACCTGCTCCTGGGTCTGGAGGATGTCAGCGGGGCCCGCTGGCAGGACCTGAGCTTCGGGGAAGGGGCGATCGCGGTCGGGGAACTCCGCGCCGCACTGCCCACCTCCCGGGACGGGATCACCCTGCTCACCGGAGCCCGCGCCACCATCGCAGACCCCTATGAACTCAGCGGCAGTGAACTCATCTCCGCCCTGGAGAGCCTGCGTTCCGGTCCGGAACTGACGGTGGTTGACCTGCCCGTCGGCAGGGAGGTCACCGAAGCTGCGGTGGAGCACTGTGACCGGGTGCTGCTGCTGGTGCCCGCCGAGGTTCGTCCGGTGGCGGCCGCTGCCCAGCAGGTTGCCCGCTGGCGGTCACGCCAGGTGGAGGTGGAGCTGATCCTGCGACACCGCGGTTGGTCCGGGCTGGGGGTCCCTGAGGTGGAGAACATCACCCGGGCGGAGGTCATTGCCGAGTTGGGAACCATCTCTCGGCTGTCCAAGCAGACCGAGATGCAGGGACTTCCGGAGAATCTTCCCCGGCCACTGCTGTTGGCCGCCCAGGCCGGACTGGCGGCGGTCGAGGTGCTCAACCGAGAGCAGCTGCGCCGATGAACCGGGTTGAGGAGCTGCTGGAGAAAGTCCAACGTCGGATGGTGGCTGAATCCATCGGTGGGGATGCCGCCGAAACGGCCCGACTGGTCCGTGCGGAGGCCGGAGCGATCAGTGATGTCGATGTGCTGGAGGTTCTGCGCAAACTCCGTCATGACTCCACCGGGGTGGGAAAGCTGGAACAACTGCTGATGATCAACGGTGTCACCGACATCGTGGTCAATGGCCGGGAACAGGTCTGGTTTGACCGGGGTCGGGGAATGGAGAAATCCGAGCTCATCTTCGACTCCGAGGTCGAGGTCCGGCGGCTGGCCACCCGACTGGTGGTGGCCTGCGGTGGACGACTCGATGATGCCCAACCCTTCGCCGATGGCAGGTTGCACCGCTCCGATGGCAGCCAGATCCGGGTCCATGCCCTGCTCAGTCCGCCCGCAGAAGGTGGCACCTGTCTGAGCCTGCGGATCCTACGACAGGCAGTGACCACCCTGCCCCAACTGGTGTCCGGGGGAACCCTGAGCGAGGAAATGGCCCAGCTGCTGCGCGCCATGGTGCACGCACGGCAGGCATTCCTGGTGGTCGGTGGCACCGGCTCCGGAAAAACCACCCTGCTCTCTGCGTTGCTGGCGGAAGTCCCGGAGCAGGAAAGGATCCTGTGCATCGAGGACACCGCTGAACTGCAGCCCCTGCATCCCCATGTGGTCTCCCTGGTTAGCCGGGGCAGCAACATAGAAGGCAGCGGTGGGATCAGCCTCGCCGAATTGCTGCGCCAGGCCCTGCGGATGCGTCCCGACCGGATCGTGGTCGGGGAGATCCGGGGTGGGGAGGTGGTGGATCTGCTCGCCGCCCTCAACACCGGACATGATGGCGGCGCCGGTACCGTGCATGCCAACTCACTGCATGAGGTCCCCGCCCGGATGGAGGCCCTCGCCGCCCTGGGTGGGTTGGATGCCCCGGCCCTGCACTCCCAGCTCTCCGCCGCGGTGAAGGTGGTCCTGGTGATGCGGCGTACCGCGGTCGGCAGGCAGCTCCACCAGGTGGGGGTCCTGCGGGGAAACCCGGTGGAGAGCGTCGTCATCTGGGACCTGGATAATGGGCCCTCCCCGGAATTCCAGGATTTCCGCAGGCAGGTGGGACTGTGATCGCCGTATTCCTCCTCGGCCTGGGGCTGGTTCTCCCACTGCCCGGCCCGGATCTCCGGCTCCGGACCTTCACCCGGGGTCTGGGCCAGATGATCCCCGGTAATACCGGCAGCCGCTCCCCAGGCGTGGTGTTCATCCTGAGTCTGGCCGTGGTGATCCTGAGCTTCCTGTTGATCGGGGAACCCACCGTGGCCCTGACAGCTGGTGTCATCATCGGCACCGCCACCTGGAGCCTGCGACAACTCAGGGCAGGGCAGCGCAGCCGCCGACGCAGTGCCGCCACCGCCGTATTCCTCGGTCATCTGCTGGGTGAACTACGCGCCGGTTCCAGCATCCCCCAGGCCATCTCAGCGGCAGCCGACTCAGTCCCCGAAAACGCACCCCCGGAATTCCGGTCCGCAGTCGAGGTGACCGCAGCCCGGACCCGCTCCGGGGGCTCCGGCCCCGATGTCCTGCATGACGCCCGCGCCACCGTCCCGGAACTCGGGGAACTGGCACAGATGTGGCGCACCGCCGAACATCATGGCATCCCCCTGGCACCCCTGATCGGAGAAGCACAACAACGCCTGGATGCCAGAACCCGGCACCGTGCCGCCACCAACGCCGCCCTGCAGGGCCCCCAGGCTACCGCGGTGGTGCTGACCCTGCTGCCCCTCGCCGGGGTGGGCATGGGCAGTGCCATGGGGGCGGACCCCCTGGGACTGCTCTTCGGGGGCGGGTTGGGAGGCATCCTCCTCCTGCTCGGGGTTGCTCTGAGCTGCAGTGGTTTCCTCTGGTCCCGACAGATCATCATGGGGGCAGCGACATGATCAGCATCCTCCCACCCCTGGGACTGCTCCTGCTCGCCGCAGCTTTCCAGCTGACCCCACCCGGCCCCTGGCATCGCGGCAGGGAAGGTTGGCGAGGCCCCAAGCACCCCCGGGACGGGCCGGAAGGAAACACCACGACCGCGCTGCCCGGTTGGCTCAACTCCCGACTGGACCGGGCCCGGGGGAGCCCCAAGGTGGACCGATTGGGGGTGGCCGCCGATATCAGTCTCTTCGCCGCCTGCCTGAGAGCAGGGCTGTCCACCGGGCAGGCGGCATCGGCGGTGGCTGCCGCAGCAGCAGCCGACACCGCCGGGCACTGGACCTCGGTCGCCGCCCTGCTGCAGGTGGGCGTCGACCCCGCCCGGGCCTGGAGCGCGATGAATGACATCCCGGGACTCTCGGAACTCGCCGGCCTGGCCCGAATGTCCCAGCGCTCCGGGGCGGCGGTGGCCGAGGGCTGTGAACGCATCGCCGAGACCCTCCGCAGTGAGGCCTCGGACGCGGCCCAAGCCGCCGCCGAACGCGCCGGGGTGTTCATTGCGCTGCCATTGGCAATGTGTTTCCTCCCCGGCTTCATCATCCTGGGCCTGGCTCCGGTGGTGATCGGCCTGGGCACCCAGATCCTCAACCCCTGACCCTCCATCCCCGTCAACCCACTTCACCCATCAATCCTGAACACCACACTCGAAAACCACACTCGAACAAGGAGAAAATCATGTCCATCCAGAAGCTGCAGCAGTCCACCTCCTCCCGCCTTAAGATCGCAGATCTCAAGGCCAGAACCCACCGGATCATGGCCAATGAGGAGGGGATGTCGACGGTGGAATATGCCATGGGATCTTTGGCGGCCGCGGCCCTGGCGGCGGTGCTCTACGCCGTCATCAACGGCGGCGGAGTCGTCGACGCCATCGAAGCCATCATCACCGACGCCCTGACCAGCACCCCTTAGGTAAGCGGGAGAGCACAGCACCATGAGGCAGTGGATGCCGCACCGGGAATTTAGCCACCTGATCACCCGGGCACTTCGCAACCAACAGGGCTCGGTCACCATCGAGGCAGCCCTGGGACTGAGCAGCCTGGTGATCGTCTGCGCCGCGATGATCGGCGGGATCGCCACCCTGGCGGCCCAGGTCGCAGCCATCGACAGTGCCGGTGCCGCCGCACGCTCCCAGGCCATCGGGGTGGACTATGAACCACCCCGGGGAAGCGTCAGCATCCACACCTCCGACGGGCTGCTCACCGCCACCGCCGAAATCCCGGCGATCTTCGGACCGGTCCAGGCCACCGCCATCTACCCGGTGGAGACACCGTGAACGGCGGTCGCCGGATCGGGGCACTACTGCGGGAGCAAGGGGGTTACGCCACCTTGGTCAGCACCGCCATCATCGTGGTGCTGATCAGCCTGGGACTGGTGGTCATCGCCGCAGCCGGGCAGGTCACCGCCAGTCACCAGCTGAGAAATAGCGCTGAGCTGGCAGCTGTGGCGGGGGCGCATGCCCATTACCGCGGTGAGGATGCCTGTGCGGTGGCCGGGGAAACAGTAGCACTCAACACCGGAGAAATGAAGAACTGCCACACCCAGGGAGGTGATGTCATCATTGAGGTCAGGCTGCGGGGTCAAGGTGCGGTGGCCCGGGCCGGGCCACTTTGAACCCAAAATTAGTGTCCCATCTCACAATTCGGGCTTAAACTCGGAACATGAGTGAATCAGCACCAGCCTTCGTCCATGACTTCTTCGTCCATTACGCCAGGGCGCTGCTTGACCGGGATGCCACCGGGATAGCCGACCTCTACGCGATCCCGGCCCTCATTCTCTTCCCGGGCCAATCCATCGCGGTCACCGAGCGCGACCAGGTCGAAGATTTCTTCACCTCATCCTGGGGACAGTATGAGGGGGTGAAGGAACTCGGCCGCCAGGTCACCGTGTGCGGGGAGGCACCCGCATCCCTGTGGGTCGATGTCGCCTGGAGCTACTCCGGGCAGATCCGCGAACGCTTCTGCTACCAGCTGATTGAGGAGGGAGGGGAGTGGTGCATCGCGGTGATCACACCCCTGGCCCTGTGATCACCCGACCTCCGGCTGGGAACCCAACATCGTCACCATCGCCCCGAGCAGGGCCAGCGCCCCCGACTTGCTCAGCGGATTATTGCCGTTACCACACTTCGGTGACTGCACACAGGAAGGGCACCCGGACTCACAACGGCAGGAATGCACCGCCTCAAAGGTGGCCTCAATCCACACCCGGAAACGCTGGAAACCGGTGTCCGCGAACCCCGCCCCACCAGGGTGCCCGTCATAGACAAACACCGTCGGCAACCCGGTGTCCGGATGCAGGGCAGTGGACACCCCACCGATGTCCCAGCGGTCACAGGTCGCCAACAGGGGCAGAAGTCCGATCGCCGCATGTTCCGCGGCATGCAATGCGCCAGGGACCTCGGCGACCGGAATCCCCATCGCGCCCAGTGCCGCCGGATCAATGGTGTAAGCCACCGCCCGGGTCTGCAGAACCTGCGGCGGCATCTGCAGCGGCACCGAATCCAACACCGTCCCATCCGGCATCCGGGCCACATAACCGGTCACCCGATCTGTGACCTCCACATCAACATTGGCCACCCACAACCCCGGCGAAGGACTGTAGAGCTCATCCTCCCCGGCCGCCGAGGTGATCTGAATATCAGTCTGGCTCCGCGCGAAAGTGGTGTAATCCGGCACCTCGGGCCGCGCCAGAGCCACGTAGTCCTCGAAATCCAGCTCCTCAATGACAAAGCTCTCGCCCTGGTGCAGATAAACCGCGCCGGGGTGGACCTGGGAGGCTGCCCGGGCGGAGTCGATGGTACCCAGTAGTCGACCATCGCTGATATCGACGATCATGACCTCCTCGCCCGAACCACCGCGCAGGCTCACCGAGGTGTGCGCGGTGTCCGGGGTCGGCAGTCCGGAATCATCGGCGGGACGAGCCACCGCGAACCAGCCTCGCGGGCGGCGTCGCAACAGGCCCGCCGCCTCCAGCTCGGCCACCACCTCCCCGGCCTGGAAGTTCTCGACATCAGCCGTGCTCAGGGGCTTTTCGACGGCCGCGCAATAGATGTGGCCACGGAGTACAAAAGGATTCCGTGGGTTGAAGACGGTCCTTTCCACCGGGCGTCCCAACAGTGCCTCCGGATGGTGCACAAGATAGGTGTCCATCGGTTCGTCCCGGCCGACCAGGATCACCAGGGAGCCCTGCCCCCGGCGTCCCGCTCGCCCGGCCTGCTGCCAGAAGGAGGCCACCGTGCCGGGAAAGCCGGCGGTGACCACCGCATCCAACCCCCCGACATCGATACCGAGTTCCAGTGCATTGGTGGTGGCCACACCCAGAAGTTCACCCTCATCGAGCTGCCGTTCCAACCTTCTCCGGTCCTCGGCGAGGTAACCGGCCCGGTAGGAGGCGATTCTTTCGCTGAGGTCTGGTTTTCCCATCAGAGCCAGATCCTCCGCGCAGCGCATCGCCACCACCTCCGACTGGCGGCGGGAGCGGACGAAGGTGAGGGTGCGTGCCCCGCCGGCGACCACGGTGGCCATCACTCCGGCGGCCTCCGAAGTTGCGGAACGACGCACCGGTGCACCATTCTCGCCCTCCACCCCTTCCAGGAAGCCCGGTTCCCAGAGCATGAGGGTGCGTGCCCCGGTGGGGGCGCCATCCTCGGTGACCGCCTGCACCTTTCTGCCGATCAGGTTGCCGGCATGCTCGGCCGGGTCATGGGAGGTTGCTGAGGCCAGGATCACGGTGGGGTGGGAGCCGTAATGGGCGGCGATGCGCAGCAGGCGTCGCAGCACCAGTGCGATATTCGCGCCGAAGATGCCGCGGTAGGTGTGACATTCATCGATGACCAGGAACTTCAGGTGACGCAGTATCCGGCCCCAGCGCTCATGGTGTGCCAGGAGGGAAACGTGCAGCATGTCCGGGGTGGAGAAAATCATCCGGGAACCGTCCCGGATCCCGCTGCGGGCCTCGGTGGGAGTGTCGCCGTCATAGGGGGCGGGGTGCACCCCGGACAGGCCTGCCACCTCACGGCAGAACCGGGAGGCCACCGCCAGCTGATCGGAACCCAAGGCCTTGGTCGGAGTGAGGTAGAGGGCGCAGGCACGGGGGTCGGTGGCGAGGGAGGAAAGGATGGGGAGCTGATAGCCCAGGGATTTACCGGAGGAGGTGCCTGTGGCCAGCACCACATCCTCACCTCGGTGGGCAATTTCCGCGCACTCCACCTGGTGGCGGTAGGGGCGGGTGATTCCCTGCTCCCGGAGGTAGGCCTGCAGAGGTGGATGAACCCATTCCGGCCATTGGCCATAGCGGGCTTTCCGGGGTGGGATGGTGGTGCTGTAAGTGCAGGTGGATTCGGGGAAGCGTCGGGTGATGGCGGCGGCCAGCTCCTCGCCCAGCAGGTTGCGGAACGGGGTTTCGGCACCGGTTTTTGCGGCGTTGGCTGGTGGTTGCGGAAACTCCAAATCCTGGGGATCTGACACCTGGAAATCACCCCTAAAAGTGTGGGTTATTGCGGACTTTTTGACCAAACTTTAGTCGATGGCTATCGCGAGCCGGGAAAACATGACAGACTAGGTCTTGGTCGCGGTTTCTGCGCGCAGTGTCTAGGCGCTCGCAAAGATATTAACGCGAGCGCCCAGTTGAACTCACGCTGTGCACGAAACTGCATGCTTGGGGGATGCCTGGGAGTTCGATTCCGACCCGGTGTTTCCAGCAATTCGGAAGCGCCGTATCTCTCCAGGAAAGTAAAGGTTAGTAATATGGCACAGGGAACTGTGAAGTGGTTCAACGCGGAGAAGGGCTTCGGCTTTATCGCTCCGGAAGATGGATCCGCTGACGTTTTCGTCCACTACTCCGAGATTCAGGGCAACGGTTTCCGTACCCTCGAGGAGAACCAGCAGGTTGAGTTCGAGATCGGCGAAGGCGCCAAGGGCCCGCAGGCTCAGGCTGTTAACCCGCTGTAAATAGCGGCTAACGCCAGCTCAACCAAAAGACGTTGATCATCGCAATGCGATGATCAACGTCTTTTGCTTTGCCGGCATGTCGGGTTAAACATGTCTTCAGTCCCGGGGGTGGGGGTGTCGATAAGCGGGGGCGGGGTCAATGCTGGGGGCGAGAGCGTTGCCAACGACGCTGCAGGTACTGCAGCAGCAGGCCGAAGATGATGCCGAAGGTGGCGCCGGCCACGAGTCCGATCAGGGGTTGCTCCTGGAAGAGCCAACCGCCGAGATACCCCAGGAAGGTGGCCTGGATCGCCCAGATGAAAGCGCCGATGGAGTCCCAGAGTAGGAAACGTCGCCAGGAATAACCCACCGAGCCGAGGATGATGGTCACGAACCAGCGTGCCCAGGGGATGAAGCGGGCGATGATGATCGTTGAGACATCACGTTCGTTGAGATTCCTGCGGGCCCACTTCAGAGCTTTGCCGCGGCTGGAATCACCCGGGATACGGTTGACGACCCCGATCAGGCGGGTGCCGAAGAAATAGCAGAGATTATCGCCGATGATGGCGGCCAGGGTAGCGAAAAGAAGAATCAGGAAGAGGTTCGGCACGCCGCGCGCCCCGGACCATGCCCCAGCCAACGAGATGACGGTCTCGCTCGGGATCAGGGGGAGAAGGCTGTCGATGAGAACCACCAGGCTGAGTGCCGGGTAGAAGGCGTCGGAGGTCATCAGGGATTCGACCCATGACACGAAGTTCTCGCTCAAGGGGCGGCCTCCAAATTAAAAAAATGCATTGTCCGGTAATCCTAGTGATTCTTCGCGGCACATGTCGGCTCACACTGTCTCTACGCCTTCACCCCCGTGGTGGTGGGGTGCGATAACGCGCGTTTCCGTTCCTGCCCTGCAGGGTGTCCCGGGGATCGGCGCCCAAGGGGTTTGCTTTCGGGGGGAGGAACGGGGCGTGTCCCGGCTGGGGTGGGGGTCCCGGATTTCCCGGTGTGGAAAAGGGCTTCTGCCAGCTGGGATGGGTGAATGATTCGGTTCGGGAAAGGATATTTGAGCATTCCGGGAGAAGAGCATTAATTACTGTGTAGCGTGTATTCCTAATTAAGGCGTGATGTAGTGTCACCTGAAATGACAACATCGTAATTTTCGGCTCGGCGACATCGTCCCGGGTCCGAACAGCTACGGTGAACAGTAATAAGATGCAAAACCACGGGAGATGAATCCTGTGGCGAATCCATGCGTAGGCACTAATCAGTAGGCGAGAGGGAAGTAACCCCGGTGGCAGCAGACAATGGCTCGGACGTCAAACGACTTGTGATTGTCGAGTCGGCGACCAAGGCAAAGAAGATACAGCCTTACCTGGGAAACAACTACATCGTCGAAGCCTCGGTGGGTCATATCCGTGACCTGCCGCGCGGTGCTGCAGATGTTCCCGCAAAGTACAAGAAGGAACCCTGGGCCCGCCTCGGCGTGGACACCGACCACGGTTTCTCCCCCTTGTACGTGGTCAGCCCCGATAAGAAGAAGAAGGTCGCTGACCTCAAGGCCAAGCTCAAGCAGGTCGATGAGCTGTACCTCGCAACAGACCCCGACCGTGAGGGCGAGGCCATTGCCTGGCACCTGCTCGAAGTCCTGAACCCCCAGGTTCCGGTCCGCCGCATGGTCTTCCACGAGATCACGAAGCCGGCCATCCTCGAGGCGGCCGCCAACACCCGCGAACTCGACCACAACCTGGTCGACGCCCAGGAAACCCGCCGCATCCTGGACCGCCTCTATGGCTATGAGATCTCCCCGGTGCTGTGGAAGAAGGTCATGCCGCGGCTGTCGGCCGGGCGGGTGCAGTCCGTGGCCACCCGCGTGATCGTCGAACGCGAACGCGAACGCATGGCCTTCGTCTCCGCCGACTACTGGGATATCGCCGCCGAGCTGGACACCGGCAACCAGGGGCAGGACCCGGAGAACCCCCGCACCTTCAAGGCCAAGCTCACCGCCATCGACGGGGTGCGCATCGCCCAGGGCCGTGATTTCAATGACCGCGGCCAACTGACCTCTGAAGTTGTGGTCGTGGATCAGGTTCGTGCCGAGGCGTTGGCAGCCGGTCTCCAAAAAGCCCAGCTCAGTGTCGCGGGGGTCGAGGAAAAGCCCTATACCCGTCGCCCCTACGCACCCTTCATGACCTCCACCCTGCAGCAGGAGGCCGGCCGTAAGCTGCACTTCACCTCGGAGCGGACCATGCGCATTGCGCAGCGTCTCTACGAGAACGGTCACATCACCTATATGCGTACTGACTCCACCTCGCTCTCTGCCTCCGGTATCGAGGCCGCCCGGGCTCAGGCACGGGAGCTCTATGGCGCCGCCTTCGTCGCAGAAAGCCCGCGTCGTTATGACCGCAAGGTGAAGAACTCCCAGGAGGCCCACGAGGCCATCCGTCCCGCCGGCGAAACCTTCGCCACCCCGG
The DNA here is from genome assembly GCF_009734425.1 of Corynebacterium occultum. Lineage (NCBI taxonomy): Bacteria > Bacillati > Actinomycetota > Actinomycetes > Mycobacteriales > Corynebacteriaceae > Corynebacterium > Corynebacterium occultum. The sequence continues at coordinate 354,562 of NZ_CP046455.1, forward strand.
GTCAGCTGCACGGCCAGCTCGATGCGGAGGAATACAAGCTCTATGAGCTGATCTGGCAGCGCACCGTCGCCTCCCAGATGTCGGACGCGAAGGGCACCTCCATGAAGGTGACCGTCAGCGGTGAGGCCGAAAGTGGGGAACAGGTGGAGTTCTCCGCCACCGGCCGCACCCTCACCTTCCCCGGTTTCCTCCGCGCCTATGTCGAAACCACCCTCAACGCCGAGGGGCGCGATGTCGCCGACAACGCAGAGAGCCGCTTGCCGCGCCTGAACAAGGATGATGATCTCAGCGTCAACCATCTTGAAGCTGCCGGTCACTCCACCAATCCGCCGGCCCGTTACACCGAAGCCAGCCTGGTGAAGAAGATGGAGGACCTGGGCATCGGTCGTCCTTCAACCTATGCGTCGATCATCCGCACCATCCAGGACCGTGGTTATGTCCTGCCGCGCGGTAACGCCCTGGTCCCCAGCTGGGTGGCCTTCGCCGTGATCGGCCTGATGGAGCAGAACTTCGAGGACCTGGTCGACTATGACTTCACCTCCTCCATGGAGGATGAGCTCGATAACATCGCCAGTGGTCAAGAGGACCGCACCGAATGGCTCAACGGCTTCTACTTCGGCAACCCCGATGCCTCTGACGCCAAGGCCGAGTCCATTGCCCGTAAGGGCGGACTCAAGACCCTGGTCGGTGAGAACCTCGAGCAGATCGACGCCCGACTGGTGAACTCCCTGCACCTCTACGATGATTCCGAGGGTCGGGCCATCAATGTCCGGGTGGGTCGTTACGGCCCCTATATTGAACGCCAGGTGGGTGTGAAGGAGGATGGCGAACCGGAGTACCAGCGCGCCAACCTGCCGGAATCCACCACTCCGGATGAGTTGACCCTGGAGGTCGCCGAGAAGCTCTTCGCCACCCCGCAGGGCGGTCGTGAGCTGGGTGTGAACCCGGCCAATGGTCGTGTCATCGTGGCCAAGGAAGGCCGCTATGGTCCTTATGTCACCGAGCAGGTGCGTGAGGATGAGCGTGAGCGGGCTGAGACTGAGGCGGAGAAGATCATCCTCGTGGAACGCGAGGAGGAGGACCGCCAGCGCGCCGAGGAAGGCAAGCGGAAGAAGAACTGGGACACCAAGACCGCCGCCAACCAGAAGGAGAAGCGGATCAACCAGCTGGTCGAGGAATCCCTCAAGCCGGCCACCGCCTCCCTCTTCTCCTCCATGGAACCTGCCACCGTCACCCTGGAGCAGGCGCTGCAGCTGCTTTCCCTGCCCCGCGAGGTCGGTGTCGACCCGGTGGACAATGAGGTCATCACCGCACAGAACGGCCGCTACGGCCCCTATCTGAAGAAGGGCACCGACTCCCGTTCCCTGGCAAATGAGGAGCAGATCTTCACCGTCACCCTGGATGAGGCCCGCCGTATCTACGCTGAGCCCAAACGCCGTGGCCGTGCCGCTGCCACCCCGCCGTTGAAGGTGCTGGGGGACAATGACGTTTCCGGCAAGCCGATGACCGTCAAGGACGGCCGCTTCGGCCCCTATGTCACCGATGGCGAGACCAACGCCTCGTTGCGCAAGGGAGATGTTCCGGAAAAGCTTACCGACGCCCGCGCCAATGAGCTGCTCTCTGAGCGTCGCGCCAAGGAAGCCGCCGATGGTGGAACCAAGAAGACCACCAAGAAGACCACGGCGAAGAAAACCACCGCCAAGAAGACCACCAAGAAGACCACGGCGAAGAAAACCACCAAGAAGCCGCCGCAGACCACCAAGCGTGTAGTCAAGGCCGGCACCCGGAAGCAGTAAACCAGAGGGGTTCGCGGCCCCGGGAAAGTTTCTCGGGGCCACGTCCTCAAAGGCACCTGAGCACCGGTTATTCCCCTGAAGATGGTGGGGGAAACCGGAATGTTTCGGGCTTCTGGCCGCTGGTGGGATGCCATTCTGCTCTGGGGGAGACGGGGAAGATCCCCGGTTGACCTGGGAGAAATCCCAGCTGATCCGGGGACGGTTCATCGTGGATCTGTCTCGCTTGGCGATGTGGAGGCACTTGTCCGCGATCCCAGATGACATTTAAAATCCGTCACCCCTTGCAAATCTGTTGCGGGGTGTGTGGTCCCGTGATTCAATTGGAAGAGTCAATGTGTCACAGATCACGGCGATGGGAGTTTCCATGATCGCTAACCCTCATGTCGCGTCTTTCCTTGATCTGGCAGAGAAAGTCAATGACGCTGGTCTCATGCGACGCTGCTATGGCTTCTACTGGAGGCGGATTCTCTTCTGGACCCTGTCCATCATCGGGGTTCTCATTGGCGTGGCCCTGCTCGGTGACAGCTGGTGGCAGCTTATTTTCGCGGTCCTGCTGGGACTTGCGATGTCCCAGCTGGGATTCATCAGTCATGAAGCCGCCCATCAGGAGATCTTTCTTTCACGGAAGTGGAATGAATGGACCTCCCGGGTCATCGCAGGCCTGTTCATCGGTCTGAGTTATGGCTGGTGGGTGGACAAGCACGGTCGTCACCACGCCAACCCCAACAAAGAACGCTCAGACCCCGATGTCGGGTCAGGGGTGTTCTCCCTGACGCCGGAGAACACGGACAAACGTACTGGCCTGGCTGCGAAGCTTGCCCGCTATCAGGGATGGTATTTTCTGCCCTTGTTGCCCTTCGAGGGATTCTCCCTGCATTTCTCCTCCGTCAAAGCCATCCTCACCGCGCCGCGGATCAGGCACCGGTGGGCCGAGATCCTCTTCGTCGGAATCCGACTGATCTGCATCCCGGTGTATCTGTTCATCGTCCTGCCTTTTTGGGTGGCACTGGCTTTCATCTTCGTCCAGACCCTTGTGTTCGGGCTGCTACTGGGTGGGGCGTTCGCGGCCAGTCACATCGGCATGCCGACCGTCCCCCACGACGTGAAACTTGATTTTCTGCGCAGACAGGTGCACATGTCCCGCAATATCCGGGGCAACCGGGTGGTGCACTTCCTCATGGGGGGACTGCAGTACCAGGTGGAGCACCACCTGTTTCCCCGGACACCCCGGCCGAATCTTCCCGCCCTGCAGAAGCTGGTCCGCGAACATTGCGCCCACCACCGCATTCCTTATTCCGAGACGACCCTGGGAGAGGCCTACGGCATCATCATCCGCTATCTCAACCAGGTCGGATTGCGGAACCATGATCCCTACACCTGCCCCCTGGTTCTTCAATACCGGGGCTGAGAATATGCGCCCAGATCCCCGGCCGCGCTTCGGAAAGGAGATAGACGTGGAGGTCTCCCTCAATTACGACACCTGCATCGCCTCCGGTAACTGCGGGTACATCGCCCCCGATATCTTCCAGAACCTGGAGGAGCACGAGGGTTTCGTCAGTCTGAGGAAAGAGCAACCCTCGAAATCGGAATGGCCCGCTGTCCAGCGGGCTGGGCGACTCTGCCCATCGGGAACGATCTTCCTCACCGGTGGGGGCGAAGGGCAGGATGAAGAGGAAGAACCCGATGGGAAAGTGGAGCGCCCCCGCTCCCGAGGAAGTGCCTCATGATCATCCCTGAGGTCCTGCCGGGGTCCGACACTCTCCCGGAGATACTGTGATGAACACGCCGAAGGATTCTGACCGGAATTCTCCTTATTCCCGGGAAGACCCCACTCCAGGTGGAAAAGACATAATCTTGCCGGACACCGGGGCAGGGGATGCGGAGCATCTCCTTGAGGTGCCCACGAACATCGGGACCGGGGCAGGGATTCCCGTTGTCACCGAGTCGGAGCCACCGGCGGTCGCCCCCTGGTCCGACACCCTGGGGCGGACTGCCTCCCGGGCGGCCCAGCTTCTGCTTCTGTCCGCGGTGCTTGTCGGGGTGATGTGGCTGCTGGTGCGTGTCTCCCTCGTGGTGATCGCGGCCCTCGCGGCGTTGATTCTGGCCTCCGCGGTTTACCCGCTGGTCAGATGGCTCAAAGGTAAGGGGTGGTCGAGCCTGTTGGCCACGGGTGCCGCCTTCATCGGCATTCTTGCGTTGCTGAGTGGTCTGGTCACTGGAATCGTTTTTGCGGTGCGCAGCGAATGGGACACGCTCTCCGCCTCCGCGGTAGAGGGCTGGCAGGAGCTGCAGGGTTTTGTCATGTCAGGCCCACTGCCCGTTGATACCGCGGCGATTGATGAGGCGCTGCAACAGGCCACGGCGCTGGTGACCAGTGGCGCGTTTGTGGGCAGCGCACTGACCGGTATCACCGCAGCCACGGAGTTCGTCACCGGGGTGGTGCTCATGATCGTCATTCTGTTCTTCTTCCTGAAGGACGGGCCGAAAATGTGGAACTTCGCCTTGCGGTGGGTCCGCGGGGAAACCCGTGCCCGGTTTGCGGAGTCGGGTGACCGCACCATCCAGATTCTGGGTGGCTATGTACGCGGCACGGCGATTATCGCGGCCGTCGATGCGGTGTTCATCGGTGTGGCCCTGGCTCTGCTCGGGGTGCCGTTGGCATTGCCACTCGCGGTTATCGTGTTCGTGGGCGCATTCCTGCCGATTGTCGGTGCCACCATCGCTGGGCTTCTCGCCGCCTTGGTGGCACTGGTAACCAACGGACTCATCGTGGCGTTGATCGTGATCGCGGTCGTCATCGTGGTCAACCAGCTGGAGGGGGATCTGCTGCAGCCGGTGGTCATGGGCCGGACGCTCAGTCTGCACGCACTCGTCGTGTTGCTGGCACTGTCGGTCGGCACAATCATCGGCGGTATTTTCGGTGCGATCCTCGCGGTTCCGTTGACCGCGGTGGGGTGGGCTGTGATCCAGGTGTGGACGAACACGTACCAGGCGGGTGAAGACCCGGTGCTGGGGGAGGACCCGCTTGATGCCAAGGACCGGGTCGAAGCGAAGTCCAGCATGGCGGAGCGCTGGAAATACCAGCAGATGCGCTACCAGGAGCGCTTCAACCGGACCCTTTACCTCACCCGGAGTTCGACCCTCCGCAAGGATGAGCATGGCGGGAAGAAGAACAACCGCCACCGACGGGACTGAAGCATCCTGGGGGAGCATCCCTGGGGGTAAAAGGTGAAGGGCAGCTCAGCTACCATTGGTGGATGACTCCGGCGGGGCAGGAAGTTATCCCCAGCTCCCCTTCCCCAGGTGGCTGACGGGGTTTTGGGAACCGCTGATCCTGCTCGGGGAGCAGAAGATCCAGGGGTGAATTTCAAGAATGGAGACCCACGTGAGTGGAGTTCTGGCGGTTTTCCGCCGCCGCACCGAGGAAGGCATCCAGGCGCTGAGGCATTCCCTGCTCAGAGCTACCCGGGAACCGGAGCGCGCAGGTTACCTCCTGGCTGCCGATCTGAACACCTGGACCCCGCTGCTGGGGCAGGAACGACTTAAACGCCTGGCCAAACCGATGCTGATGCCGCTGCTCAGTGGGCGGGTATTACGCTCCCCGGCATCTGCGGCGGAGAAGTCGGTTGCTCTGCTGGGACTGGCTGGAGGCTGTTTCGGTGATGTGATCCTGCTGCAACCCGGGAAACTTCCCCAGGGCGCACTCGGTTTCGGGATCAACCATCTGGCCTACCTCTGGCTGCTCTGGCAGCGGGGTGCCCGCCCCTCAACCACCCGGATCATGGTCCGGGCTGTGCCGCTGGCCATGGCGGTGGGGTTGGTGGCCCGGAAGCGCCCCAGGTTGGTGCCCGTTGCCGCAGGTTATGGCAGTCTGCTGGCGGCGGTTTCGGCGCTTGGCGACGACCCCGCCTTACTCCGGGAAAGCATCCCCACCCTGGGCCTGGGACATGGCGGGAATCTCTTCCTGCTCTCTGATGCCCTGCTGATCGGCCGGGAACTGCTCCTGGGCCGGGAGGGTTGGCCGGCGAAGTTGGCGGATGCCGGCGTGATGGGAACCTACACCATCGCCCAGATGTTGCTGGTGGACGGGCTTTTCCCTGATGGGAAATGACAGGAAACCCAAGGCGATTCAGCCATCGGTGATGTCGCGGCGTCGATAAGCGACCACGGCGAGCAGTGACAACGCCAGGATGAGTGCGCTCATGAACAGCAGCGGCAGGGCATGAACTTCAGCCTGGGGTGCGGCCGGGGTGTGCCAGAGCGGGGAGAGGGCACTGGCCCAGTCCGGCAGGTTGAGTATCTCCCCGAGGAAGAGCACCAGCGAGGTCCACACCACCGGCACCCAGCCGAGCAGCGCCCACCGTCGGGAAAATCCCTGGCAGCAGGCGGCGATTGCCCCATGCAGGATGATCGCCGGCAGGTACACCAGGCAGGCCAGTAGCATGGTCGGGATCCAGGAGATCTCCCCGCTGGCCAACACCATGCCCAGTCCCAGCCCGAAACCCAGGATGAGCTGCATGATCACTGCCAGCAAGGTGACCATGGCACACCAGCTGAGAAGCAGCGAAGCCCGGGAACTTCCCGTCCGGATGAGGGCGGCCGCCCGGCCCGCTGATTCCTCCCGACGCAACCCCAGCACTCCTGCCACCAGCAGGGCAACCGGGCCCAGTGCCAGCATGGACAGCATCACCGCGCCGAAGGAACGGGTCAGATCCGCCAGATCTATCTCAATGAAGTCGGAGAAGTTCGGCATCTCATCAATCAGATCCTCCAACTCGGAGGAGAGCATCCCGAAACCGATGGCGAAACAGAAGAGCCCGGCGGTCCACCACAGGAAAGTGGCCCCTTCCATGCGCGCCGCCAACCCGGCGGGGGAGAGCTGGGCGGGGCGGGCATGCGTGCGGCCGGGGCGTGGTTGGGTGAGTCCGGAACCGAGGTCACGGACGTGGGCCAGCCGGAAGGACAGGCCCGTGAGCAGCGCCACCGCCACCACTGCCAGCAGCAGCGGCCACCAGCGCAGGTCCACGAAAAGCCGGGTTTGCTGCGCCCAAGCGAAGGGGGAGAACCAGGAGAGCCAGGATCCCCGGGGTTCCATGACATCACCGACACCCCGGATGAAGTAGGCCAGGGCCACCAGGGCCAGCCCCATCCCGGTGGTGGTCCGGGCGGAGGTGCTCAGGTGGGCTGCCACCCCGGTTGCGGCGGCAAACACCAGGGCCGACAGGGTGGTGCCCAGCCCGAAGGCGAGGGAGTCCGCCAACTCCATGCGGGCCAGGACCAACCCCAGCGTTGTGGCTGCTCCCACCAACACGGAAAAGATCAGCAGGATCAACAGAGCTGCGGTCGGGGCGGCGAAACGGCCCACCGGCAGGGCCCGCAGCATCTCCAGACGGCCGCTCTCCTCCTCGGCGCGGCTGTGCCGGGACATGTAGATCACGCCCATGATCGCCGCGGGCAGAAAAGTGTAGAGCGAAAGCTCATTGGCCACCATCGCCCCGAAGGTGTAATTCTCCAGCCCGAAGAGGGGGCCGGTCATCATGATTGCCGCCGGGTTGTTCAGCAGCATCGCCCGGGCCTGCAACGCCGCCTGGTCGGGGTAGGCGGCGTCCAGGGCAGCCACCGAGGCCCACACCAACAGGAAGAAGGACAGCCCCCACGCCACCAGGTGGATGCGGTCCAGGCGGAGATAGAGGCGGAGAAGGTGGGTGGAACCGGTGAAGGGGCCACTGCCCTGGCGGACAGCAGATCCGGGGGGAGTGGAACGCAGGCCAATCATCAGGAGACCTGCGCATCTGTGCTGGAGTCGGTGTCGGAACCGGTGGGGCCCTCACGTCCCGCGCCCCCGTAGTGCCTGAGGAAGAGATCCTCCAGGGAGGGTGGATTGATGCGGAGGTTATCCACCCCCAGTGTCGCCAGCATTCCCAGCACCTCGTTGACGCGGTCATTGTCAATGTCGAAGCGGATATCCGGCCCTTCGCTCTCAAACCTGTGCACTCCCGGGGCGGTGGACAGGCGGGCGGGATCACCCGGTGTGGTGGCGGTGATCGTGGAACGGGTCAGGTGCCGCAGTTCCTGGAGGGTGCCATGTTCGACATCGGTACCTTCCCGGATGATGCTGATCCGGTCACAGAGTTTCTCCACCTCGCCGAGAATGTGACTGGAGAGCAGGATGGTGCGGCCCTCGGAACGGAACTTCCGGACCTCCTCCGTGAAGATCGCCTCCATCAGCGGGTCAAGGCCAGCGGTGGGCTCATCAAGCAGGTAGAGCTCCACATCCAGGGAGAGCGCAGCCACCAGGGCCACCTTCTGCCGATTGCCCTTGGAATAGGTGCGGGACTTCTTCCGGGGATCCAACTCGAACTTTTCGATCAGTTCATCCCGACGCTGCTGCTGGGCGGGGCTGCGTTGATGCCGGGTGAGCACATCGATGGCCTCCCCACCGCTGAGATTCGGCCAGAGACTGGTGTCCCCGGCGACATAGGCCAGACGGTGATGCAGCGCCACGGAATCAGCCCAGGGATCCATGCCCAGCACCTGCACCTCCCCGGAGGTGGCCCGCAGCATTCCCAGAAACACCCTGATGGTGGTGGATTTACCCGCTCCGTTGGGCCCCAGGAAACCGTGGATCTGGCCGCTGTACACCGTGATATTGAAGTTGTCCAGGGCCTGGAAATGGCCGAAAGTCTTGCTCAGGTCCCGGGTGATGATGGCTGCTTCAGACATCGTTTCTCCTGCAGTTGTGGAGCCAAACCGCCTGAGAACCGGTGTAAGGGGGTCAGATCAGCACAGGATGCCCAGGGGCGGAGCTGGTACTTTCGAGCACCTAATAATGTATTTGGGTTCAGACTACTCCCTGGCTGCGAAGGCGGGGAAGGGTCTGGCAGGTGTGGCCCCGGGGGTCACCTCCCCGGTGGCACGCAAGGCTCCCTTTCTGCTGCCCCCGAAATTTGCAGCTTCTTAATATCTTTCTAAGCTGTACCCACCGCTCTATCCTTTTTCATTATGCGATCGGAAATACCCCCTGCCGAGCAGCTGATGATCCTGGTCCTTTAGGTTCCGTGTCTGCGGGATCATCCCTGAGAAAGCACAGAAATCAGCTCATGCAAGACTGGCAGATTCTCACAATCACAGCGGCAGTCATCATCGGTGTCGTATTCCTCGTCCTCAAGGGACGACTTCATCCCGCGATTTCGCTGGTTATCGGAGCCCTCGCCCTAGGGCTCTCCACCGGCCTCGGCATCGAGGAAACCACTGAGACCGTCATGCGTGGATTCGGCAATATCCTTTACGAGGTAGGCCTCCTCATCGCCTGGGGTGTGCTCACCGGATCGCTGTTGCATGCCACGGGAGCAATCACCCGTCTGGTGGATTCCCTGCTGCGGATCTTCGGGGTAAAACGTGTTCCCTATGCACTCGCCATCTCCCACGGCACGGTGCTGCAGTCCATCTTTCCTGATGTGATGCTGGTGATGAGTGCTCCACTGGTGCGACGCATGGTGCCCTTCATGGGGAAGAATGGCCGGGCCAAGTTGGCCAGCGCCATGGCCCTGGGTATCGAGGTTGGTGTGGTCATGGTGGTACCGGGTGTCGGTGCTCTGGCCTTGGCCGGTGTGATGGGGGTTTCCCTCGGCAAGATGCTGCTCTTCGGTGGTCTGGTGGGCGTGGCCACCATGGTGATCACCCAGTTGCTGATGTCCCTGGCTTTTGACCGTGGCTTCTGGAACCCCAAGCTGGACGAGGCCTTCCCCACAGAGGTCGAGGAAAAAACCACCGACCTGAGTCCCGCTGCAGCGGCAGCAGATACGGGGAGCACAAGCACCCCGGGTGGCAGCACGGCAGTGACCACCGGGAATCTGGTGGAGAAGAAGGAACTTCCCCTGGGACTGCTCTTTGCCCCGATGCTCTTCGCACTCTTGCTCATGGCGGTCGGTGGAGTCCTGGAAATCATGGAAACCGGCCATCCTGTACTGGGTTTCCTGGCCACCCCGGTGGTTGCCCTGTTAATCGGACTACTCGGCACCTTCGTGCTGGCCTGGCGGGCGCTCGGCATCGAGAAGGTGGAGGAATCCCTGAACAACGGTTTCCGGGAATCCGGGCTGATCCTCATCCTCACCGGTGCCGGTGGCTCTCTGGCAGAGATGGTGGGGCAGTCCGGTATGGGGGATATCCTGGGTAAATTCTTCTCCGCGAACTCCGCCGTCCCGCTCCTCACCGTCTGGTTGATTGCCGCAGTCCTGCACATCGCAGTCGGTTCCATCGTGATTTCCTCGATCACCGCCGCTAGTCTGCTTGCCCCGGTGGCCGCCCAGATCGGTCTGGATCCGGTCCTGATCGCACTTGCCGCAGGTGCTGGATCGATGTTCCTGGTGCATGTCACCTCGAACACCTTCTGGCTCCTGCAGTCCCTGCTCGGCCAGACCACCCGCGGTGCCTTCAAGACAGTGTCCATCGGAGTGTCAGTGGCTTCGGTGGTGGCACTGCTCCTGACCTTGCTGCTCTCCCTCTTCTTCTAGGTCCCGCACTGTAAGTGTTCGTCGTGTCAGGGGACCGCCACGGTAGGGAGGTGTTATTTCTGATCAATCCTCGGAGGCAGCGAACTCACAGACCAGACATGGACACGCATTGAACTTCCGCTGTCTGCCGATGGCGGGGGCAGGAGGTGGCGTGAACATCGGCAGAAGATCCTCGTCGTCACCGTTGGCGGAGAAGGACTCGGCCGATCCTGGGATGGGCGGCCTACCGCATCTCAGGGATCACCATCGCCGCCATCATCCTGCGACGGTGATGACACTTACAGGGCAGAACCCAGGAGCATCCTCTTCAACCAGCAGTTTCTTCCGGTCTGCTTCCCAACGCCATGTACCAGAACTCAGGAGAAGACACACAACAGGTAAATCACAAAAAGCACCAGATGCGCCGCCCCCTGCACCGCACCCACCTTCGGGCCGACGAAAGAAGCCACCGACATCAACAGGGTCACCAAGAGCAGAGCCAGATTCACCGGGGACTCGGCAAAAACCACGGATCGTCCCGTCAACAGGGAAATCAGCAGCACCACCGGCACACTCAATCCCACCGTGGACACCAACGCCCCATGGGTCAGATTGCTCACCCGTTGCATCTCCCCACCCAGCGCCGCCCGCAGGGTGGTGATGGTCTCCGGGAGGAAGACAATGGCGGCGATGATGATCCCGGAGAGCGCCACCGGCGCGCCGAGCCTGCCCAAGGCGACGTCGAGAAGCGCCGCCATGGTGTGGCTGAGCAGCACAATCGGAAAAACCATCGCCAGCAACAGCGCGAAACGACCGAAAACTTCACTCCGGTGCTCGGTGATCACCTGGGTCACCGGGGGACGCTGCGAGGCCGTGGCCAGGAGCTCCGGTTCCTGAAAATCAGTCTTCTGGGCACCCATCTGGCGGTAGAGGAAGAAGGCGTAGAGCACCACCGTCAACAGGATCACCGGGACCGCCTGGGCAGTGGTGAAGGCACCCCCCTCCCCGATCCACGAGGGCAGGGCGAAAGCCAGGAAACTCAGCAGCACCAGCAGCGACAGATACGCGGAGGTGCCCGCCCGATTATGGGCCAGATCCCCATGGCGCACACCGCCGATCAACAGGGCCAGACCCAGCACCAGGTTCAGGATGATCATGCTCACCGCCATGATCGAATCCCGGGCAATGGTGGCATGGTCACCCGGTCCGAGCAGGACCGCGGAGATCAGGATGACCTCGATCCCCACCACCGAAAGAGTCAGCACCAGCGTGCCGTAGGGATCCCCGAGACGGCGCGCCAGACCCTCCGCCTGCTCCATCACTCCAAAGGCACAGATCAAAATCACAAGAATGATCCCACCCAGCAATCCCCAGACCACCGGAGCGGGGAGGGATCCGGCAAGCGGGGAGGAGAAGAGACCCAGCAGGAGAAAAGCGCCCCAGCCGAGAAGGAGACGGGCCCACACCGAGGGGGTGAACAGGGCGGAAAGCAGCAGGGGGCGCGCCGGGGTGACCCGGAATGGGGGGACTGGGGAAGACATGGAATTCCTTGGTTCCGGGGCCGTCCCCGTCAGTACTGGGGCCACACCGGGTCGTCCCGGGTGGCCGGATGGTGATGATGAAGGTTGTAGGCAACCAGCCTATCCAGCGGGGAAGAGCAGGGGCAAGGCCATCACCCTTCCCACCCGGGTCGTGGGTGGGAGGCGTCGATAAGCGCGGGTTTTAGGAACGGTCCGCCAGGGTCGGCCGGATGGGGCGGGCCAGCTGCGTCATGGAACCGCGGCCCCGCAGCTCCACGGACTTCATCAGGGTCCAGCGTGCCTGCTCCGCCTCATTGGCGCCGCGCAGGGTGGCGGCGTTGGTGAGCACCCTGCCCGGGGTGTCCTTGGAGAGGTCGGTCAGGCGGGCCGCGGAGTTCACGGCATCACCGATCACGGTGTACTCGAAACGATCATGGCCGCCGATATGGCCGGCCACCACATGGCCGGCGGCGACACCGATTCCGGCCTGCAACTCCAGATCCGTGAGCTCCTGGCGCAGCTCACGGGCGGCGGTCAGAGCATGGGAGTTCGCGTCGGACAGGGGGATCGGGGCACCGAAAACAGCGAGCGCCGCATCACCCTGGAACTTATTGATGATGCCCTTGTTGCGGTGGACAACCTCGACGACATGCTCGAAGAACCTGTTCAGCTCCTCCACGACCTCCTCCGGGGTGTGGTTCACCGCGAAGGTGGTGGAACCGATGACATCGACGAAAAGCACCGCCACCTTGCGGTCCTCACCACCGAGCGTGGGGCGTTCCTCCAAGGCGCGCTGAGCCACCTCGGTGCCCACATAGCGGCCGAAGATATCCCGCACCCGCTGACGTTCCCGCAGGCCACGCATCATCTCATTGAAACCGGCCTGGAGGACACCGATCTCGGAGCCGTCGTAGATGTCGACCTGGACGTTGGTGTCACCCCGGCGGACCCGGTTGATGGCGTCCTGCAGTTCGTGGATCGGGTCGACCACATTCATGATCGCAAAGCTGGTGCCGATGAAACCCGTGATCAGGGCGGTGGCCGCCAGCACCGTGATGCCCGGCAGGATGTCATAGGGATTCTGGGTGAAGTAGTCCATTCGCTGCCCCAGCAGCATCAGGGCGATACCGATGATCGGCAGCCCGGAGGTCATCACCCAGATCAGGCGCAGGCGCTGCTTGATCGGGGGCTCCAGGGTGGAATCCTCGAAACGACGTGCCAGGGCGGTGGCCGCCACCGGGCGGACCAGACGTTCCGCCTCCAGGTAGGTCAGCAGCACCACCACACAGCCGGCCAGGAAAATCGCCCCGGCCAGCACCATTGCCAACCGTCCGGAATGGGACGCCGTCACACCCACCGCGATGGCCAGGCCGATCAGCCAGACCGCCGCGCAGACCCCCGCCTGATAAACGGGGATGCGCATCACCAGGTTGCGCACCATATTCGGATCATGATCCTCCGGATGACGCTGCCATTCCAACACCGGCCGGAACAGCAGGAAGGTGACGATGGCACCCACCACCACCGCGAAAATCAGGTAACCCACACCGATCGCGGTGATGTGGGGGATACTGGCGTCGAAATCCCTGAGTTCCGGCAACGGGATGAAGAAACGGACGAAGAGCATGATCGCCAGCGCCCCGAGAACATTGGAACCGAGCACGGACGCAGCATAGAGGGGCCAGTACGTACCCCACAGCCAGCTAAATGCCCTGATCAATCGTTGCATGACCATTACTCTAGTTACTTTCGGGCGACCCCAATACACTTAGTGGGGTGAGTGCCCCTACCCAACCCCTCAGTGTCGCCGAACGTCTCGCGGACCTTCCCGCCGTGCGTACCGCGCTTATCGACGCCGCGTGGGCCGCCCGCGCCCGGATCCGCGGCGTCCCCGCCAATGATCACCAGGTCGAAGAAAACGCCATGACCCACGCCTGGCTCTTCACCGGACCACCAGGCTCCGGCCGCTCCAATGCCGCCATGGCACTGGCCGCGGCACTGGTCTGCACCAACCCGGAGGAACCGGGCTGTGGGCGCTGCGAGGACTGCCTGGCCGTTTTCAATGACAGCCATACCGATGTGGTGCATGTGGTGCCCCGGGCCTTGAGCATTGGTGTCGGTGAGGTGGAAAGAATCGTCCGAGACGCCGCGAGCATGCCCACCGTCGCTGACTGGCGGGTCGTGGTTCTCGAAGATGCCGACCGGCTTTCCGAATCCGCGGCGAACTCACTGCTGAAGACCGTGGAGGAACCCCCCGCCCACACCGTGGTGATTCTCTGCGCCCCTTCCACCGACCCGGAGGACTTCTCCGTCACACTGCGCTCCCGCTGCCGCCACGTCTACGTCAAAACTCCCTCCAAAGCGGAGATCACCCGCATCCTCATGACCGAGGAAGGTGCCAGCGCCGCTGATGCTGAGCTGGCTGCCGTCGCCTCGCTGCGACACATCGGCAGGGCCCGACGACTGGTGAAATACCCCGAGGCCCAGAAACGCCGCTCTGAGATCCTCAACCTCGCCGAAATGGTCTTCCACGGTGATCAGGCATTCCAGGCAGTCGGCCGTTTCGTGGATCCGATCCGCAAACAGGTCAGGGAGGAACTCACCGAAGCCAATGATGAGGAGCGGCGGAAACTCGAGGCATCGATGGGGGCCGGTGGTCGAGGCAAGGGCACCCAGAAAATGGCCCGCGGGATGGGGGGACAACTCAAGGAATTGGAAAAGCAGCAGAAACTCCGCGAAACCCGCCGCGTCCGAGACCTGCTCGACCTCTCCCTCCTGGACTTCTCCAGCCTCTACCGGGATGCCCTCATGATCAAGGTCGGGGCCCAGGTGGAACTGACGCACCCCGACTATCACGGACTGGCTGCTGAGCTGGCGGGACGAGGCAGTGAAGCCGGGCTGGTGGCCTGCCTCGACGCCATCACCCGCTGCCGGGAACAACTCGAGGAAAACGTCCAGCCCAAGGTCGCTTTCGATGGCATGATCGGGCGGGTCCGCAAGGCTTTCCAAGTCTCTTGACCTGCATTTTATTGGATTCTCAGGGATTTTGAGGTAGGTGGTTTTCCTGCGGCGCACCGCTTAAGCTAAGCTCGTCTTCTGGTAAATGTGTGCTCTTCGGAGTGCCCTTTCCGGCCGCCTTAGCTCAGTCGGTAGAGCGTCTCACTCGTAATGAGAAGGTCGCGAGTTCGATTCTCGCAGGCGGCTCCACTGAGAAACACCCTCTCATCTGGCATGGACAGGTGAGAGGGTGTTTCTGTTTATTGAATACCATCTCTGAATCGGAACCATTTTGGGCACACTTTGGGCCCCTGCCAATGCGGGGTGGTGTGCAATCGGGAAACTATTTTTCCCGGGGAGTTCGGCGCTGTGGAATGCTCCACCCTCCTCTTGATGATGGTGGACGTGGATGCCTCCTATCGGAATGGGGCTTTAAATTACTCTGGATCCTCCCGCGATAACTCCCACGTACCTTGGAATTTCAACCGGCTATGACATGAGGAGGTCACGGATCATGGCGGAACTGCCACAGAATTCCGGGTTTGATGGGGCCGCCGAGGAGCTGCTGGGCATCGGCCAGGTCGCGGAACGGACCGGGTTGGCGAAGTCGGCGCTGCATTATTATGAGGAGATCGGGCTGATCCGGAGTCAGCGCAATGTCGCTAATCAGCGTCGCTATCCGCGCTACATGCTTCGCCGGATCACCTTGATCTCGGTGGGGCGTCGCCTGGGAATTTCGCTGGCCGATATCGGGGAAGCGCTGGTTCGGATTCCGATGGATCGGTTGCCCGGTGAGGCAGACTGGCAGCGGGCTTCGGGGGAGTGGCGGAGGATTCTGGAGCAGCGACGTCAGGCGATCGAGGATCTGGAGGACAAGCTGATGGGGTGCATCGGCTGCGGGTGTTTGTCCATGACAGCCTGTGAGTTGTTGAACCCCGCGGATGAGCTGGCGGAGGCTGGCCCCAGCGCCCAACGCCTGAAGATCGCCCATCAGGATGATCCGGTGGGGGAGTGGGGCTCCCCTGAAGTTGACCGTTAGTTTGACCTCAACCCCACTTGAGCTCCTAGGGTGGCGACTCACTGGTGTACCGAATAAATACCGCTCGGTCTAGTACGCTGTAACTGTCCGATAATGAACTGATAGGACCATCTGGCCAATGACTGCTTCCGCCGAAATCTTCCGTTCCGCCTTTCGGGCCCACCCCACCGGAGTTGCGGTAATCACCGCGCTGACTGCCGAGGGGCAGGTCGGGATCACCGCCTCGAGCGTGTCTTCCCTGGCGCTGGATCCCCTGGCCATCTCCTTTTCCCTGCAGCGGCAGAGCGGTTCGGCGGGCAAGCTGCTGAAGGCGGAGAGTTTCCTGGTTCACCTGCTGGCTGATGAGCATGCCGAGCTGGCGAAGGCTTTCGCCACCACCGGTGATCCGCGCTTCGTTCCGGAACAGGGTTGGGAGGAATTACCGAGCGGGGAACCCTACCTGCGTACCGCGCCCTTCGCGTTGCGGGTGAAGCCGGTCGGCACGGTCAAGGTCGGCGAGGCCACTCTTGTTGCGGCTGAGGTGCTGGAGGTTCTTGAGGGGCCGAAGGGTTCTCCATTGGTCTATCAGGATCGCACGTTCCTGAGCCTCACCGGCGCCAAGCCGCCCGTGGCACGTTAGTTCACTGGCCGAGGGTTAGAACTACCCCCTTTAAGTGAGATTGCTCACATACCCCTAGCTTAAACCGGTCCCAGGCTATATATTGGAAGTTATTAATAAATAAGAGTTATTGAGAGGAAATATTTAATGACTGTTTATGAGCTTCCGGAACTGGATTACGCCTACGACGCACTCGAGCCGCACATCGCCGCCGAGATCATGGAGCTGCACCACTCCAAGCACCACGCCACCTACGTCGGCGGTGCCAACGCAGCCCTCGAGGCACTGGAGAAGGCACGCGAGGAGGGCACCAACCCGGACCAGATCCGCGCACTGTCCAAGAACCTGGCCTTTAACCTCGGTGGCCACACCAACCACTCCATCTTCTGGAAGAACCTCTCCCCCAACGGTGGCGGCGAGCCCACCGGCGAGCTGGCTGAGGCCATCAACCGTGACTTCGGCTCCTTCGCCAAGTTCCAGGACCACTTCAACTCCGCCGCACTGGGCCTGCAGGGCTCCGGCTGGGCCGTCCTGGGCTACGACCACATCGCAGGTCGTCTGGTCATCGAGCAGCTGACCGACCAGCAGGGCAACATCTCCATCGACATCACCCCGCTGCTGATGCTCGACATGTGGGAGCACGCCTTCTACCTGCAGTACAAGAACGTCAAGGCCGACTACGTCAAGGCCGTCTGGAACGTCTTCAACTGGGAAGACGTCGCCGCACGTTACGCTTCCGCCGCCAAGTAAGCGTTCCTGAGCTTATCGACGCCGCCCTCGCCCCCATCCCCGGGGCGCAGGCGGCGTTCGCCATTGGCGCGGGAGCACTACCTCAAGGGGTTATCGAGGGTGCAGGTCATTTGGGGGGCAGCCATAACTCCAGCATGTACCTCGCGAAAAGGACCTCGAGACCCCTAGCTGGCAATACCCTCCAATCGGGCATTATTTTAAGCGCTTGATGCCGGTTGTATAAGAAAAAATTACCCCCAGGTTTTTCATTGGTCAGGAGTTCACCTGAAGTCCACGTAGACTTGCAATAAGACTGTGCCGACGCCGCCTGCGGATCAAAGATTTCGGATGGAACTGCTGCCCCCCTGGTGTAGTAGCGCAGAGCGGTGCACCGGCCGAATCTTCGATAACGCAACAGCTAGGAACATGGGAGCAGAATCTATGACCACGCAACCGACCCTGGGAAGTCGCACCGGAAAGACCCTCAAGGTAGATGGACTGGAGTTCCGTGACCTGGATGGTGATGGTTCCCTGGCCCCCTATGAGGACTGGCGACTGAGTCCCGAGGAGCGTGCCCGGGATCTCATCACCCGCATGAACACCGAGGAGAAGGCGGGCATGATGCTCATCGGCTCCCACCACCCCGGTTACTCCAACTTCCTCCCGGAGCCGGTCGAAGGCCAGCTGCTCAATGAAAATGATGTCTGGCGGTCCCATAACCCGATCACCGGCCAGGAGTACCCCAAGCCGGTGCTGGTGACCTCCTCCACCGACAACGCGATTAACCTTCGCCACCAGCGTCATCTCATCGTCCGCGACAATCTGGCCCCCCGCGACCTGGCCACCTGGACCAATGCGGTGCAGGAGGTGGCGGAGAAGTCCCGCCTCGGCATCCCGGTGGTCTTCGCCTCCAACCCGCGTAACCACGTCGCGCTGGTCTCCCAGTTCGGTGTGAATGAATCCGCCGGTGTCTTCTCTGAATGGCCGGGTGAACTGGGCATGGCTGCCCTGCGTGATCCGGAACTGATGGAGACCTTCGGCCGCGAGATCGCCAAGGAATGGCGTGCCGGCGGCATCCACAAGCTCTACGGCTACATGGCTGACCTGGCGAGTGAGCCGCGTTGGTCCCGCTTCAACGGCACTTTCGGTGAGGACACTCAGCTGGTGTCGGAGTACATCGCCGCCGTGGTCCGCGGCATGCAGGGGGAGAAGCTCAGCGCCACCTCCGTCGCCACCACCATCAAACACTTCCCGGGTGGCGGCGTGCGCTACGAGGGACATGACCCGCACTTCGAGTGGGGTCAGGACAATGAGTACCCGACCGAGAATGCCCTGCACACCTACCACCTGCCGCCCTTCCAGGCAGCCATTGATGCCGGTGTCTCCTCGATCATGCCCTACTACGCCAAGCCGGTGAATAGCTCTGCACCGCAGCTGCGTGAATCCCTGTGGCAGAACCCCACCACCCAGTTCGAGGAGGTGGCCTTCGCCTACAACAACACCTTCATCGAGGAGCTGCTGCGCAAGGAGATGGGCTTCGAGGGGTACGTCAACTCCGACTCCGGCGTCATCGACGCCATGATGTGGGGCGTGGAAGAGCTGAGCGAACCGGAGCGCTTCGCCCGGGCCGTCAAGGCCGGCACCGACATCTTCTCTGACATGGCTAACCCCGAGGACCTGCTCGCCGCGGTGGAGCAGGGGCATCTGAAGGATGCTGACCTGGATCAGCCGGTCATCCGGATTCTCAGCGAAATGTTCGCTCTGGGACTCTTCGAGAATCCCTATGTCGACGTGGACCGGGCAGCGGAGGTCATCGGTGCTTCCGCCGTGGCTGAGATGGGTGCCAAGGCGCAGCGCCAGTCGGTGACCCTGTTGCGTGACAACCATGACCTGCTTCCCCTCGAACGCTATGAGGGCACTCGGATGGTCTACCTCTACGTCACCGGTCGCACCAGAGACGCTGAGGTGCAGAAGCAGTTCGAGGCCGCCATCCGGGGCTTCGCCGCCTCCGTCCAGTTCGTGGCGAAACCGGAAGACGCCGATGTCGCCCTGGTCTGGGTTCGTCCTGAGATCGCACTCTTCGAGGATGACCGCGAGGGGGTTTCCCTCTCCGTGGATCCCCGTGAAAATGGCGTGGATGTTGATCAGGTCATGGAGATTGAGAAGCTGGTGCCGACGATCCTCATCGTCAACATGACCAACCCCTGGCTGCTCGGTGAGATTGAGCCGGCCGCCGGCGCCGTGGTCGCCACCTATGAGATCACCCCGGAGAACCTGCTGAAGTCCCTGGCTGGCTGGGATGGTGGCCCCCAGGGCAAGCTGCCGCTCTCGGTTCCCTTCTCCCACCATGTCATCGAGACCTCGCCCCGGGATGTCCCGGGCAAGGTGCTGCACGAGAAGGAAGGCAATTATGCCTACCTGGACCGGACGAAGCAGAACTACACCTACGGTCACGGACTGACCTTCGAGCCGGAACGGCTGATCACCGAAGATGATGCCGAACAGGATCAGGAGTAGTACAGCTGGTTGCTCCGGCTGGGTTGACATGAGCTGATGCAGGCCCCTCGGCGTGGTGTGGATGACCACGTCGAAGGGCCTGCCGTCATTTCTGCTCCCGAGCGGCACTTTTCATCCCGCCACTTAATTCAGGCTGGGGAGGTGCGCTCCGGGATATTCCGACGACGACGGCTGGGGAGGTGCGGGTGGAACCCACAGGTGGGGGAACCACAGGTGGGTGTCCCTTCCTGCTCCGAGTCTGAATTTGATGGGTAGGCTCGGGCAGGTATCCATCTGATATAAGGAGAATATATTTTGAGCACCACCGTTTCCGGCATCATCGCCCGTGGCAAGGGCGCCCCCGTCGAGCTGGTTGATATCCTCATCCCGGATCCGGGCCCGAATGATGTGATCGTGAAGGTTCAGGCCACCGGTGTCTGCCACACCGACCTGGCTTATCGTGACGGTGATATCGCCGATGACTACCCTTTCCTGCTGGGCCACGAGTCCGCGGGCATCGTCGATACCATCGGCGAGGATGTCACCCACGTCGAGGTCGGCGACTATGTAGTGCTGAACTGGCGCGCCGTCTGTGGGGAGTGCCGTGCCTGCAAGAAGGGTGAGCCGAAGTACTGCTTCAACACCCACAACGCCTCGAAGAAGATGACCCTGACCGATGGCACCGAGCTGACCCCGGCACTGGGTATCGGTTCTTTCGCGGAGAAGACCCTGGTTCATGAGGGTCAGTGCACCAAGGTCAACCCGGATGCTGATCCGGCGGCTGCTGGCCTGCTGGGTTGCGGCATCATGGCTGGTCTGGGGGCGGCGGTCAACACCGCTGAGATCCAGCGTGGTGAGTCCGTCGCAGTCTTCGGCTGTGGTGGCGTGGGCATGGCCGCTATTGCCGGCGCGAAGCTGGCGGGTGCCAGCACCATCATCGCCGTGGACATTGATGCCCGGAAGCTGGAGTGGGCGAAGGAGTTCGGTGCCACCCACGTGATCGATTCCTCCACCCTGGCCGGTGAAGGCGAGAACAGTGAGGTCGCGCAGGAGATCCGTGCGCTCACCGATGGTTTCGGCACCGATGTCACCATCGATGCGGTCGGCATCATGAAGACTTGGGATCAGGCCTTTTACTCCCGTGACTTCGCGGGGCGCATGGTCATGGTCGGTGTGCCGAACCAGACATCGCGGATCGACGTCCCCGCCATCGACTTCTATGGTCGCGGCGGTTCGCTGCGTCCGGCCTGGTACGGGGACTGCCTCCCGGAACGTGATTTCCCGGCCTATGTGGACCTGCACCTGCAGGATCGTTTCCCGCTGGGCAAGTTCGTCTCCGAGAAGATCGCCCTCAACCAGGTCGAGGAGGCCTTCGACACCATGAAGTCCGGAGATGTGCTGCGTTCGGTGGTGGTCCTTTAATCATGGCTAATGGACTACGCGTTGAGCATGTGAGCACCTCCGGGATCTTCGCCCTGGACGGCGGGGAATGGGAGGTGGACAACAATATCTGGGTGGTCGGCGATGACTCCGAGGTGTTCATCATCGATGCCGCCCATGATGCCGCCCCGATCATCAAGGCCGTGGACGGCCGCAAGGTCAAGGGCATCATCTGCACCCACGCCCATAATGACCACATCACGGTGGCCCCGGAACTTTCCGAGAAGCTGGATGCTCCGATCTATGTGCATCCCGGTGATCAGATGCTCTGGGATGAGACCCACCCCGGTGTAACCCATGAGGATCTGGCGGATCAGCAGATCTTCCAGATCGCCGGTACCGACATCAAGGTGCTGAACACCCCGGGCCACTCCCCGGGATCCTGCTGCCTCTACCTCCCCGAACCGGGGGAGCTCTTCTCCGGTGACACCCTCTTCCAGGGTGGTCCGGGCGCAACGGGCCGCAAATACTCCTCCTTCGACACCATCATCGAGTCCCTGAAGACTTCGGTTCTGGAGCTGCCGGCGGAGACGATTGTGCGGACCGGTCACGGTGATCACACCACTGTGGGTGCGGAGGCCCCGCACCTGGAGGAATGGATCAAACGGGGTCACTAAAAACCGCCCCGCCGGAACATTCCACCGGCCGGAATGACAAAAGAAGAGGTGGTGCAAGAGGATCCCCGGTAGAGGGGATTCCTCCTGCACCACCTCTTTGAGCTTTGCCGGTGCCGGGCCGATGCTGTCACCCAGTCAGAAAGGGGCCCACCCCAGGGGCTCGACAATGTCCGTGGAGTGCCCGGGGTCCGCTCATCTCCTGCTGCGAAAGCGGCCCGCTGGAGGCAGTCCCCACTTAGGATGACCGTTATGGAGATTCGGCAGGATGGGCGGCGGCAGGGACACAGCAATTTCTGGTTACTGGTCGCGGCCTCGATCTTCGCGGTGGCCTGGGGTGGAAATAGTTTCACCCCGCTGCTGGTGCTCTACCGGGAGCAGGGCAACCTCAGCGAACTGATCATCGACCTGATGCTGGTCTATTATGCGGTGGGCGTGGCGGGGGGTCTTCTCGCTGCCGGACCCCTGTCCGACCGTTATGGCCGCCGACCCCTGATGCTGCTCGCCCCCCTGTTGGGTGTGGTGGGGTCCGTGTTCATCGCCTTCGGGGAGCAGCAGGGCCTGTTCATGGGTGTGGGGCGTTCCTTCGCCGGGGTGGCGGTGGGCATTGCGATGACCGCGGGTGGCACCTGGATCAAGGAGCTCTCTGATCCACGTTTTGATCCAGGTGCCCGCCCCGGCACCGGAGCCAAGCGTGCCAGCATGTCACTCACCGCCGGTTTTGCTCTGGGCGCGGCGGTGGCGGGGGTGCTGGCCCAGTGGGGACCCCTGCCCGGACAGCTGCCTTACGCGGTGCATGTGCTGATTTGCCTGCTTTTACTGCCCGGCCTGCTGGTGGTTCCGGAGACCCGCCAATCAGCGCATCGGAAAATCAAGGGTTCCTTCCTTTCAGATCTGGCGGTGCCCTCCGCCCGTCATCCCCGTTTTCTGCTGGTGGTGGTGGTGCTCGGCCCCTGGGCCTTCGGCAGCGGATTCACCGCCTATGCGGTCCTGGCGGGGCAGCTGCAGGAGCATGTGGCCTATCCGGTTGCCAGTGCCGCCCTGATTGCGCTGGTGACCCTGGGTTCGGGTTTCCTCATTCAGCAGTTCGGCCCCCGGATCGCCGGGGGATCACAAAGCCGCGGCCCCCTGATTGCGATGGGTGTGACCGTGATCGGCATGGTGTTGGCCGCGGTGGTCGTCGAGAAGCATCACCTGGGGTGGTCTCTGCTGGCCTGTGTGTTCCTCGGTCTGTCCTATGGTCTGTGCATGTATCTGGGTCTGGCTGAGGTGCAGCAGATCGCCGCACCCCGGGACATGGCCGGGTTGAGCGGTTATTTCTACTGCCTGACCTACAGCGGCATGGTGGTTCCGGCGGTGATGACCAGCCTCAGTGACACCTTCACCTATCCCCAGATGATCGGTTTCGGGGCGGTGATGGCATTTCTTTGTCTGCTGATCCTGAGCTGGAGCACGCGTCGCTGTTAAAGTTGGGCTCATGCGTACTCTCGTTACCGGCGGCGCCGGATTCATCGGTTCCAACCTCACTGACCTGTTGATCGCCGAAGGCCACGAGGTCGTGGTGGTGGACAACCTTTCCCGCGGCAAACTCGCCAACCTGGCGGAGGCCCAGGCAACCGGCAAACTCACCTTCCTCGAGGCGGATCTGCTCGAGGTCAACTTTGATGAACTGCTGGCCCAGCATCAGCCGGAGGTGATCTTCCACCTGGCTGCACAGATCGACGTTCGTCTTTCGGTGGCGGATCCCCTCCATGATGCCGAGACCAATATCCTGGCCACCATCCGGATCGCGGAGGCCGCCCGGAAGAACGGGGTCCGCAAGATCGTGTTCACCTCCTCCGGTGGCTCGATCTACGGGGAGACCGATCAGCTGCCGGTGACCGAGGAGCAGCCGGTGGATCCTTATTCGCAGTACGCGGCCTCGAAGGTGGCCGGTGAGATCTACCTGAACACCTATCGTCATCTTTATGGCCTGGAGTGCTCGCATATCGCGCCCTCCAATGTTTATGGTCCGCGTCAGGATCCGCATGGTGAGGCTGGTGTGGTGGCGATCTTCTCGCAGCGTTTGTTGGGTGCTCAGCCCACCAAGGTCTACGGTGATGGTTCCAATACCCGTGACTATGTCTATGTCGGTGATGTGGTGCGTGCCTTCTACCTGGCAGCCGGGGATCTGGCTGGTGGGGAGCGTTTCAACATCGGTACCGCGGTGGAGACCTCGGACCGTCAGCTGCATTCCCTGGTGGCGGCTGCCGCCGGAGCCGAGGATAATCCGGAGTTCGCACCGGCCCGGCTGGGTGATGTGCCGCGTTCGGCGATCTCCCCGGCGAAGGCGAAACAGCTGCTGGGTTGGGAGCCGGAGGTCAGCATCGAGGAGGGGGTTCGCCGCACCGTGGACTTCTTCCGCGGCGAGCAGGTCTGACCCTGCCCCAAAAAGCGTGACGACGCCCCCCCTGCAGACCAGGTCTGCAGGGGGGCGTCGTTGTGGGGGGGGGGGAGCCTCGAAGGAGCTAGACGTCCTTGAGTTCTTCTTGCGGGGTGATGGAGTTCTGCAGGGCCACCGCCCGGGCCAGCCGGGCATAGCGCAGCTCCTGTTCGCGGAAACGCATATATGAGGAGATGGTGACGAACATGAAGGCCACCACCAGGCCATAGAGCAGCAGGTCGGTGCCCCGGGAGACACCCAGCCAATTGGCAACCACGGTCAGGTCATCGGGGCGCAGCACCGCCCAGATGGACACCAGGATGAACAGGGCGAAACCGATCTTCACCCCGGCCTTGGCGCGGGCCTTGCGGCGGTTGCTGATGAAGTAGTACGCCAGTGCCAGGACACCGATCAGCAGGAGAATCTGGATGAGGATGGTCATGGGAGTCTCCTTGCCAGCAGACCGTCAGCGAGGATATTGACACCGTTGATCAGGGACTGGCCCTTACTCATGGAGTATTCGGTGTAGAGGATGTCCACCGGCTCCTCCGCCACCCGCCATTCCTTGGCGGCGATCATCGAGACGATCTCCGAGGCGTGTGACATACCGTTCATACGGATGTTCATCTGCTCGGCAACAGTCCGGTTGAAGGCCCGCAGACCATTGTGGGCATCGGAAAGCCCCAGCTTGCGGGTGGTGGGGGAGAGTCTCACCACGGTCTTGAGGACGATGCGTTTGATCAGGGGAACCTGGTCATCCTCAGCGCGGGGACGGCCGAAACGGGTGCCCACGACGATGTCGAGGGGTTCTTCCCGCAGACGGGCCACCATCTTCAGCACATCTTTGACCTGGTGTTGCCCATCGGCGTCGAAGGTGACGAAGTACTTGGCCCCCGGCTGCTTCCGGGCGTATTCAATGCCAGTCTGGATGGCGGCGCCCTGGCCGAGGTTGACGGGGTGGTTGACCAGATGGGCCCCGCCGGCGTGGATACGCGCAGCGGAGTCATCGGGGGAGCCGTCATTGACGGCGACAATATTCGGGAAGGTCTCCCGGGCGGATTCGATGACCTCCTGGATGACCGTCCCCTCGTTGTAACACGGGATGATCAGCCAGGTGTCCCGATTGTCCTGGGAGGGTGAAACGTCATTCATGATGTCCTTCATGCTAGCCCACTCAGTTTCATCGGTGGAACAACTTGCCGTAGACCCGCTGCAGGAATGCCTTGGGGATGGCGCGGTAGGTGCTGCGGATCACCAGGTTCAGCCAGGAACGGGGCCGGGAGATCAGCCCATAGGAAACCAGGTTGCGCTGCATCTGTCGTTCCGCGGCGAACATGCCGGCATCGGTGCGACGCTCGAACTGGGCTGCCGAAGTCCGGAAGTGAAGCAGGGACTCCGGGAGGTTGTGGAAGATCCGGCCATCACGCAGCAGCCGCGCCATGAGATCGTAGTCCTCCATGTGGTGCACCGCCCGATAACCACCGGCCTCCTTCACCGCCGCGGTACGCACCATCATCGTCGGATGGCTGATCGGGTTATTGATCCGCAGGTACTTCGTGATCTCCTGGTGGGAACCCGGCAGGGTGCGCACCCCCACCACATTGTCCAGGTGATCCCGGAACTCAGTGGCCGCGGTACCCAGCACATCCACCTCCGGATGAGCCTCGAAATAGGCCAGCTGCTTCTCGAAACGTTCCGGCCGGGAGATGTCATCGGCATCCTGGCGGGCCAGCAGCTCGGTGTGGATGGTGTCCAAGCCGGCCGCGGACGCCGGGCCGGAACCCTGGTTACGGGCCAGACGCACCACCCTGGCACCCGGGGTGGCGGCCAGATAATCATCAATGACGCGCCGCAACCCATCACCCAGGGGTCCGTCCTCGACGATGACGACCTCATCGGCGGGGCGGGTCTGGGCATTCAGGCTGTCCAGGCTCTCGGCGAGCTCCCCGGGGTCGATCCGGTGGTAAACGGTGATCAGGGCGGTCAGACTCGGCATGACTGAGAACTCTAGTCGACGTACCCGGTCCCGCCACCCTCCGCAGAATCAGTGAGGTGGGAGCCCCGGAGCAGTATGCCCCGCCACCTTGTCAGCCCCCGGGTCCGCGGCCCTGCCTGCTGGGCTCAGCCCGCTGCGCAGGGCCACCAGGTGCACCAGCACACCAGCCACCGGTCCGATGAGCAGGGCGGCACAGACCCGCACCTCCAGGGAGAAGGGCAGCATCAACACCACCAGGGCGATGAAGGTGGCGCTGAGCCAACCGGCGGCATACCAACGGTGGCGTTCCTGGGCCAGGGTGGCGGCACCGGTGATCATCAGTGTTCCGGTGCACGCCGAAGCGAAGGTGAGGATGGCCAGGATCAGTCCCGGCACCCAGAGCTCAGGTTTGAAGAAGGTGTCCAGAATCCAGGGCCCGAGCAGCCAGGCCAGCCCACCACCGAGCAGTCCCAGGCCGAGCACCACGGCCATGGGAGTCAATAGGGCGGAGTAAAGATTACCCCGATTGTTGACGAATCGGACGATCAGGGCGGATTGGAAACGTTGCAGCGGCACCAGGATCGGGGCGCGGGTGAGGGTGACTGCATTGAGGATGCCCGCCAGGCCGACCACGGTGCCGGCCTCAGCCTCGGAGGTGAACCCCACCAGCACCGGGAAACCGGTGATCAACACCGCTGAAGCACCGGTGGAGAGCATCGCTGAACCCACCCGGCGGACCAGGGTGGGCCGATCCACATCAACCCCGGCGCGCAGGGCCTGCCGGGCTTCGGGGGAGCCGGCGAGGATGATCAGCCAGCTGGCGGCACCGATGACGGTGATGATCAGGAAGGCGAGCAGGTGCCAGCCCAGTGCCCAGGCCACCAGGGCCAGCAACAGTCGGATGCCGGAGTCCAGGGCCACCAGCCAGGCATAACGCACCCAGAGTCCCAGGCCGGAGAGAACACCGGAGAGGACGGTCTGGAAGGCGTAGAAGAGCAGGCCGAGGGCCATGAGGGCGGTGGCGGAGAAGGTGCTGCCGCTGACCAGCATGGGCATCCACCAGAAGCCGCTGGCCAGGACGATCAGCAGGGCGGTGAAGCCCAGGATGGCGCCCAGCCGCCAGGGGCTGGCGTTGCCGCTCCGGCCGCTGTCTTTCGCTGCGGAGACCGCCCGGGTGGTTTCCTGCATCAGGCCGTCGAGGATGCCGGTGCAGGCGAAGAAGAGGCCCCAGTAGATCTGGAATTCGGCGTAACCGCCCTCATCCAGGGTCCATTGGGCCAGGTAGAGGACGATGAAGCCGGAGAGGGCGGCGAAGACGGTCGCCAGGGAGAGTGCCTTCATGGGTGGTGTCTAATCCCGGTGCTGGGGGAAGCGGGGCAGGGATTTCTCATTCAGCCAGCTATGCCAGAGGTCCTCGAATTCCTGGGTGGGGATGTTCAGCTCCCGGCAGACGTGGAGCACCTCGCTGCGTAGGTCGACGGCTTCGACCACGGCGTGGCGGCTGGCGGCGACGTAGCGGCGCAGCATCCGGAAGAATCCTTCGTCGCCGAGCAGGCAGCGGATGGCGTGGATGGTGATCGCTCCGCGTTTGTACACCCGGTCGTCGAACATCAGGTCGGTGCCGGGGTCGGCCAGCAGGACGGTGCGGGGTTTGAGCAGCAGGCCGCGGTAGTGTCGGCGGGCGCTCTGCTCGGCGGGGATGCCGTGGGCCTGTTCATCCCAGAGCCACTCGGCGTAGCAGGCCATGCCCTCATTGAGCCAGATGTCATTCCACTGGGCCACGCCGAGGGAGTTACCGAACCACTGGTGCGCCAGTTCATGGGCGATCAGGCGGTTCCATTCCCCCTTGCCGGAGGCGTGGTTGGAACCGAAGATGGACAGTCCCTGGGCCTCCAGGGGGATCTCCAGCACATCTTCGGTGACGACCACGGAGTAGCGGGTGAAGGGGTAGGGGCCGAAGAGGTGGGTGAACACCTCCATCATCTGGGCCTGTTCCCGGAAGTCGGCGAGGAAGCCCTGGCGGCGGGAGGGTGGGACATAGGCGTGGATGGGCACCTGGGAATCCGGGGTGCTCAGCATCAGGGTCTCGTACTCACCGACCTGGATGGTGGCCAGGTAGCTGGCCAGGGGATGTTCGGTGCGGTAGTGCCAGGTGGTGCGTGATCCGGCGGCGCGGCGACCCAGGAATTCACCGTTGGTGATCACGGTGTAGGGGTTGTCGGCGCTGATCCGGAAGTCGTAGTAGGCCTTCTCATCCGGGGTGTCATCGCAGGGGAACCAGCTGGGGGCACCGCAGGGCTGGGAGGCGACGAGGGCACCATTGTCCAGTTCCTCCCAGCCGATTTCTCCCCAGGCGGTGCGCAACGGCTGGGGATTGCCGGCGTAGCGGATCTGGAGGGTGAACTCCTGGTCTACCGGGATCTCCTCGGCGAAGCTGATCCGCAGTTTTCCCACGGACTGGCGGAAGCGGCTGACCTTGATGGAGGTACCTGCGGTGCCGGTGGCGTTGACCTTCTGCACCCTCAGGTTATCGGCTAAATCCAGGGTCATCGAGGCCAGTGGCAGGTAGTTGTCCAGCTGGAGGGTGGCGGTTCCGCTGAGGTGGTTCGGACTCACCCGGTAGGCCAGATCCAGTTCATAGGAACGGATGTGGAAACCGAGGTTGAAGTCGATACCGGTGTATTTGTCCCGGGTGCCGGGAACCGGGGTGGAACGCAGTCGCTTTCTAGTCATCGTCTGGAGATCCTACCTGGGGTGAAAGCTGCGTGATCAACCACGAGTAGATCAGGGACTCCACCGCAGCCACCTGGGTGTTGTCCGCGGCTCCGGCGTGACCACCCTCAATGTTCTCGTGATAGACCACCGGCTGGGCGGCCCGGGCCAGTTCTCGGGCGAAGAGCCGGGCGTGGGCGGGGTGGACGCGGTCATCCCGGGTGGAGGTGGTCACCAGCGCCGGGGGGTACTCCCGCTCCGTGCGTGGGGAGACATTGTGCAGCGGGGAGTAGGACTCGATCACCGCACGCTCCTCCGGGATCTCCGGGTCGCCGTACTCCGCCATCCAGCTCGCCCCGGCTGACCAGGTGTGATAGCGCAGCATATCGGTCAGGGGCACCTGGATGACGGCCGCACCGAGCAGTTCCGGCATCCGGGTCAGTGCCGCGGAGGTGAGCAGCCCACCATTGGAACCACCCCGGACGGCCGTCAACTGCGGGGTGGTGTAACCTCGGGCCTGGATGTCCTTGATCACGGCACGATGATCCTCGAAGACCTTCACCCGGTTGGTCTTCACCGCCTGGGAATGCCAGGTGGGGCCGAATTCACCTCCGCCACGCAGGTTGGGGATCACCGTGAACCAGCCACGCTCCAACAGTGACAGTCCCTTCACCCCGGCATAACCGGGGGTCAGTGACACCTCGAAACCGCCATAACCACCCACCAGGGTGGGTCGGGGGGTGCCGTCGAAGACACCGGTGATGAAGTAGGGGACCTTCGTGCCATCAGCGGAGATCGCCCAGTGCTGGCGGGTCTCCAGGCCGGTGGCATCGAAGACCTGCGGGGCGCTGCGGACCGCCACCGGACGCAGCGAATCCGCCAGATCCAGGCGGTAGAGGGTGGCGGGTTCGGTGAAGGAGGAGGCACTGATCCAGATCTCATCCCCGTCCAGCGCGGCGGTGGCCACCACCGAGGCGGTGACCAGCTCGGGAAGCTCAATGCGGCGCTGCTCGCCCAGGGGATCCGCCAGCGACACCACCTTCAGCTGGGTGGAGACATTGTGCAGCAGGGTCAGGATCAGGTGGTTCTCGCTAAAGGCCAGGGACTGCAGCGCGGTGGCCTCATCCGGGGTGAACACCGCCGCCACCTCACGGCCGCCGTCGAGGAAACTCTCGAGCTCGATGACACCCAGCCCACCGGCCGGAATGCCGGCGAAATCACTGCGGGGCAGCAGGAAGAGCCACTGGCGGTGGGTGATGCTCTCACAGTCCTCCGGGACCTCAACCTCCCGCAGCTCAGCACCAACATCCCCGACCCAGGTGCGGGAGCGGTAGAAATCCAGGGCCCGGGACACCGTGACCCGCTCAAAACCGGGGGTGGGGTCCACATAGGCGCCCACCGCCACATCAGTGGCCTCACCCTGGGCCAGCAGGGGTGCGGCAGCCAGTTCAGTACCCCGGGACCAGCGACGCACCTCCACCGGATAACCAGAGGTGGTCAAGGAACCCGCACCGGTATCGGTACCCACCAACAGGGTGTCGAGGTCCAGCCAACTCAGATCGGACTTCGCTTCCGGCAGGGTGAAGGCATTGCCCTCGAGGAAAGTCCCGCTGTGCAGATCAAATTCGCGCACCACCACAGCATCCGCACCACCCCGGGACAACCGAACCAGGGCACGGTCATCCGCCGGGCGGCGCACCACCGCACCCTTCCACACCCAGTTCTCACCCTCCGCCGCGGCCAGCGCATCCAGGTCAATCAGCACCCGCCACTCCGGCTCCCCATTCAGGTAGGAAGCCAGATCGGTGGTGCGCCACAACCCCCGGCTGTGCTCGGCATCCCGCCAGAAGTTATAGAGCTGCTCCCCGCGCCGGGCGACGTAGGGGATGCGTTCATCATTGTCCAGGGCGGCGAGAATCTCTTCCTGCAGCTGGGCGCGCAGCGGATCGGCATCCACCATCGCCTCGGTCTGCGTGGACCAGGTGCGGGCCCAGTCCAGGGCGGCCTCGGAGTCGATGGGCAGCAGCAGATCCGGGTCAATCTCGCCGGGAAGGAAGTCGGGGGAGGGGGAATCAGTCATAATGACCGCAGTCTACGTGGCCCACCGGGGATGCTTATCGACGCCGCGGTTCCCCAAGGGGGAGGGCGTCGACAAGCGCTCAGGAGAGGTTGAGGGCGCGGGCGAAGGTCGGCCAGGAGTCCCAGAGATCCTGCTGCCAATAACCCCAGGAGTGGGTGCCGGTGGGGCGGAAACTGAAGGTGGCGGGAATGTCCTCGGCGGCCAGTGCGGTGGCCAGGTCATGGGTGCAGGTGTTGGTGACCGCCTCGATCGCACCCCCGACCACGATGGTCTCCGCCATGGCGGCGGACACCTGGATCTGGTTGAATTCCTGCAGCCGGGGGCTGGAGGGCAGATCCCACTTCCCGGCCAGACCGGAGCCATTGGAAACATAGATTTCTGTGCCGCGCAGCTCAGCGGCGTTGATCAGGGCGTCATTGTAGTGCCAGTTGGCGGTGCCCCGGGGGCCCCAGACCTGCTCGGGGCTCGTGCCGGCCCGGTCGAGGGTGGTCTGCATTGCCAGATAACCCACCGGGTTGGATGTTGCGGCACACCCCGAGAAAGAACCCACCGCCGCATAGAACCCAGGATTGTGCTGGGCCAGCAGGAGGGAAGAAGTGGCCGACATGGACATACCGGTGATGGCACGGTCATTATTGGCCTGCAGGTGGGACTCGATGGGGACGGGCAGCTCCCTGGTCAGGAAAGTTTCCCAGCGCTGCTTGCCACCCAGGCCGGGATGTTCCGTGACCCAGTCCGTGTAGTAGGAGAAGGCACCCTCCATGGGGATGACCACATTGACGTTCTTGTCCAGGAAGAAGTCGAGGATGTCGGTCTGTTGGATCCAGTTCGCCCCGCCCTCGCCACCGTCGGCACCATTGAGCATGTACATGGTCGGGGCACCGGGCTGTTCCGCGCGGATCACCGCCAGCGATATCTCCCGACCATCCATGGCGGGCGAGGTGGCGATCAGTTCCTCGATCCGGCCGGAGGTGTCGGCGTGGAGCTGGTGCCGCCATTCCGGGGAGTCCGCGGTTACCGGGGCGGTTTCCGGGTAGATCTCCGAAACCGGGGCCCCGGCCGCCAGATCCGCCGGGGTCGGCTCACCCATGGTTCCGGCGCCGGCGAGGGGCATGCCCCCGGCAGCTGCGGTGACGCAGATGCTGAGGACGGCAAGTGGGGCGGCCAGGCGGTGCAGAAATTTCATGGGGGATTCGCTTCCTCATTGGGGGGGTGCGGAGCCGGATAGCGGGTGACGCTGAGATGCTATCAGCGGATGGTGAAGTGGGCCGGGGGCACTTTCCCGGGCCGGTGTGTGACCTGCCCCCTGCGCCGGGGGTTTTCAGGGACTGCGGTGATGGTGGTTTCCATGTTAGGTATGTAGGGGCTGTGCCATAATGGCTTGTACTCAGCTGGGGCGTAACACTTTGTTGAAGAGTGTCGCTTTAATATCTGGGGCCCTGCAGCGATGCCTCGGTGGCGGGAGTGGGGCTCCGAAGAAACCACGACAGAATCGAAGGAAGTCTCCCTATGCATCCCATTGTCGAGCAGGTACTCCTGTTCATCAACACCCACCTGGGCAACCTCATCCACCTGGGTTCCTCCGGTTCCTCCAACCTGAGCTACACCCTGGGTATGTTCTGATACGACCTGTCGTTGCCCGAACCCCGCTCCGCGTACCACACCCGGAACGGGGTTCGCTGCTTTCCGGGGGTGTCCACTTTTCCCTCGTTGTGGGCCCGGGGGTCCCGAAAGTGCAGAACCTGAGGGGCCATCAATTGCACGTTTCTACGACAATGCGGCATTGATTACGTATCCTTGTAAACGTGAGTGAACATTATGATGTAGTAGTCCTCGGCGCGGGCCCCGGTGGTTACGTTGCCGCAATTCGTGCGTCCCAGCTTGGCAAGAAGGTCGCAGTCGTGGAGAAGCAGTATTGGGGTGGCGTCTGCCTCAATGTCGGCTGTATCCCCTCCAAGGCTCTCCTGAAGAACGCCGAGGTGGCACACACCTTCAACCATGAAGCGAAGACCTTCGGCATCTCCGGTGAGGTTTCCTTTGATTTCGGGGTCGCCCACGGGCGTTCCCGCAAGGTGTCTGACAGCATCGTCAAGGGCGTCCATTACCTGATGAAGAAGAACAACATCACCGAGATCAACGGCCTGGGCACTTTCAAGGATGCCAAGACCATCGAGATCAGTGATGGCAAGGATGAGGGCAAGTCCCTCACCTTCGACGATGTCATCATCGCCACCGGCTCCGTCGTCCGCACCCTCCCGGGTGTGGAGCTCTCCGAGAACGTTGTCTCCTATGAGGAGCAGATCCTCAACAGTGAGCTGCCGAAGAAAATGGTCATCGTCGGTGGCGGCGCCATCGGCATGGAATTCGCTTATGTGCTGGCTAACTATGGCGTGGAACTGACCCTCGTCGAGTTCATGGACCGCGTCCTGCCGAATGAGGACATCGAGGTCTCCAAGGTCATCGCCCGGGAGTACAAGAAGCTGGGCATCAAGCTGCTGACCGGCTACAAGACCACCGCCGTCCGCGACAAGGGCGATGTCGTCGAGGTGGATGTCGAGTCCAAGGACGGCAAGAAGTCTGAGACCCTCAACGTCGACCGCGTGCTGGTCTCCGTCGGCTTCGCACCGCGGGTCGAGGGCTTCGGCCTGGAGAACACCGGTGTCAAGCTCACCGAGCGTGGCGCCATCGACATCGACGAGCGCATGCGCACCAACGTCGAGGGCATCTACGCGATCGGTGACGTCACCGCCAAGCTGCAGCTGGCACACGTCGCCGAGGCACAGGGTGTCGTCGCCGCCGAGACCATCGCTGATGAAGAGACCCAGGAACTGGGCGACTACATGATGATGCCGCGTGCCACCTTCTGTAACCCGCAGGTCGCATCCTTCGGTTACACCGAGGAGCAGGCCCGCGAGAAGTTCGCGGACCGCGAGATCAAGGTCACCAGTTTCCCCTTCACCGCCAACGGTAAGGCAG
Organism: Corynebacterium occultum; assembly: GCF_009734425.1. Taxonomy (NCBI): domain Bacteria; kingdom Bacillati; phylum Actinomycetota; class Actinomycetes; order Mycobacteriales; family Corynebacteriaceae; genus Corynebacterium; species Corynebacterium occultum. Next base: position 388,448 of record NZ_CP046455.1, read on the forward strand.
CCGGACTGGCCGAGACCGCCGGTTTCGCCAAGGTCGTCGCGGATGCCGAGTTCGGTGAGATCCTGGGTGCCCACCTGGTCGGTGCCAACGTCTCCGAGATGCTCGCCGAGTTGACCCTGGCAGAGCGTTTCGACCTGACCGCAACCGAGATCAGCCGTAACGTGCACATCCACCCGACCATGTCCGAGGCCATCAAGGAAGCCGCTCACGGCATTGAAGGCCACATGATCAACCTCTAGACTGAATCATTTTCGCGGTGAAGTGACACCGCAACCGGGGACCCCACCACTGCTTTTGCAGTGGTGGGGTCCCCGGTGTTTTCCCCGCCGGGCACCATCCGGTGAACCCCTGCCGGAGCGGAGGGGGTGCGTCGATAAGCGAAAAGGGTTTAGTAGGGGGCGACGGTGGAGGAGTGGGCGTCGATGACCACCGGCTCATGCACCTGCGGGAAAGCGCGCTGGGCGCAGTTCTTGCGGGAGCACACCCGACAACCAGCACCGATGGGGGTGGCCTGGGACATGTCGGTGAGGTCGAAACCCCTGGCGTAGACGGTGCGGTCCGCATGGCGGGCCTCGCAGCCCAGGCCGATGGAGAAGAGCTTGCCGGATTCCCCGAAACGGCCCTGGTGGTGCTGGACGGTGCGCGCCACCCAGAGGTAGTTGCGGCCATCGGGCATCTGAGCGAACTGGCGGACGATGCTGCCCGGGTTACTGAAGGTCTCGTAGATGGCCCAGAGCGGGCAGGTGCCGCCGGAGCTGGTGAAGTGCAGACCGGTGGCGGACTGCCGCTTGGACATGTTGCCGGCCCGGTCCACCCGGACAAAGGTGAAGGGGATGCCACGCAGGTTGGGGCGCTGCAGGGTGGACAGTCGGCTGGCCACGGTCTCATAACCCACGCCGAACATCTGGCAGAGGAACTCCACGTCATAACCCGATTTCTCGGCCTCGGCGTGGAAGGTGCGGTAGGGCAGCATCACGGCCGCCGCGAAGTAACTGGCCACGCCACGCAGGGCGAGCTGCTCGGAGGCCTCGGAGGTGAAGTTACCGCTGGCGACCAGGGACTCCAGGATGGGGTTGCACTCCAGGTAGGCCAGTTCCTGCGCCATGCGGAAGGCCCGCTGACCGGGGGAGAGCTGGGAGTCGAGCCAGAGTTCCCGGGTGGCGGGGTCATAGCGGTGGAGGGTGCCCTCATTGCTGGTGCGGGTGCTCACCTGGACCCCATGTTCGACCTGGAGGCGGCGGGAGAGAGCGTCCTCGGTGGCGCGGACGTCGAAAAGCGTGACGTTGAGCTGACGGGAGATGTCCTCGGCGCGCAGGTCGAGTTCATCGAGGTAGTTCTTGCGGGCATAGAAGAAGTCGCGCACCTCCTCATGGGGCATGGACAGTGCCTGGGAGGCGAGTTTGCCGTCGGAGGGGTCGGAGGAACGACGGGTGTCGGTGGCGATGGAGAGTTTGTCGCGGACATTGCTATAACGGCGGTGCATGTCAACCAGGGTGCGGGCGATCACCGGGTGGTTGTACACCAGCTCGGAGAGCTCCTGGAGTTCCACGGGGGACTGGTTGATCTCCTGGTCGGTGATCACGTCCTGGATCTCAGCCAGGAGGCGGGAGTCATCGTCCCGGGAGAAGAAGGTTGCGTCGACACCGAAAGCTTCGGTGATGCGGAGTAGAACGGGAACCGTCAGAGGACGGACATCGTGTTCAATCTGGTTCACATAACTTGCAGAGAGACCGAGGGTCGCAGCCAGTGACGCCTGGCTGAGATCCCGCTCCCGACGCAGCTGACGCAGACGTGAACCTACATAAGTCTTAGCCATGCGCCAACAATACCGTGATGACGATCACGACTGCACATATTTAACAAAAAACTTCCGCAAAATTAGCAGACTGTGACTATTGGGTGGGCAAAAGTAGGGCAGCTGAACAGATGGGGCAAGGGGGAGTCTCATCCAAATGGTTGATCCCTTTTAGGGTGGCTTTGGCACTTTGTACCGGGCCTCGTGATCAACCTCACAGTAGCCGCAGGAACTCCTACCACGGGATTCGCCGAAACCGCGTGACGTGTACTTGCTTCCCTGAAATACTTCAAATTGAGAGGTAAGGCTGGCCTAAATTATACCCGAAAGGGGGCATTTCCCGGTATGGTCACGCTCACCTGAGGGGGTTATAAGTAGTTCAAAGTTCATGGAAGGACGTAAGGTAATCCCGACACTGGAGGTGCCATGACTGTTACGAATGCAGACCGTGACGCAATCGCTCACGGCAAGATTACTGAAAAGCCGCTGCGTGAGCGGCCGAAATACCCGACCTGGGCGCTGAAGCTGACGATGGCCGTCACCGGCCTGCTCTTCGGCTTTTATGTTCTTGTCCACATGGTGGGAAACATGAAGGTTTTCATGTCCCCCTACGCGGACGGCTCTCACCCACTGAATACCTACGGTGAGTGGTTGCGCACCATGGGTGACCCCATTCTTCCTCGTGAGGGATTCCTGTGGCTCTTCCGCATCGTCCTGCTGGTCGCTGTGGTGCTCCACGTTTATGGTGCCTTCGCGCTGAATAAGCGGGCCAGCGAATCTCGCGGCAAGTTCCGTCGCACCAACCTGGTTGGTGGCCTGAACTCCTTCTCTACCCGCACCATGCTGATCACCGGCATCATCCTGCTGGCCTTCATCATCTTCCACATCCTGGACCTGACCATGGGTGTGACCCCGGCTGCGGCCGAGGTCTTCCAGCACGGTGAGATCTACGCCAACCTGATCGCCAGCTTCTCCCGCTGGTGGGTTGCCGCCTTCTACATCATCGCCATGGTGGTTCTCTTCTTCCACCTCTCCCACGGCATCTGGCTCGCAGTGAGCGACCTGGGCATCGTGGGTAAGCGTTGGCGGGCAATCCTCCTGTTCGTGGCTTACCTGGTTCCCGCGGTCGTCATGATCGGCAACATCTCTATCCCGCTGTCCGTCGCCTTCGGCTGGATCGGTTAAAGGGGAAAAGGAAAAAATGAGCTCTAACACTGAAACCGTTGCGAATCAGGAATTCCAGCACCCGACCTCCGTGGTCCAGGGTGTTGTGCCTGGTACGGTTCTGGACTCCAACCAGCCCGTTGGTGTTCCGACCAAGGATATGTGGCAGTACAACAAGGACCACATGAACCTGGTCTCTCCGCTGAACCGCCGCAAGTTCAAGATCCTCGTCGTCGGCACCGGCCTCTCCGGTGGTGCTGCCGCAGCCGCCCTCGGCGAGCTGGGCTACGACGTCAAGGTCTTCACCTACCACGATGCACCGCGTCGTGCGCACTCCATCGCCGCCCAGGGTGGTGTCAACTCCGCCCGTGGCAAGAAGGTGGACAATGACTCCGCCTACCGCCACGTCAAGGACACCGTCAAGGGTGGCGACTACCGTGGCCGCGAGTCCGACTGCTGGCGTCTGGCCATCGAGTCCGCCCGCGTCATCGACCACATGAACGCCATCGGCGCCCCCTTCGCCCGCGAATACGGCGGCGCCCTGGCCACCCGTTCCTTCGGTGGTGTGCAGGTCTCCCGTACCTACTACACCCGTGGCCAGACGGGGCAGCAGCTGCAGCTGTCGACCGCTTCGGCACTGCAGCGCCAGATCCACCTCGGCACCGTCGAGATCTTCACCCACAATGAGATGGTTGACCTGATCGTCACCGAACATGAGGGCAAGAAGCGCACCGAGGGTCTGATCATGCGCAACCTCATCACCGGTGAGCTGCGCGCCCACACCGGCCATGCGGTCATCCTGGCCACCGGTGGTTACGGCAACGTGTACCACATGTCCACCCTGGCCAAGAACTCCAACGCCGGCGCCCTCATGCGCGCCTACGAGCAGGGTGCCTACTTCGCCTCTCCCTCCTTCATCCAGTTCCACCCGACCGGCCTGCCGGTCAACGCGACCTGGCAGTCGAAGACCATTCTGATGTCGGAGTCCCTGCGCAACGACGGCCGCATCTGGTCTCCCAAGGAAAAGGGCGACGAGCGCGACCCGAACAGCATCCCCGAGGAGGATCGCGATTACTTCCTGGAGCGCCGATACCCGGCCTTCGGCAACCTGGTCCCGCGTGACGTCGCCTCCCGTGCCATCTCCCAGCAGATCAATGCCGGCTACGGCATCGGCCCGCTGAAGAACTCCGCTTACCTGGACTTCACTGATGCCATGGAGCGTCTGGGCGTGGACACCATCCGCGAGCGTTACTCCAACCTCTTCCAGATGTATGAAGAGGCCATCGGCGAGGATCCCTACTCCACCCCGATGCGTATCGCCCCGACCTGCCACTTCACCATGGGTGGCCTGTGGACCGACTTCAACGAGATGACCTCCATCGACGGCCTCTTCGCCGCCGGTGAGGCCTCCTGGACCTACCACGGTGCAAACCGTCTGGGTGCTAACTCGCTGCTGTCCGCATCCGTCGACGGCTGGTTCACCTTGCCCTTCACCGTGCCGAACTACCTGGCGCCGTTGCTGGGTACCGACGCCCCGGCCGAGGATTCCCCGGCCGCCCAGGAAGCCCTGGCACGTGCGCAGGCACGCATCGACAACCTGCTCAACACCAAGGGCCCGAACCCGCACGGTGCGGACTACTACCACCGCAAGCTCGGTGAGATCCTCTACTTCGCCTGTGGTGTCTCCCGTAACGTCAAGGACCTGACCCAGGCCATCAAGGACATCCAGGAACTGCGTGAGGACTTCCGCACCAACGTGCAGGTCCCCGGTGAGCAGAACTACATGAACCAGGCACTGGAGTACGCCGCACGCGTGGCTGACTACATCGACCTGGGTGAGCTCATGTGTGTCGACGCCCTCGACCGCGATGAGTCCTGTGGCGCACACTTCCGCGATGACCACCTCTCTGAGGATGGCGAAGCAGAGCGTGATGATGAGAACTGGTGCTTCGTCTCCGCATGGGAGCCGGCCGGCGAGGGCAATTTCGTCCGCCACGCTGAGCCCCTCTCCTTCGAATCCATCCCGCTGCAGACAAGGAACTACAAGTAATGAAGCTGACACTGGATATCTGGCGTCAGGAAGGACCGAACCACGCGGGTCACTTCGAGACCGTTGAGGTCCCGGACGCTGTTCCGCAGATGTCTATCCTGGAGCTCCTGGATCACGTCAACAACCGCTACACCGAAGAAAACAAGGAACCCTTCGCCTTCGGTTCCGACTGCCGCGAGGGCATCTGCGGTACCTGTGGCCTGACCGTCAACGGTCGTCCCCACGGTGCTGAGCAGAACACCCCCGCCTGCCAGCAGCGCCTGGTCAACTACAACGATGGCGACCACCTGAAGATCGAGCCGATGCGCTCCGCCGCATTCCCGGTCATCCGCGACATGGTCATCGACCGTTCCGCCCTGGACCGCGTCATGCAGCAGGGTGGCTACGTCTCCATCAACGCCGGCACCGCCCCGGATGCCGACACCCTGCACACCAACCACCAGACCGCCGAGCTCGCGCTCGACCACGCGGCCTGCATCGGTTGTGGTGCCTGTGTCGCAGCTTGCCCGAACGGTGCCGCGCACCTGTTCACCGGTGCCAAGCTGGTCCACCTGAAGCTGAGCCCGCTCGGCAAGGAGGAGCGCGGTAAGCGTGCCCGTCAGATGATTGACGACATGGAGACCAACTTCGGTCCCTGCTCCCTCTACGGTGAGTGCGCCGATGTCTGCCCGGCGGGTATCCCGCTGACCGCAGTCGCAGCCATCAACAAGGAGCGGGCACGTGCGGCCTTCTCCGCAAAGGACAACTAACCTCAGCTAAGCTGAAGTCAGGTTGTTTTCTCAGAAGACGAAAGTGAGTCTAGGTAATGTCTGCTCATTCCCCCGCCAATATCCAGGATCCGCAGGACTTCCCGGCGTATGATGGTCGGCTGAACTACATCGACGGCTACACCCCGGTGAGCCTCGGCGCACCGCACTCCTCCCTGGAGCGTTCCGCAACCTGGATCGGCATGGGAATTGTGCTGGTGAGCCTGGCTGGCTTCGGTGCCCTGATCTACGGAGCCGCCACCCATCTCTGGGGCGGTGATGATCACTCCATGGGCTTCATGATCGGTGGTGCCATCGCCGGTGTCGTCGGTATGGTGATCGGCTTTGTCCTGATCAACATCGGCCGCCGTAGCTACAAGAAGTACGTCAAGGAAACCGGACGACTTCACTAGCAGGTACCTGCTGAACTACTGAACACACTCCCTCACCCTGCTCCGGCGGGGTGAGGGAGTGCTGTCTTTTCCGGAGGAGGGCGCATGCTCATGCAGGGCCCCCTCGCGCCGCCGGGCCCCGGGGGACTCTGGCCCCGGTCCGGCGGTATTAATCTTTCCCACCAATTCACGTGATGCCAGACCCGGCCACCATGCCCACCAGAGAATCTGGGGGAGTGAATATCCACAGGTGGCTCCGGCATCCCCGGCAGTATCTCTCTAAACTGGTGGATATGTGGCAGAAGATCCAGATCATCCTCAGTGTCTTCCTTACCGCGGTGGTGGCCTGGCAGCTCATCTCCTCCGGGGTTTCCCTGATGTGAGCCCCTGATTTAAACCTGGTTTCCGGCACATGAACCACCCCGGTTGGCCGTGACCGCGCCATAATGGGAAACATGGGTAAACATAATCTCGAAGGGCCCGCGGATCAGCCAGGGCAGGAGCCGACTCCGGCCGCCCCCCACCAGGCTGCAACGCTGGAGCCGCCGCGGACCGAGGTGGCCCCCGCAGGCGTCGATGAGCAGGTTGGGGGATTGCCCGGCACCACTGCGGAGGTGGAGGCACAACGCCGGAAGACGCTACGCAACCACAAGGCCTTCGTCACCGGCCTGCTGGTGGTCGCCGCCATCATCTTCCTCTGGTGCAGCTGGTACGACGCTCAGCCGGGGGGAACCCCGGGTTGGGTGGGTTATGTCCGCGCCGCAGCGGAAGCCGGCATGATCGGTGGCTTAGCGGACTGGTTCGCCGTCACCGCCCTCTTCCGCCACCCGATGGGACTGAAGATCCCCCATACCGCGATCATTCCGAGGAAGAAGGACCAGCTGGGTGCCGCGCTTTCCAGCTTCGTGGGGGAGAATTTCCTCAATGCCGACCTGATCACCGAGAAGGTGTCCAAGGCGAAGATCCCGGAACGGGTGGGGCAGTGGCTCGCTGAGCCCGAGAACGCCGAGAAGGTCTCCCGGGAGGCCGGCAAACTGACCGCCAATGCGGTGGCCGCCCTGGATCCCGCGGATGCCGAGGCGGTGATCAATGCCGCGGTGATCGAAAAGTTGGCGGAACCCCAGTGGGGTCCGCCGGCCGGTCGGATGCTGCAGCAGCTGATCGAGGACGGCAAGACCGAACCGATCATCGACGGAGTGGTCAAATGGGCCCATGAGAAGGCGCTGGGTGCCGAGGAGATGATCGTCACCCTGGTGGACCAGCGCAAACCGGTGTGGGCCCCGAAGTTCGTCAACAACCTCATCGGGGAAAGGGTCTACAAGGAACTGATCAAGTTCACCACCGATGTCGCCGCGAACCCCGACCATGAGGCCCGCAATGCCATCCGCAGATGGCTGGAGGACCTGGCCGTCGACCTGCAGGAGGACCCGGTGATGATCGATCGGGTGGAGGGATGGAAGGCCGACCTGATGGCTTCCCGTTCCATCCAGTCCGCCGGTGCCACCATCTGGGCCAGCACCTCCGCAGCCGTGATCGAGGCAGCTCGGGATCCGGAGTCCCTGCTGCGACAGAAGATCACCGAGCTCTCCCTGACCTGGGGCAAACGCATCCAGGAGGACCAGGAGCTACGTGTCTCCCTGGACCGGCGGATCACCGGTGCGGCGGCCTTCCTGGCGAATAACTACTCCGGGGAGGTCACCGCCATCATCTCCGAGACAGTGGAGCGCTGGGATGCGAGTGAAGCCAGCGAGAAGATCGAGTTGATGGTGGGCAAGGACCTGCAGTTCATCCGCCTCAACGGCACCCTTGTCGGTGCGTTGGCGGGCCTGATCATCTACACCGTGTCGCAATTGCTCTTCGGAACCTAATATGGGAGATACACAGCAGCTTCCCTGATCATCGCCCCCCTGTAGTTGAAGTACCCCCCCTTAAGGTCGGAAGGCAACACCATGAGCACCCACAACTCCGCTGATAACTCCCCCGAGAAGGACTCCATCTTCGACAACCTCAAGGAAACCGGTCAGGCCTGGCTTTCGGCAGGTTCCCGCCTGGGCGATGTGGTCTCCGATTTCACCGGCCGTTTCCGGGAACAGGAGGGCAGTACCACCTCTGCGGGGGCCCATGCCCTCCATGACCCCGTCCTGGCGCAGGAGAGTACCGCCAGTCGTTTCAGGGCCGCCACCAAGGAGGCCTCAGCGAAGCTGAGCAGTGCCCGCAGCGCTGGTGAGCTCAAGGCGGCGACCGGTGGCTTCGCCAGTCATGCGGAGGATATTCTCCGGGATGCCTCCGCCAACCTCCGCCGGGCTGCCGCAGAAACCAAGGAGGGCGAATCTGCGGAGCAGGCCCGGGCGGCGTTCACCACGGCGGTGAAGTCGGTGCGGGAGTCCTTCGATGAGGCGGTGGATTCCGTGCAGGAACGCCGCGCCACACTCGGGTCGGGTGACAAAACCGATGAAGGTGAGGCAAATTCCACCATCGAGGAACTGCGCGCCCGCCTGGATGACCTGATCACCAGGGCAGGTTCCATGGCCCGCCGGAGTGGTGGATCCGCTGGGGAAAAGACCCTGGATGCCGAGGATGCCGGAAACCGGGGGATCCCCGATATCATCGAGGGAGAAGTGATTTCCGAGGGCCCGGCCGCAGATGCCTCCCCGGAGCCGAAGAACCCCACCGAAAAGGACAATTAGTTTCCTCATGCTTGCCGACTACATCCTCTTCGCCGCCAGTTTGTTGGAGCGCATCATCTACATTGCGATCGCCCTCTCCGGTCTGGTGGGCGCCGCACTTGCCGCCAGCACCCGCGAAGATGCCTTTACCGCCGGTGACCGGCACAGCAAGTGGATCTGGACGGCCATCCTGCTGGGTTCCGCAGTGGTGGTCTACTTCCGTTTCCCCTTCCTCTCCTGGGCCGGCATGGTGGCGATCGGCATCTACTGGTTTGATGTCCGCCCCCACCTGCGCAGCATTCTGAGTGGAAACAGCGGCTGGTAGCTCTTGAACCCCCATCTCCATCTGGCGCTGCTCGCGCCGGAGAACTCGCCTGCCGAGGTGGCCGCCGGGATCCGGGAGGTCCTCGAACGCGGCCTCGGTGGTCTGGTGGTCAGCCCCTCCCTGCTGGGTTCAGCCCAGACCGCGGCAACTCAGGGGGTGCTGCTGGGTACCGTCGCAGGCTTCCCCAGCGGCAAGCACCACACCCTCATCAAGGCCTCGGAGGCCCGCCTGGCGGTCCAGTACGGGGCTGGGGAGGTGGCGGTGGTACTCGACCCGGTCACTGCCCGCACGGACCGGAACGCGGTGCTCTCTGAACTGATCGCCCTACGCGAGGCAGTGCCGCACCCCGCCCGGTTGGCGGTGATCCTGGAACCCTCTCTGCTCGAGGATGGCGCGCTCCAGGCCCTGGTCGGCACCATCCGGATGGCTGGCGCGGACCGCATCATCGCCGCCACCGGGCAACATCACCTCGGTGGGGCGGATCCCGCCGATGTGGAGGTGATCGCCGCGGAACTGGTCGACTTCGCCACCAGCCACCCCGGGCAACCGATCCCGGGGCTGAGTGCGATCACCGATGAACCCACCCCGGAGATGGTGGCGGAACTCCTGGCAGCTGGGGCGGACCGCGTGCTGGTCTCAGACCTCTCGCAGTTCCCGGCCTGAGTTCTCTGCGGGGCTCGCCCCCAAGGGTTGCCCCCGGTGGGATCCCCAGGCTGGCTTGGTGAAAACTACTCCGGAAATAGCGGACTCCGGGCCATGCTCAGTGTGAGCCTGGCCCGGAGTCTTTTCAATGGCCGCTGAACGGCGTTAGAAGGGTCTTTTAAGGGGTTGTGGCCGCCGAATCGGAGTTGAGTGCGGCGGACTCCCCAATTTCTCTCAGGGGCAGGTTCTCCCCGCGGATGCTCAGCTGGATACCGCCATCGATGACCCCGAACTCGGTGATCTCCATGTCGCCTGTGGCATCCTGCATGTTCTGCTCCAGGGCAGTGGTGATCATCTCACTGACCTCGGCCGGCAGATCAAAACCGAAGAGGCTGGCATTGGTGGCCTGGAAGAGCAGCTCTCCTGCTTCCACCCGGGGCGTCAGCGAGAGCACTGCGGCACCATTGGTGAACTCCACGTCGATGACATTGCCCTCCGGGCGGGAGGTGATGCCGGTGACCTTGATCAGTTCCTGCAGGAAAGCGGCACCGAAACCGGTGTCCTGGCTGGTGCCCTGGGCATCGGCGGTGCTGCGCTGGATCATCGCCAGGATCATCTCATCCGGGATTTCGGTGGTGGTGAGCATTTCCCCGGCCACCGGGTTATTGGGGTCGGAGATGTCCAGGTTGACCATGTTGACCGTGGCGGCGGGGGAGCCGAGCACCTCAGGAATGGAGGTCGGCCCATCCGGGTAGTTGATCTGCAGGGTGGAGGGGGTCGTCATGTCCATCTCGCCGATATTGCCGCCGAGGACGGAGAACACCAGAGGGCTCGCCCCGAAGGAGACACTCGGCTTCTCCTCCAGGGTGATGCCCTGTTCCTGAGCCTGGTCCTCGAAAGTGGAGCGCAGCTGGTTCCCGATGAACCAGCGCAACCCCAGCTCCGCGATGACCAGCAGGATCAGGATGAGAACCAGAATGCCGACCAGGATCTGCCAGATTTTCGTACCAGTTGATTTAGCCACGGCATCAAGTGTCTCCCATCAACCGCCCCGCCCGCCACTGCGCCCCGCCAAATGACAGGAACTTTTCAACAAGGGGAGGTGGAAACCGGGGGGAGGGGAGCCGAAACACGGTGATCCAGGATATCCATCGTGGGAGGAAGTGCCTCAGGGGGCGACGGTCTCCCAGGGGACGGTCAGCAGGCTGTCGCGCACCCTGCGGCGGATCGGGGCCATCGTCAAGCCCTCCTGGGCGAGCAACTCCCGGGTCTGACGCCAACGCACCCGCGGACCATAGGGCTGCCAACCGGCGCTGCGTTCCCAGGCATTGTCCAGGGTGGTGAGCAGACCGTGGATCTTCTCCCCGGGCACATTACGGTGGATGAGCATCTTGGGCAGTCGCTCCGCCAGATCCGAGGGGCGTTCCACCGCCATGGGATCCCAGGCCAGGGTCAGTGAACGGGGGCCAGACTTGTCCAACAACACCCAGGTGGCGCGTCTTCCCAGTTCATCGGAGGTGCCTTCGATGAACATGCCTCCCGGTGCCAGGTTGTCCAAAACCAGGTTCCAGGCGGCGGTGACCTGCTCGACATCATATTGGCGCAGCACATTGAAGGCGCGCACCAGATGGGGGCGGTAGCCGGCGAGCTCGAAACCACCGAGCTCAAACTCCACACCTTCACGGGGTGGGAGGACTCTTTCGGGGTTGATCTCCAGGCCGGTGACCCGGATGTCGGGGCGGAGACGGCGCAGCCAGCGGGCCCACTCCACGGTGGTGGTGAAACTGGCACCGTAACCCACATCCACCGCATGGGGCAGGGGGGATGAACTGAGCATCCCCCTCAGTTCCGGGTGGTGGATACTCCAGCGGTCACTGCGCCTGAGACGGTTGAAGTTGGTGGTCCCGCGGGTGATCACCCCGATGGGGCGCCCCGCCTCCGCGGCAGCGAAGTGGGCGCGCAAATTATGGGCGTGATCAGCCATGACGGGAGATGAGAGAGGGAAGAACTAGAGGTTCTCGGAGATCCACTTCTCGGCCAGCTTGCCTTCATTGTTGAAGAGCTCACCGAGTGCGGTGCCGACCTTCGGCTCGATGGCGGGGCCCATGAAGGGGATGTTCACGGAGACCTCGTTGGAGTAGGCCAGGGTGGTGGTGGTGTCATCGCCGGCGAGAGTGATCTCACCCTTGAAGTCCACCGGGGTGCCCTTGACGTCGGCGACATAGGTGATGTCTGCCTTGCCGTCAGCCAGCGGGCCGACGTTGACCACACGCTTGACCTTCAGCGCCTGGCTGATCATGGCGCGCACTGCCTCGGGGAGGACATCCAGGGGCAGCACCTCGAAGAGGGTGACCTCGGCGCCGCCGTCGACGGCCTTGAATTCATTGACCTCGCCCGGCTCGGGGCTGAGGTTCGCCACATCATATGCCCAGAACTGCTCAGTGCTCAGTGCCTGGTGCACCTTTTCGGCGGACTGGTTGATGGTTACGGTGTTTTCGCTACGGGTTGCCATGCCTGACAGACTACCGTTACCGGTGTGTCGAACTCATCCCAGACCCCAGATCTAGCCCAGCAGCTCACCCAGATCGCTGATGTCAGCATCGACCACGAGATCAGCTTCGCCGAGCTGACCACTCTCCATCTTGGTGGGAGACCGCGTCTGGCGGTGCGCTGTGCCACTCCGGCGGCAGTGGTGGCGGCCCTGCAGCTGCTCGACCGTCGGGGGGTGCCCACCCTGGTGGTGGGTGGTGGTTCCAACCTGCTCATCGCTGATGGGGAGCTGGATCTGGTGGCCGTGATCATCGAATGCGCTGACGTGATGGTGGATGTGGCCACCGGTCTGCTGCGTGCCGAAGCCGGCGCGGTGTGGGATGAGGTGGTGGAACTTTCCGTGGACTCCGGGCTCGGTGGCCTGGAATGTCTCTCCGGAATCCCGGGTTCCGCCGGTGCCACCCCGGTGCAGAACGTGGGGGCCTACGGGGTGGAGATCGCGGATGTGCTCACCCGCGTCCGTCTCTATGACCGCCAGTCCGGGCAGGACCACTGGGTTCCGGTGGCTGACCTGGAACTGGCCTACCGTTACTCCAACCTGAAGTTCACCGGCCGGGCCGTGGTCCTGGAGATCGAACTCCAGCTGCGGGTGGATGGTCTTTCCGCCCCCTTGCGTTTCGGTCAGCTGACCCGCGCCCTGGAACTCAGCGAAACCGGGGAGCATCGCCCCGCCGCGGATGTCCGGGCGGAGGTGCTGCGCCTGCGGCGGAGCAAGGGCATGGTGTTGGAACCGGATGATGTGGACACCTGGTCGGCGGGTTCCTTCTTCACCAACCCGGTGGTGTCGGGAACGCTGGCGGAACAGGTGCGCACCCAGGTGGCCGCGGAACGTGGTGCCGAGGACGCGGCGAAGATGCCCTGCTTCCCCGCGGGGGAGGGCACGTTCAAGCTGTCCGCCGCCTGGCTGATCGACCGTGCCGGTTTCGAACGCGGCTATCCGGGTGAGAACGCCCCGGCGCGCTTATCCACCAAGCACACGCTGGCGCTGACCAATCGTGGTTCGGCCACGACGGCTGAGCTGGTGGACCTGGCGCGCACCATCCGGGATGGGGTGCAGCACCGCTTTGGGGTGCAGCTGGTTCCGGAGCCGGTCTGGGTCGGGGTCTCCCTCGACTAAACCCCCCGCTTGACGACGCCGTGCCCCCTCGCCCCCTGCCCACGGTTGGGGCGGGGGGCGTCGATAAGCGTTATTTCTGCTGCTGCTTGATGAGGAGGTCCTGCACCTCGCGGCGTAGTACCTTGCCCATCATGTTCTGCGGCAGTTCCTCGAAGTGGTAGAAACGGCGCGGCACCTTGTATCGGGTGAGTCGCTCGCGGGCGTACTCTTTCAGCGCTTCCGGATCCATGGCGGCACCCTCGCGCAGGGTGATCGCGGCGACGACCTCCTCGGAACCGTCCTCGCGGGGCAGGCCGACGACGGCGGCCCCCACGACATCCGGGTGACCTGTGACGACCTCCTCCACCTCAGCGGGGTAGACATTGAAGCCGCCGGTGATGATGACCTCCTTGATGCGGGCCACCAGGCGGATGAAACCGTCCTCTTCCATCACCCCGATATCACCGGTGCGGTACCAGTCCTCGTGGAAGCTGGATTCGGTGGCTTCCGGCTGGTTGAGATAACCCTGGAACACCTGGGGGCCCCGGACCACCACCTCACCCTCCTGCCCGTCCGGCAGGGTCTCGGAGAGGTTCTCCGGGTTTGCGATGCGCACCTCGGTGTCAGGGAAGGGGATGCCGACATAGCCGGGGCGGCGGTTGGTGTTCATCGGGTTGCCCACGATGATCGGGGAGGTCTCCGTGAGGCCATAACCCTCCACCAGCAGGCCACCGGTGGCGCGTTCCCAACGCTCCACCGTGGACACCGGGAGGGTGGAGGCGCCGGAGAAGGCGTTGTCGACCCCCGAGATGTCGATGTTGTCCTTCTCGGCGGCTTCGACGATCTTCTCGTAGATGGTGGGCACCCCCGGCAACCAGGTCGGGGTGTTCTTCTTCATCACCTTCATGATCAGGTCGATCCGTGGGGTGGGGAGCAGGATCATCTCCGCCCCGATGTAGACACCCAGAGTGCCCACCATGGTCATGCCATAGGCGTGGAACATCGGCAGGGCGGCGAGCATCTTCTCGTCCTTCTCACCCAGACCGGGAACCCAGGCCTTGCCCTGCAACAGGTTGGCGAAGAGGTTGCCATGGGAAAGCTGCGCGCCCTTCGGTGCACCGGTGGTGCCCGAGGTGTAGAGGATCAGGGCGATCGTATCCTTGGTCACCTCCGGGCTGCTCTCGATGTCGGCACCGTCACCACCGATGGCCGACCCGATCAGGGCCTCCCAGGGCACCGAGTTGGGGGCCGGCTCGGAGAGCGATGCGCGGGACTTCTTCAACGCCGGGATCGGCAGGCGCAGCGCCAGCTGCTGCACCTTCGGCATCGCCTCGATCATGTTCACCGAGATGATGGTCTCCAAAGAGGTGGTCTCCCGCAGTTTCTCCAGCGTCGGGGCGGCCTTGTCCCAGGCGATCGCCACCCGGGCACCATGATCGGCGAAGGGCTTTTCCAGCTCATGGGCGGTGTAGAGCGGATTATGCTCCACCACTGTCGCACCCAGCTTCAGGACGGCATAAAAAGCGGCGATATGCTGCGGACAATTCGGCAGTACAATGGCGACCTTGTCACCGGGGCGGACCCCAAAAGCCCGCAACCCGGCGGCGGCCCGCCGGACCTGGCGATCCAGCTCCCCGTAAGTCTGGGTGCGGCCGAAGAAATTCGTGGCCGGCTTATCCGCTTTAATGGCGAGGTTGTTGTCGTAGATGTCGAGCAAGGTGGTCTGCTCATAATCCAGCGAGTGCGGCGTCCAATCCGGGTAGTACTGGAGCCAGGCCTTTGTCTCGAATGCCGACATTTCTCTTCCTTCGATTCTTTGAGAGTGGGGCGGGATAACTTTCGGCCCCGGGGATCCTGGGACAACCCCGGGACCTCCGATTCAGGAGCCCCCGGGAAACCTGGCAGAACCCGGGCCGCCGAGAGCATCCCTGACCTTTTCCTCTCCGAGTATACGGACGGGCCGAACCCCCACCAGGGGGGTTTCAATCCCACCCTAGGCAAGAAGGTGGGCACCTGCTGCTCTCCCGGTGTCCTCAATCCCCTCCCGGTGGCGGGGCGAGTTCTCCATCAGAGCTCTTCATCGGTGCCGGTTCTGCTGCCTCCCGGTGGAGCTGCTGTCTGGGGTCCCGCGGGGCTACGATGAAGGACATGCGCATCGCGATGATCTCCATGCACACCTCACCGCTGCAGCAGCCCGGCAGCGGTGATGCCGGAGGCATGAACGTCTATGTCCTCTCCACCGCCACCCACCTGGCCAGACAGGGCATTGAAGTGGACATCTACACCAGGGCCACCAGACCCAGCCAGGGAGAGGTGGTGGAAGTCGGGGAAAACCTCCGGGTCATCAACATTATCGCCGGTCCCTACGAAGGCCTGGCCAAGGAAGAACTACCCACCCAGCTGGCGGCCTTCGCCGGAGGAATCCTCCAATACGCCCGCTGTGAAAACCTCGAATACGACCTCATCCACTCCCACTACTGGCTCTCCGGACAGGTCGGCTGGCTGCTCCGCGACCTGTGGGAAATCCCCCAGGTACACACCTCCCACACTCTGGCCGCAGTGAAAAACGTCTACCGCAGCGAAAATGACTCCCCGGAATCCGAGGCTCGCCGCATCTGCGAACAACAACTCGTGGACAATGCGGACCTCCTGGTCGTCAACACCAGGGAGGAAACCGCAGACCTGATCCAGCACTATGACGCCAATGAAGAGCGCATCGTGGTGGTCGCGCCGGGTGCCGACACGGAACTCTTCACTCCCGGCAATGACCGCGCCACCGAACGCTCCCGCCGTCAACTGGGTGTGCCTCTGCACGCCAAGGTCGTGGCCTTTGTCGGTCGGCTCCAGGAATTCAAGGGTCCCCAGGTGCTGATCCGGGCGGTGGCGGAACTGTTGCGCCGTGACCCCGACCGTAATCTGAGGGTGCTGATCAGTGGTGGTCCCTCCGGGCCGAACGCCACCCCGGAAAGCTACCGGGAGATGGCTGCTGAACTCGGGGTGGAACGCCGCATTCGTTTCCTGGATCCCCGTCCCCCGGCCGAACTGGTGGCCATCTACCGGGCCGCCGACATCATCGCGGTACCCAGCTACAACGAATCCTTCGGCCTGGTGGCCATGGAGGCGCAGGCCAGCGGGACCCCGGTGATCGCCGCCCGGGTCGGGGGTCTCCCAGTCGCCGTGGCGGAGGGGGAAACCGGACTGCTGGTCGATGGGCATGATCCTTCGGACTGGGCGGATGCCCTGGCACAGCTGCTCGATGATGATGACACCCGCATCCGGATGGCTGAAGATGCCGTGGCACACGCCACAAACTTCTCCTGGGCCCGGACCGCGGAGCAATTGGCCGGTGTCTATTCGGAGGCGCTCTCCCTGGAATTACCGAACTGTCACGGGCGGCGGGCACAGGGCAGATAAGTACTGGTGTTCTGGGGGACTCAGGTGGGGTGGAGGCTTCCCTGGGGTTGGTGGCTCTTCCCATGCATTCTAGAGTGGGGAAACTCGGCCTTAAGGTTCGGTTTTGGCACCTTAAGGCCGAGTTTCACCACTTAATCCTGTACCGGCCCCTGTACCGGCCCCTGTACCGGCCCCTGTACCGGCCTCACCCCGCCCACATCCAGTGCACCTTGAGGGAACCCGGGGATCAGCCATGAGGAAGTCGCTGCGTGTTCTAGCACACAACGGGTGGAGATGGCAGGGGGAAATTGTGGCCAGAACCGGCGGGAGGGGGTTTAAAGTGGCATGCTTGACATTATGAGCAACGGAAAACTGATTCTTCTTCGGCATGGTCAGAGTGAGTGGAACGCCTCTAACCAGTTCACCGGCTGGTATGACGTCAACCTGACCGAACAGGGCGAGGCTGAGGCCAAGCGTGGCGGCCAGCTGCTGGTTGAGGCCGGCATCCTCCCGGATGTCCTCTACACCTCCCTGCTGCGTCGTGCGATCCGCACCGCGAACATCGCCCTGGATGCAGCTGACCGCCACTGGATTCCGGTCATCCGGGATTGGCGCCTGAATGAGCGTCACTACGGTGCGCTGCAGGGCCTGAACAAGGCTGAGACCAAGGATAAGTACGGCAATGAGCAGTACATGGCCTGGCGTCGTTCCTACGGCACCCCGCCGCCGGAGCTGGCTGATGATTCTGAGTTCTCCCAGGCCAATGATGTCCGTTATGCCGACCTGGACAAGGTGCCGAACACCGAGTGCCTCAAGGACGTCGTCGAGCGTTTCATCCCTTATTTCCTCGAGGAGATCGCTCCCCGCGCCCAGCGAGGCGAGAATGTCCTGATCGCCGCGCACGGCAACTCCCTGCGTGCCCTGGTCAAGTACCTGGACAATATCTCCGATGAGGAGATCGCAGAGCTCAATATCCCGACCGGTATCCCGCTGATCTACGAGATCGACGCTGAGGGCAATGTCCTCAACCCGGGTGGCACCTACCTGGATCCGGAAGCTGCCGCCGCCGGCGCCGCAGCCGTCGCCGCCCAGGGTGGCAAGTAATTAGTTTGATCAGGTAGGAACTTGTCCCTTGTAATCGCCTTTCTGCTGGGGGCCGTGGCCACTGGGCTCGCGGTCCCCGGTGTGCTCTGGCTGAATAAGCGGGTGCAGCGTTATCGCTCATCCGGGACTTTGGCGAAGAATGAGGTCACCACTGTCAGCCAGGTGCTCCACCTGACGATTCAGGGCTCACCCACCGGCATCGTGGTGCTCGACCGGGGTGGGGAAGTGGTGCTCTCTAATGCCCGGGCCCATGAGATGGGCATGGTGCATGAGCGCACCCTCAACCCGGAGATCTGGCGCTTTGCGGCCAATGTCTATGGTGACCAGGAAACCCGGGCAGTTGATCTGAGTATGTCGCGGCGACGTCCCGGCAGTCGGGTCACCGCCATCCGGGTGGTGGTCAAACCCCTGACCCTGGTGGATGATCGTTTCGTCATCGCCTATGGCACGGATGAATCCGAGAATGTGCGCATGGAGTCCGCCCGCCGTGACTTCGTGGCCAATGTCTCCCATGAGTTGAAGACCCCGGTTGGTGGTATGGCGCTGCTGGCGGAGGCGCTCATGGAGTCAACGGACGACCTGGAGCAGGTGGAGTACTTCGGTGCCCGTCTGCTCAAGGAAGCGCACCGCATGGCGGACATGATCAATGAGCTGATCTCCCTGTCCAAGCTGCAGGGGGCGGAATCCCTGCCGGACATGGAACCGGTGCTGGTGGATGAGCTGGTGGATGAGGCGATCAGCCGCAACCAGCTGGCCGCCGATAATGCCGGGATCGTGCTCACCAAGGGCAACCCCCGGGGGGTCTACGTCAACGGTGATAAGTCCCTGCTGGTCACTGCCCTCTCGAATCTCATCAGCAATGCCATCAACTATTCTCCGCAGACCGCCCCGGTCTCGGTGTCGCAGAAGGTGGTGGACAGTGATCTGGTGCTGATCCGGGTCACCGACCGTGGCATCGGAATCAGTGAAGAAGAGCAGAAACGGGTTTTCGAGCGTTTCTTCCGGGTCGACAAGGCCAGATCCCGTTCCACCGGCGGAACGGGGCTTGGCCTGGCCATCGTCAAACATGTGGTGGCCAACCATGGAGGTAATATTAAATTATGGTCCCGACCCGGCACCGGATCCACCTTCACCATTGAATTGCCGATCCATCATCCGGAGAAAGATTCCCCCACACCTGGTGAAGGGGATGACTCTATCTCCAGGTCGCCTATCCGTAATGCGGTAACACGGGTGGCGACACGTCGAAAGGACAAGACATCATGACGACCATTCTCATCGTTGAAGATGAAGAATCGTTGGCCGATCCCTTGGCATTCCTCCTCAAGAAGGAGGGTTTTGACACCATCATCGCTGGTGATGGTCCAACTGCGCTGATCGAGTTCGCCAAGAATGACATTGATATCGTGCTGCTGGACCTGATGCTCCCGGGAATGTCCGGTACTGACGTGTGCAAGCAGCTACGCACCACCTCCTCCGTCCCCATCATCATGGTCACCGCCCGGGACTCCGAGATCGACAAGGTGGTGGGCCTGGAGCTGGGTGCGGATGATTATGTCACCAAGCCCTACTCCTCCCGTGAGCTGATCGCCCGAATCCGGGCGGTGCTGCGTCGTGGCGCGGAACAGGACAATGACCTCGATGAGGTTGAGGAGCAGGTGCTGCAGGGTGGCCCGGTGGTCATGGATGTGGAACGCCACACCGTCACCGTCAGCGGTGCGCAGGTGCCCATGCCGCTGAAGGAGTTCGACCTGCTGGAGTATCTGCTGCGCAATTCCGGCCGGGTACTCACCCGGGGTCAGCTCATCGACCGGATCTGGGGCGCGGACTATGTCGGCGACACCAAGACGCTGGATGTGCATGTCAAGCGGTTGCGCTCCAAGATCGAGGAAGAGCCCTCCCGCCCGCGTCACCTGGTGACCGTCCGTGGCCTGGGCTATAAGTTCGAGGCCTGAAGCTGCCTCTGATCAACGCCACGACCAAACCCTGAGAACCCGCTCCCACTCTTTGTGTGGGAGCGGGTTCTTCAGCGGTTGATGGCTTCCAGTGGGGGAGTGGCGGCGGCCTTCATTGCCGGCACCACCGAGGCCGCCATCCCGACGAGAATGGCACCGAGCATGGTCAGGGCGATCTGTGGCCAGGGGATCTCGGGGGCGGCCATGCCCTTGGACCCGAGGACCTCCACCACCGACCAACCGGTGAAGGTACCCACCGTGATGCCGAGGGCGGCACCGTGCACGGTCAGGATCAGTGACTCCAGCTGGATCATCCGCCGGATCTGGTTGCGGCGCACCCCCACCGCCCGGAGTGTCCCGATCTCATGGATACGTTCCGTAACGGAGAGCAGCAGGGTGTTGATGATGCCCATGGCGGCGATCACCACCGACAGGGTGAGCAGCCCGTAGATGATGGTCAGCAACTGATTGAGCTGGGTGCCCAGGGAACCGCCGAACTCCTCCCGGGACTTGATCTGCACCACCAGCAGCTCCGCCATGGTGTTGTTGAGGTTGCGGCGCAGTTCATTGGGGGAGGCCGAACCATCGGTGTCCAGGAAGACCGCCAGGCGGTTGAAGTCAGCCTCTCCACCGACCAGCTCCTGAGCCACCGAGTAGTTGATCACCATGTGGCCGAGGATGTCGACCTCGGTGTAGATCGCCTCAATGGGGACAGTCACCTCGCTGTCTGGGGCGGCGCCGAGGGCACCGACGGAGATGGTGTCACCGACCCGCAGCCCGGATTCCTGGGCGTAGGTGGCGGAGATCATCACCGCCGCCTCATTCTCCGCACTGGGTGCCCCCTCCCGGATTCCCAGATCCAGGTAGCGGCTGAAGTCATCATCAACGACGGTGGTCTGCGGATTATCCCAGTTGTTGGCCCGCAGCGGGGCGGTCATCAGGGTGCCGGCCGCAGCCACCCCACTGGTCCATTCCGCCCGTTGGGTGGTCTCCGCGGGGAGAGTCAGCCCATTACCGGAGAGGGAACGTTGTCCGGCGAGCACGGAACCGCCGAGCCCCTCCAGGATGAAGGGGGCTTTGACGGTGGACTCCACCAGACCGAAGACACTGGCCTTGGTGGTGGTGCCGATGATGCTGACCGTGGACACCAGGGCCACCGCCATCGCCAGGGAGAGTGCGGTGGCGGCGGAACGACGGGGGTTACGGGTGGTGTTGCGTCGGGCCAGGAGCCCGATGTCCTTGACCGGGGCGGTCAGCACCACCCCGAAGGTGTTGCCCACCGCGGAGATCAGGCTGGGGCCGGCGGTGGCGACCGCCAGGAAGAGCAGGACCGCACCGGCCCCGGTGAGGGAGAGTCGTTGTGAGGTGGTGATCTCGGAGTTGTTGATCGCGAAGACCAGGGCGGCGGCGATGACCGCCACGATGCCCAACCCGCTGAGCAGCCCGGCGATCAACAGCTGGATGCGACGAGGCCGGGTAGCGCGGGCGTCGGCAAGCTCCAGGGCAGAGACGGGAGGCAGCTTGCCGGCCCGGTTCGCCGGAGTGAAGGCACTGATCATGGTGACCAGCACACCGAAGGCCAGCGGCAGCACCACGGACCCCGGGGTGGGGGCGAACTCGATGGCGGTGAGATCACCGCTGCCATCGGCCAGGAAACGGGCCAGTGCGGCCACCAGCACCAGGGCGGTGAGGATACCCAGCACCGAACCGAGGAGACCGACCGCCGCGGCCTCCATGATCACCGAGAACACTATCTGCCCGGTGGAGACACCGATGCTGCGCAACAGTGCGAATTCCCGGGTGCGTTGGCCCACGATCATGGCGAAGGTGTTGGCGATGTTGAAAGCGCCGACCAGCAAGGCGATCGCCCCGAAAACCACCAGAATATAGCGCAGGAACTCCAGCTGCTGGGCAAACTGCCCACCGCTGCGTTCCACGATCTGCTCCGGTAACAGGGGGGTCAGCTGGGGGAAGTTGATGCCGATGTAGTTACGTACCGCCATCGGATCCTGGCCCTCGTGGACCGAGATCACGATCTGAGAGGCGTGTTCCCCGGCGGTGAACAACTCCAGGTAGCGCTCCGGGGTGAAAACCACACCCACCCAGCCGGGGGTTTCCGTGGAGGTGTCGTAGATGCCGCTGACCCGCACCCGGAGCCGATCGGTGGGAGTGAGCACATTGATGATGTCCCCGACACCGATCTCACCCCGCTCCGCGGCAGCGGTGTTGATCATCACCTCATCCGGGCCCCCCGGACGTTTGCCGCTGTGCAACTGGGGGACCGCTCCGACGACCTGCTCGGAGGGGTAGCCGGCGAGGGGGTGGGCCCCGGAGGATCCTGTCTGCAGGGGTAACCCGTTGGTGCCGGTGACCACGATCCCGGAGTCCCCGGCCATGCGGGTGCCACTGGGCAGGCCCGGCCCGGAACCGACCACATTAACTGCCCTGACCTGCGGCAGGTCACGGATCTGCTCGATCACCTCGAAGGGGACGCCCTCGGGGGAACGTTGACTGCCGACCACACCGACATCCACGCCCTCCACCCCACTGTCCACCAGCGAGTTGAAGGACTTCTCCAGCGAGTTGGTCAGCATCAGGGAACCGGAGATGAAGGCGGTGGCCAGCAGAACGGAGAGCATCGTCAGCGCCAGGCGCCCCTTATTCGAGGCGACACTACGCAGGGTGACCCGCCGCATCGGGGAACTCAGGAAGGCGCGGAGCGCCGAAGAACTAGACGACGCGCGGTGCCTGCCCTGCTGCGGAGCTGTTGGGCGAGTTGTCACCGGGCCCTCCTCAATCCATTGCTTAAGGCAAGTTCTTCAGCATAGCGTGAAGCAGCGCGCCGGGCATTCTCGGCGGGGATCAGGACTCAAACGGGTTTTGTTTCATGTCGGCCTTGGCCTTCTCTGTCGCGGGATGGGGGGAGTGCAGTTGGGTGGGGTCCAGACCTGCTGCGGCGACCGCTTCCCGCGCTTCACGACGCCCCCGGCAGTGTTCGGCGAGCAGCTCATAGGAGGCATCTCCCATCAGGGCGCGCAGCTCCGACTCCTGGGTGAGCCACATCGGTTCCGCCGCTGTGTGGCAGCCGGAGTCTCCGCTGCAGTACCAGTCGAAGTCCTCGCCGCCGTTGCCCCAGCCCCGGCGGTCGTATTCACCGATGACGGTGCGCAGGATCTCCTCACCGTCGGAACGTTCCTCATAATCCTCGATGCGGCGCAGCGGCAGCTGCCAGCAGACCTCCGGCTTGACGACGGTCAGTTCCTTATCCTCCGCCACACCCCACTGGTGGATGGCGCAGCCGGCTCCGGTGCCCCAGCCTGCCCGGTTGGCGAAGATGCAGGCACCGTCCTGGAGGATGGTTTTCAGTGCCGGCTCCGGGTTGCCCTCCTCATCATCGAGTTCATCCCACACCAGCCAGGGTTCCAGCTCGGCGGGGTCAGCCTCCTCGATATAGCGCTCCGTATCGGCGGGGCGGTTCTGCCAATATTTCGGGGGCATTTCCGCGACCGCGTCATAAAGTTGATCGCGATCCTCTTCATCGGCGAGAAAAGCACCGTGGACGCAGCAGCCGACATCAGTTTGGGCGGCGTCGATCCCGTGGCAGGCGGAAGTGCCAAAGGTGCAGTTCCAATGGGATTCCAGCCAGGTCAGGTCGATGCTGAATAGATGTTTGGGGTCCTCAGGGTTCGTGAACTCGAACCATTCGCGCGGAAAATCGGGGGCGACCTCCACCCCGGCGGCGATGGATTTCCCGGCGGGAGAGGAAGCCGGAAAACCGAGGAAAACCTTGGTCGAACGTGGGTGATTCACACTTTGCCACCGTAGACCGTCTACCCTGAGGATGTGCGATTAGGTGTATTGGACGTGGGCAGCAATACTGTCCACCTCGTGGCGGTGGATGCCCGGACTGGCGGGCATCCGACCCCCATGAGTGATTGGAAGACCACTCTCCGACTGGTGGAGCTGCTCGACGACGATGGCAACATTGATGATCGCGGTATCAAGAAGTTGACCAGTGCCGTGGGGGAGGCCTCCGAATTGGCGGTCACGCTCGGTTGCAAGGAGATCATGCCCTTCGCCACCTCCGCGGTGCGTTCGGCGACGAACTCCCATGCGGTGCTTGATCATGTCGAGAAGGAGACCGGGGTTCGCTTGGAGGTTCTCTCCGGCGAGGATGAGGCCCGGTTGACCTTCCTGGCGGTACGCCGCTGGTACGGCTGGTCCGCTGGTCGGATCACGAACCTCGACATCGGTGGCGGCTCCCTGGAGATATCCACCGGCTCAGATGAGGAACCGGACCTGGCCTTCTCTCTCGACCTAGGTGCGGGTCGACTGACCCACACCTGGTTCGACACTGATCCGCCAGCCCGGAAGAAGGTCAACCTGCTCCGGGACTACATTGACGCAGAGCTGGTTGATGTTTCCCGGCAGATGCGCAACCTGGGTGAGGCGAGCCTTTCGGTGGGTACCTCCAAGACCTTCCGCACCCTGGCCCGTCTGACGGGTGCGGCCCCCTCCTCAGCTGGTCCTCATGTGAAACGTACGTTGACCGCCCCCGGCCTCCGCCAGCTGATAGCGTTTATCTCCAGAATGACTGCGGCGGACCGCGCCGAATTGGAGGGAATCAGCTCTGACCGATCCCACCAGATCGTGGCGGGCGCATTGGTCGCCGAGGCCAGCATGCGTGCCCTCGGGCTGGAGAAGATTGAGATTTGTCCGTGGGCATTGCGTGAAGGCGTGATCCTGCGTCGGATCGATACGGGTTTGGATTAGGAAGGACGTCGAGATGAGCGACGAGAAGCAACTGACAGTGGCAGAGCTGCTGGCCCGGTCGGGGAAGAATGCCCCCACCGGTGATAAGTCGCGCCCGCGTCGCCGTCGCAGCCTGGAGGAGGGTGGCGTCTCCGTCGCAGAGTTGACCGGATCCATCCCCAAGGTCAAGGCGAAGCCTGCAGAGGCGCGACACTCCAATGTTCCAATGGACCAGGAACTGGGGGAGGGTGCTGACCCGGCAGAAAATTCCGCGGCGAAGACCCCCGCGCAGCCGAAGGCGGCCGAGACCCCGAAACCGGCTGACCTCCCCAAGGGGGACGCCCCGAAGCCGGCCACGGCAACCCCCGCCAGCGAAAAGCAGGCTCCGGCAACCCCGCAGAAGCCATCACCGGCCGCCGCGGGGCCCGCAACTCCCGCCAAGCCAGCGGGAGGGGAGAAGAAAACCGACGTCGAGAAGCGCGCCGGGAAGTCCGGGCAGACCAGCGCCGCGGATAAGTTCGCGGCAGCTAAGGCCGCCGCCACCGCCAAGACTGCTGCCCCGGCTCAGTCCGCCACGCCGGAGAAGTCTGAAAAGCCCAGGGCCGGGGGGTTCCCTTCGGCTGATGCCGCAACGGCGGCACCCGCTCCGGGAAGCCCGGCGGCGAAGGCTGCCACCGCTGAACCGAAGGCCACTGAGCCCAAGACCGCTGAACCCAAGACCGCTGAACCCAAGACCGTGGCGAGCAAGGACCAGCCCCTCAAAACGGCAGACCTCAGCAGCGGAAAAACTTCCCCGAGTGGGGAAGACACTCAGGTGATCGGCGCGGTGGAGGCGGATGAGCCGCTACGCCGCGGCCCCGTCACCGCTTCCGCGGCCCAGAGTGCTGCGGCGGGGGTTCCTGCGGCTCTGGCCACCGGTGTGGGCATTGCCCAGACCACCGACGCCACCGGTGAGATCCCCCTCGTCGGGGACGCTGCCCCGGTGGAGACCGAGGTGGAGGATGAGCTGGAGGATGAGCTGGAGGAGGAGCTGGAGGAGGACGAGGGTATCTCCCCGGCAGCCGTCATCGGGTTGGCTGTGGCAGGGATCATCCTCGGTATCCTGGTGTTCCTCGGCTTCGACTACCTGTGGGGCAACTTCAACCGGGTGTTCGTCGGCATCGCTGCCCTGGTGGTCACCCTGGCGATGGTGCTGGGAACCCGGGCATTGCGCACCACCAATGACGGACTGAGCATGACCCTGGCAGGTGCCGCTGGCCTGCTCATGAGCTTCGGCCCCGCCCTGATCATGTACCTCACCTAGGACCCCGGTTAAGACACCTGAGGCCCTTTCGTGGCAAGGTGGGGACCATGACTTCTATCGCGGTAATCGGTGGTGGCAATATCGGTGAGGCCCTGATCTCGGGCTTCATCGCAAGTGGCATGCCGCCGGCCAGTATCAAGGTGACCAACCGGCGCGAAGAGCGTGGCCGGGAGCTTGAGGAACGCTATGGCGTGACCGCCCTGCAGGACAATGCGCAGGCGGTCGACAGTGCTGATGTGGTGTTCCTCTGCGTCAAACCAAAGGGCATCCTCGAGATGCTGGCCGAGATCTCCGGCTCCCTGGATGACAATGACCAGGACACCGTCGTGGTGTCCATGGCCGCAGGCATCTCGCTTGCTGCCATGGAGGAGGCAGTTTCCGCCGGCACTCCGGTGGTGCGCGTCATGCCCAACACCCCGATGCTGGTGCGCCAGGGCATGTGTGCCCTCGCAGCGGGCCGTTTCACCCACTCGGAGCAGATGGACACCGTCGCCGAACTGCTCCGCTCGGTCGGTGATGTCCGGGTGGTCGCGGAATCTGACATGGATGCTGTGACCGCCATGTCCGGTTCCTCCCCGGCCTACATCTACCTGGTCGCTGAGGCGCTTATCGACGCCGGGGTCAACCTAGGTCTCACCCGCGCCGCCGCCCAGGAACTGGCGGTCTCCGCCATCCACGGTGCTTCCACCATGCTCAAGGAATCCGGGGATGACCCGACCACCCTGCGTGCCAAGGTCTCCTCCCCGGCAGGCACCACCGTGGCTGCCCTGCGGGAGCTGGAGGAATCCGGGATCCGGGGGGCCTTCTTCCGGGCTGCTGAGGCCTGCGCGGTGCGTTCCGCAGAGCTGGGGGCGCCTGCCCCTGACAGCGGAAACTAGTCTCCGCACTTCCCCTTGGGGCAGGTTCTTTCCCTGCTGCCCTGAGGGGGTCATCTTCTCCCCTGAGATGGGGGAGTCCGAACATTCCCAAACGGGTGAACATGGCCGCTGCGGCTGGTGTGGAACACATATATTCGGACACAACAGTCGCAACAGTCACATGATTCACGCTAAGCTAGGCCAAGCACGTGCGTGTCCGATCTGCAGGAGGGGAAGCCTGCAGCGCGCCACTTTGCTGAAGGGTGAGAGAATTTATGGCACATGAAGACAAGGGAACCTTCCTGACCGTCGCTGAGGTGGCGGAGATCATGCGGGTTTCCAAGATGACGGTTTACCGGCTCGTACACTCCGGTGAGCTGTCGGCAGTTCGGGTGGGTCGATCCTTCCGGGTCCACGAGAAGGCCGTCAACGACTATCTCGACGCCTCCTTCTTTGAGGCTGGCTA
Source organism: Corynebacterium occultum (assembly GCF_009734425.1). NCBI lineage: Bacteria > Bacillati > Actinomycetota > Actinomycetes > Mycobacteriales > Corynebacteriaceae > Corynebacterium > Corynebacterium occultum. The sequence continues at coordinate 415,704 of NZ_CP046455.1, forward strand.
ACCCCCCTGGGGTGCCGCGGTTTCCCCTGTGAACGGACCTGCAGTTTCAACATCGCCCTCAAGCTCTGAGGTGGATCGTTGGCACTGCAGGTTCCTTCATCTGGGGATCCCTTTTCCCACTGCCTGTTCCCCTGCTCAGCACCCCCGCTGAGGTTGCCTTCTGTGAGCTTGAATGCTTTATGGGACGGCAGTTACGTGGGGGGTGTTTGGATGTGGAATAGCAGAAAGCTAAGATGATACCCATTCGTGTCGATGCACGCCCAGTGCGCCGCAGTCTGAATCCCTTGCCGGGGTGAGGATTGTGGTGGGTGACGGAAGTGCACTCCGGCCACTGGCTTCGGGCCAGCTGATTGGCGATCGACAGGTTTGTACGTACAGATCTACATGAAACGAGGAATCCCCATGGGTTCAGTCATCAAGAAGCGCCGCAAGCGCATGTCCAAGAAGAAGCACCGCAAGATGCTGCGTCGCACCCGCGTGCAGCGTCGTAAACTCGGCAAGTAAGTCGCTGGGGCTACACGCTTCTTTCCCGAAACCGCGCCCCCGCCATCCCGATTTATTTCGGGTGGTGGGGGCGCGGTTTCGTCATGGCTGGCCCCAGGGGGGGGGGGACTCGCTTCCCCAGGGGGCTCAGTGCTTACGGAAGATCCGCCAGCTGCTGTAACTGAAGGCGGCGGTGGCCAGGGTGGGCAGACCCCACTTGCGTACCGCCTTGCGGACGCTGCGGTAGTCCCGAACCTCCCAGCCCTTCTCCAGGGACACCTTCTTGAGCTTCTTGTCCGGGTTGATTGCCACCGCGGTGCCCACCATGGTGAGCATGGGCACATCGTTGATGGAGTCGGAGTAGGCGGTGCACGCCGAGAGGTCGAGCTGCTCAATGGCGGCCAGCGCAGCCACCGCATGTTTCTTACCCGGCCCATGGAGGATATCGCCGACCAGGCGGCCGGTGAACTTGCCGTCCTCCACTTCGGCGACGGTGCCCAGGGCGCCGGTGAAGCCGAAACGCTTGGCCAGGATATGGGCCAGCTGCACGGGGGTGGCGGACACCAGCCACACCTGGTGTCCGGCGTTGAGGTGCATATTGGCCAGCTCGCGGGTGCCGGGCCAGGCCTTGTCCTGCATGTGGGAGTCGACGATCTCCTCGCAGAGCTCCACCAGCTCATCCACCCGGCGGCCCTTGATGAAGGCCAGTGCCTGCTGTCGGCCCTCGGCGACATCCCCGGCGTTCTCCGAACCGGTGATCCGGAATTTCAGTTGCTTCCAGACGATGGGCATGACCTCGGAGAGCCGGAAATAACGGCGCCGCGCCAGGCCCATGGCGAAGACGACGAGGGAGGAACCCTGGATGAGGGTGTTGTCCACATCGAAGAAGGCGGCCACCCCGACATCCTGGGGAATATCCGGGTCGGGGGCGTTGATGCGGAAGCTGCCGGCGGCCTCGATGGACCCGGAGACGGAGTCCACCCCGGAGGAGAAGTCTCCCAACTCGATGCCGAAGGTTTCGGCCACGGCGGCCGCGGCGGCTGCCTCACCTGCCTCACGCTGGAATTCCTCGCCCAGCGGGGGCATGGCGGTCTCCTCCAGGAAGCGGCGGAGATTGCCGCGGGTCGCGCTCCAGCTGGCGAGGAACTCCTGGGGGGAGTCGGGCAGGGAGTTCGTTTCCTTGGCGGAGCTCACGAGTGGACCGGGCCCTTCCTGTCGGCGATCTGGCAGCTGGCTGTCGGGCGGTGTTCCGGCACCGACTGGGTATCGTGTCTATGGTATGCCCCCTGCGGTTCAGATGCCGGAGTGCGGGCTCGTGTTGGGGGTGGGCTGAGAAAGGTGGTTTGTCGACGGTGGCTGTTCACATGGTGGAACTGATGGTGCGGACGGAGTGCGGTTCCTGCAAGCGGGTGGCCGCACAGATTGCGCCGGTGGTGGCTGCCGCCGGGGCGGAGCTGCTGATCCGGAATGTGGACCATGATTCCGAGCTGAACATGGAGTTCGGGGACCGGGTCCCGGTGGTGGTTATTGACGATGAGGAATTCTCCTGCTGGGAAGTTGATAATGCTGAGTTAGCACAGGCTTTGTTGTCCCAGGCGTAGGGCGAGGGTTACCTTTGATTAGTTCCATCCCCACCTGTTGGGGGTATCCTTTCGGTTGATGCGGTACCGGGTCCGCGAGAACCCGGGGGATAACTGTCAATCGCAGTTGAAAGCGGTGAACTTTAGCGTGAGTGTGCTTGTGGTCGGAATGTCACACCGATCGGCACCGGTGGCTCTTCTGGAGCGGCTGAGTATGGATGAGCAGGTGCGTTCCGGCACCACCTCGGATCTTCTGGGCCGGAATTCGCTCTCTGAGGCCATGATCATCTCCACCTGTAACCGGCTTGAGGTTTACACGGTGACCAATAGCTTCCACACCGGTGTCAAGGATGTCGTGGAGGTGCTCCACGACATCAGCGGTGTCGACATCGAGACCCTCCGCGGCTACCTCTACGTCCGCTACGCCGATGCGGCCGCGGAACACATGATGGTGGTCGCCTCCGGGCTGGACTCCATGGTGGTCGGTGAGCAGCAGATCATCGGCCAGGTCCGCACCGCCTACCAGGAGGCTTCCGGTCAGGGAACCGTCGGACCGGCACTGCACCAGCTGGCGCAGTCCGCGCTGCACACCGGGAAGCGGGTCCACTCCGAGACCAACATCGATGATGCGGGTGCCTCCATGGTCTCCTTCGCTCTCGATGAGGCCCTGGAGAACCTGCACATCCCGAGCGGGGACAATGCCCTCGCCGGCCGCAGCGCCCTGGTGCTGGGCGCCGGTGCCATGGCCTCCCTCGCAGCGACCCACCTGGGTCGACTGGGCGTCGAGAAGCTCATCATCTCCAACCGCACCCGTTCCCGCGCGGAACGCCTGGCGGAGCACGCCCGGGAGGCCGGGGTGGCTGCCGAGGTCGTCGACTTCGAGAACCGTAGTTCCGTGCTGGACCGCGTGGCCATCGCCGTCTCCGCGACCGGGGCCGGAAGCTTCACCATCTCCGCGGAGAACCTGCCGGAGAACCGTCGCCCCGATCTCACCCTGATCGACCTGTCCATGCCGCGTGACATCAATGATGACACCGCCACCGTGCCGGGCGTGCACCTGGTTAATATCGAACGGTTACACCAGACCCGGGAGCAGCGGATGCGCGACAGTGGCGGCGAGGACGGCAAGACCGATGCGTTGAGCATTGTCCATGAGGAGCTGGAGTCCTACACCTCCGCTCAGCGGGTGCGGGATGTCGCACCGGCGGTCTCTGCACTGCGCAAGCACGCCGCCGAGGTCGTCGACGCCGAACTGGATCGCCTCCAGGGGCGTACCCGTTCCATGGATGAATCCGACTTCGAGGAAGTCACCCGCACCGTGCGTCGCGTCGTCGATAAGCTGCTGCACCAGCCGACGGTGCGGGTCAAGGAACTCGCCGCCCAGTCCGGGGTGGTCTCCTATGAGTCCGCCCTGCAGGAGCTCTTCGGTCTCAAGCAGGCCGAACCGAGCCGTTCCGCGGCGGTCGACCTGAATGAGCTGCCCGAAGCCGACATCGTCGCCCTCGGCACTGAATAAAACACCAACAACTTTCCACACCCCCAGGAGATGGCATGACCTTCAAGATCGGTACCCGTGGCAGCAAGCTGGCCACCACGCAGGCCGGCCACATGCGTGACGCCCTGATCGCCGCCGGACACGACGCCGAGCTGGAGATCATCACCACCGCCGGTGACGTGAACATGGCGCCCGTCGAACGCATCGGTGTCGGTGTATTCACCCAGGCGCTGCGTGAGGCCATGGAGCAGGGCATCTGCGATATCGCGGTGCACTCCTTCAAGGACCTGCCCACCGCCGCCGATGAGCGTTTCCACCTGGTGGTGCCGGTGCGTGCGGACCACCGCGAGGCCCTCATCGCCCGCGATGGACTGACCCTGGACACCCTCCCGGAGGGGGCGAAGGTGGGCACCTCCGCACCGCGTCGCATCTCCCAGCTCAAGGCGCAGCGCCCGGACCTCAACATTCTTCCGCTGCGCGGCAATATCGACACCCGCATGGGCAAGGTCACCGCAGGTGAGCTGGATGCCGTGGTCCTGGCCTACGCCGGTCTTTCCCGGGTGGGTATGTCGGATCGCGCCACCCAGGTATTCGAGCCGACCCTGATCATGCCGGCCCCGGCCCAGGGTGCCCTGGCCATCGAGTGCCGTGCCGATGATGCGGCGGCCCGGGCCGCCATCGACACCCTGGTGGACACGGACACCCAGGTTGCCGCGGTCGCGGAGCGGGTGGTGCTCAACCGCCTGGAGGCTGGTTGTACCGCACCGGTGGCCTCCCACTCCAGGATTGACGGGTTGGAGATCACCCTGACCGGTGGTGTCTTCGCCCTCGACGGCTCCACCCAGCTGATCGCCAGCCGCACCGGTTCCCGCGAGGAGGCCATCTCCCTGGCTGAGGAGGTTGCCTCTGAGTTGATCGCCGCGGGGGCAGCCGAAATCATCGGAAGCTAGTAGGCTTTCCGGTCATGGCGGAACTGAAGATCACGGAACAGCGCGTCACCGTCGAACTTGACTGGTGGGAGAAGGTGGTGGCCCGGCGTTCCCACCTGACTGTTCCGCGCCGCGCCATCCAGGCGGTGACGCTTGTCGACGATGCCTGCACCGCAGTCGGGGAGGGCCGCCGGGTCTCCGCCACCAGGGTCCGCGGCCTGACCTACACCGGCACCATCACCACCGAGGACGGCTCCCGTTCCTCCAGCTTCGTCGCCTGCCACGGTCGTGGCCCCGGCATCGTCCTGGAATTGAAGGATGTCACCCTGGATCGCATCGTGATCTCCACGGCGGCGGCCCACCGGTATGCCGCCCTGCTCAACCCCGCCTGATCCCCTGGTATCGGCCACTGTCTCCTGCCGAGGGTGATTTTCCGCCCCTGGGGCGGGGAAATACCCTGCCGAAAACCCGGGTTGAGTCCCCACTTCGGGGCGCCGGATGGCAAGCCCCTTATATAAGGCGTTTTTCTAATCCGGGCTTCCTCAATTAGTCTGTTAATACCACATAGTTAACGCCCCCTCCGCGATGGGTCTTGGTTGAGCGGATTTTCGCAGCAGATACCCCCGTATGGATGATAAGGGCGTTACTTCGTGCGCTGAACTTGAAACCCATCGACTTCGGCACGAGCCTCCTTCGACTTTGGGTGGCAGCCGCCTGACCCTAGAAATGAATCACATGAGCATGGCCCAGCAGGCTTCCACGGCCCCGACCTCCCAGGCGGGGAAGATTGTCTTTGTCGGTGCCGGCCCGGGCAACCCCGAATTGTTGACCGTCCGCGCCCGTGAGGTGCTTTCGAACACCGCAAAGGTGCTGACTGACCCCGATGTTCCCAGTGGGATACGCGAGATCGTGGCCAGCAATCTTCCGGTTCCGGAGGAGGTGCTGAAGGCGGCGGAGGAAGCCTATGAGGCGCTCTGCTCCGAGGCCAAGGCCAACGGCGCCCGCCGTAAGCCGCCGCGCCCCGCGGATCCGACCGCCGCCGAGATCGCCGAGGTCACCGACCCGGCACCTGAGGCGATCGTCGATAAGATCCGCCCGATGGTGGCCGAGGGGGAGGACGTGATCCGCCTGGTCACCGGAAACCCGCTGAGCAAGGACTCCTCCCTGGCTGAAATTGCGGTGGTGGCCGCCGCCGGCCTGGAGTTCCAGGTGGTGCCGGGCATGTCCCTGCCGGCCACCGTCCCCTCCTTCGCCGGCATCGGCCTGGGTTCCACCTACACCGAAACCGATGTCACCGAGAACCAGGTGGACTGGGAGCGTCTGGCCGCCGCCCCGCAACCCCTGGTGCTGCAGGCCACCTCCGCCGATCTGCCGAAGATCGCGGAGAACCTGCTGGCCCAGGGCATGCCGGCCGACACCCCGACCTCGGTCACCGTGCATGGCACCACCCGTCTGCAGCGCACCTATGACACCACCCTCGGCACGCTCGGCAAGTTGGACGCCGAGCTGGAGGGCAAGCTGGTGGTCACCCTCGGTAAGGGGGTGGACAACCGTTCCAAGTACTCGTGGTGGGAGAATCGTCCGCTCTACGGCTGGCGGGTGCTGGTGCCCCGCGCCAAGCCCCAGGCCGCCGCAATGAGCACCCGGCTCTCCGGCCACGGTGCCATCCCGCAGGAGGTGCCCACCATCTCGGTGGAGCCGCCCCGCAACCCCGCCCAGATGGAACGCGCCATCAAGGGCATTGTTGAGGGCCGCTACCAGTGGGTCGCCTTCACCAGCGTCAACGCGGTCGAAGCGGTGTGGGAGAAGATCACCGAAATCGGTCTCGACGCCCGCGCCTTCGCCGGGGTCCGCCTGGCTGCGGTGGGGCAGAAGACCGCCGCCGCCGTCTCCGCCCTGGGACTGACCCCGGAGCTGCTGCCGGAACGCACCAGGCAGAACGCCGCCGGCCTGGTCGAGGTATTCCCGGAGTACGTCGAGGACCTGGATCCGGTGGGCAGGGTGCTGCTGCCGCGTGCCGATATCGCCACCGATGTGCTGGTCGACGGGCTGCAGGAACTGGGCTGGGAGGTTGACGATGTCGTCGCCTACCGCACTGTCCGGGCCGCCCCGCCGAGCGCGGAGATCCGCGACATGATTAAGTCCGGTGGCTTCGACGCCGTCTGCTTCACCTCCTCTTCCACCGTGAAGAACCTGGTGGGTATCGCCGGCAAGCCGCACCAGCGCACCATCATCGCCTGCATCGGGCCGATGACCAAGGCCACCGCTGAGGAGCTGGGCCTGCGCGTTGATGTCATGCCGGAGATCGCCGAGATCCCCAACCTGGTGGACGCCCTGGCTGACCATGTCGCAGAGCTGCGTGCCGCCGGCCAGCTGCCCCCGCCGCGGAAGAAGCGCCGCGCCCGGAAGAAGCTCAGCTGAGACTGCCCAGGAGGGCACCCGCGCCGCAGTCCTGAGCCCCTCACCCCGTCCCCGGCCGGAGAAATTCTCCCGCCCCGGGACGGGGTGCCGCATTTTCCGGGACCTCTGGTGGAACTCACCCCCGCTCACCTGTGCCACCCGCTGACATAAGATGAGGGAAACTCCGACCACCCCTTAAGTTCCGGCCCGCCACCTGCCGGTGATCCCGGAACATTCCAGGAAGGACCTCGAAGCTCCGTGTCCCACGAGAATTACATCCCTGTTCCGGCTCCCGATCGTCGTCCCCGCCGCTTGCGTTCCACCCCTGCGATGCGTGAACTGGTGGCGGAAACCGCCCTGCGTCCGGCGGACCTGATCCTGCCGATGTTCATCGCCGATGGCCTCAGCGAAGCCCGCGAAATCAGCTCCATGCCGGGTGTCCACCAGCACAGCACCGACTCCCTGTTGCGCACCGCCCATGAGGCGCTGGAGGCCGGGATCCGTTGCATCGACGTATTCGGCGTTCCCCGCGATGAGGACAAGGACGCCGACGGCTCCGAATCCTGGAACCCGGAGGGTGTGCTGAACAAGGCCCTGGGGGCACTGCGACAGGAATTCGGTGATGATCTGCTGATCATGGCCGACACCTGCCTGGATGAGTTCACCGACCACGGCCATTGCGGGGTGCTGTCCACCGACCGTTTCGGCAACATCATCGTGGACAATGACGCAACCCTGCCGCTGTACCAGAAGATGGCGGTGGCCCAGGCCCGGGCTGGCGCCCACATCGTCAGTCCCTCCGGAAAGATGGACGGTGAAGTGCTGGCCATCCGGGATGCGCTGGATGCCGAAGGTTTCCAGGATGTGGCCATCATGGCCTACTCCTCGAAGTACGCCTCCGCCTTCTTCGGCCCCTTCCGTGAGGCGGTGGGCTCCTCCCTGCAGGGGGATCGCCGCACCTACCAGCAGGACCCGGCCAACGCCCGGGAATCGCTGATGGAGGTTCAGCTCGACATTGATGAGGGTGCGGATTTCGTCATGGTCAAGCCGGCCATGCCCTACCTGGATGTGCTCGCCGAGGTGGCGAAGATGTCCCCGGTGCCGGTGGCCGCCTACCAGGTCTCCGGTGAATACGCGATGCTGCAGGCTGCTGGCCGCAATGGCTGGGTTGATCTGGATGCGGTGATGATGGAATCCCTGATCGGCATCAAGCGGGCCGGTGCGGACCAGATCCTGACCTACTTCGCCATCGAGGCTGCCCGTAAGCTCCGCGGTTGAGAACCCGGAACTGCCCCCTCGGCACAGATTTCCCCGGCGCGGCCGCAGTAGCCGGGTGGGCAGCGGGTAACCTGAGCCGAGAACTTCCGCTCAACGATCTTCTAGGACCAGTAGACCTGTAGTGACTTCTTCATTTCCCTCCCCCGGCCAGCAGCCCACCCCGCCCGCCGGCGCCCCTTCCCCGCAGTCCCGCCCGCCCGCCGATGGTGGTTCGGGAAGCTCAGCGAACTCAGGTGGCAGGACCGGGTGGTTTTCCGGTCTGCCGGAGAATATCCGGTTGTTTGTGCAGCTATGGCTGCTGGTGCTCGGCCTGGAGGTGACCCACCAGGTTCTCAATGTGGTGATCGGCTTGTTGGACACCTCTGTTCTGAAGGCTTCAGCCCGGGAGAGCATGAGTGATGCGCAGCTGGAGATGCTGGGGGAGGATGCACTGGGTGCTGCCGCCACCGGCAGCATCGTGGTGATGGGCCTGCTCAGTGTCGCCATGATGGGGTTGCTGTTGTGGATGCTGCTGCTGTTCCGGAAGCGTTCCCGGCAAGCGGCGATGGCACGTCGTCTGCTGCTCTTCTTTGGTTTCTATTTCGGCTTCCGGATCCTGATGATCTTCCTGCTTACCCCGGGTGCCTCGGATGTTCCGGTGGCATTCTATGCGGTGGATGGCAGTCTGCAGATTCTCATTGGTGTGCTGGCTGTCCTGACGGTGATTCTTTCCTTCCGCCAGGAGACCCTGAAGTGGACCGGGGAGATCCCGGGTGACCCGGGTGCCCCTGAGTTGCCGACCCGCCGCCGTGGGGGTCCGGAGCGAATGGGTGGGGACACGCCGGGGAAGCGTCGGGGCGATGACCCCACCCCGCAGGGATGGCAGTATCCCGGCCAGTCCGGGTCAGCCCCCAGGCAGGGTGACACCCCGCAGGACCCACCCTCCCATGAGCAGGAGAAATAGCCGTGCCGAGTATGTTTCCGGGGTTTCGCAATGACCCCAATGACCTCAACCGCCGCTATCGTCCCACGGAACGTGACCGCAGTGGTGTGCCTCTGCCGATCGCCTGGGGTTATTACCTGTTGGTGGGCATCGCCATCCTGATGGTGGTCACCAGTCTCTTCCTGTTTTCGGCGCGGCCCCCTGACCCTGGCGCGCTGGGTTCAGAGGCGGCCACCGCGGTGAGGAATAACCTGGCGTTCGTGGGTGTCCTCAACCTGGTGGCGGGCATCCTCATTTCGGCCCTGGCACCGCAGTTGAAGAAGGGGAGCCGGGATTCCCGGCGCTGGTTGCTCGGGGTGATCATCATCGCGACGCTGCTGAATCTGATCTCCTTCGTGATCCTGCGGGAACCTTTCTCGCTGGCCCTGGTTGCAGCCTTGCTGATGATTTCCGGGGTTGTCATCTTCCAGCCCTCCGCCACCGCCTACATCAACCGGATCAACGACTAGGTACCTGGGGGAAAGATCATGGAGCGGGAAATACCGGAGCAGCCTCGCCCCCTGATGCTCGGGGACGACTCCCTTGATGATGCTCTGCGTCGGGCCCATGACGCGGCGAAAGCCGCCGGCGTGGAATCGGATGGCCCGGTTGATCCGGAGGATCATGACTCGGCCGAAGGACCTAAGGTCTCCTTCTCCTTTGAGCTGGCGGGCCTGGATGACGCCCCGCAGATCAGGGGGCTGGAGGATCGGCTCAACGCGGTACGGGGCATCCAGGCGCGGATCATCTATGAACCGGCCACCGCCTGGGTGACCGCCCCAGCAGGTTATGACCCCCGGGTGCTGGAGGAGTTCTTCGCCAGCCAGGGGGTCAGCGCACATCTCAGTGATGTTTCGCTGCGCCGCCGCGCCGCCGCTCAGCTGAAGTCACCTTCCTCCGGAACCACCCGGCGGACGCGTTCCCGGGTGGACCGGAAACTGCTGGATCGCGCGAAGTTGGCGGGCCGCCTGGGGGTGGCCGTGGCCAAGGAGGACAAAGATGAGGAAAACGCCGAGGTCCTCTTCACCGCCCGCTCCCTGCTGACCCGCTCCCGACTGCTGGTCAGTCTGCTCTTCTCCCTGCCGGTACTGCTGCTCAGCTATGTCCCCGCCTGGCAGTTCCCCTATTGGCAGTGGGCGGCCCTGGTGTGCGCCACCCCGGTGGTGCTCTGGGGTGCCTGGCCCTTCCATCGGGCGATGCTCGGGGGGATCCGCCGGGGCATGTCAGCCCTGGACGGCGCCAGTTCGGTGGCGATTCTTGCCGCCTACCTCTGGTCGATCATGATGCTGGTGTTCACCGCCGCCGGTTCCCCCGGGTGGCAGTCCCAGCCCCGCTGGTTCGCATTCCGGCATGCCCCACTGGATGCCGGGGAACTCTTCCTCGACGTGGCCTGCGGAGTCACGGTGCTGCTGCTGGTGGGCCGAGCCCTGTCGAAACGTTCCCGGGCCGGCCTGCTGGAGGAGATCAGCGCCCACCAGCCACCCCTGGAAAGCGAATATGAGGTTTTTGAGCGACATCGCGGCAGGGGAGCGGCCAGTGCCGTGAAGCTGCCGGTCACGGAGCTCAATGAGGGTGATGATGTGGTGGTTCCCGCAGGTCGGGTGATCCCGGTGGATGGCAGGGTCATCGGGGGCACCGCCCTGGTGGGCCCGGGCCTGATCGCCAAGGAACGGGAACCCCGGCAGGTGAAGGTCAGCTCGGCGGTGCATGCCGGCAGCGCCGTCCTGGAAGGACAGCTCAAGATCCGGGTGCTGCGCACCGGACACCGCACCCAGCTGGCCCTGATCCGCCGCTGGATCGACCGGGCAACCCGTCGCCACCACCATTCCACCTACCTCTCCACCCGCACCGCCTCCGGCCTGATCCCCCTGGCGATCACCGTCGCGGTGCTCAACTTCGGCATGTGGTGGCTGATCTCCGGCAACCTCAACGCCGCCTTCGCCACCTCCCTCTCGGTGCTGGCCGGGGTTGCCCCCGTCGCACTTGCCCTGTCCACCGCCCTGGCGGTCCGCCACGGCATCGAAGCCCTGGCCAGGCATGGCATCCTGCTGCGCGATGAAAATGTTCTGCGCCAGCTCAGCAGCATCGACACCGTCATCTTCAACCGGGTGGGCACCCTCTCCGAGGGAAAGATGAGCGTGGAGACGGTCGTCGCCGAACGGGGTGAAAACCCCGAACTGGTGCTGCGGGTGGCTGGTGCGCTGGCCATGGAATCCGATCACCCCGTCTCCAGAGCCCTGGTGCACGCCGCCCGGGAGGCCCGGGACAGCGGGGCCGGTGGGGATGAGATCCCGCACTGGATCGAAGTCACCCACGCCGGGATCGGGGAAGACGGACAGTTCACCGGCCTGGTCACCCTGCCGCTGAAAGATGCTGAGGGGGAGATCAGCAGCCGCCAGGTGGAGGCGACCCTCTGGCGACCGAACAACATGTCCGAACTCCGCGGCCGACTGGCGGCAGCGGCCGTCGCCGGGGGCACCCCCCTGGTGGTGCGCTGGAAAGGCCGTGACCGTGGGGTGATCACCCTGCATGACTCGGTGAAACCTGATGCCGCCAGCGCAGTGGATGACCTGGAGATGATGGGGGTCTCCACCATGATGCTCAGCCGCGACACCTACCCGGTGGCCCGGCGTTTCGCGGACCGCATCGGCATCTCCGCGGTCCTCGCCGGAATCGCGCCGAGCCGGAAACCCCGGACGGTGCGGGCGGTGCACACCCGCGGCGCGAAGGTGGCCATGGTGGGGGACAACTCGGTGACGGAGTGCCTGCGGGTGGCTGATGTCGGGGTGCTGGTCGCCTCAGACGGCACCCTGGAACAACTGCGTCAGGACGATGATTCGGCGGTGGAGGTGGTGGTGCTGCGGGAGGATGTGTCCGCGGTGCCGCAGCTGTTGCGCCTGGCCCGGCGCATCATCCGGGTCATCGACCGCAACATCACCTTCTCCTGGGCCTATAACGCGACAGTGATGGTGGCCGCGATCGCCGGGGTGCTGCATCCCATGGCGGCGACCGTGCTGATGCTGGGGGCCTCGGTGCTCATCGAGACCCGCTCCAACCAGGCGCGGCGCTTCTGAATCACCGGGGGCACCCACCTCCCCACGCCGCGCCGGGCACCCTGTCCCACCATGGGGGTGCGGGGCCTGATAAAGCGGGTATTGGCCCAATGTGGGCATTTTGGGGCACTATGGAGCACATGACCGCTTCAATCCCGGCAACTCGCCGGAAGCTCAAGAACTCCCCCATCCTTGATGCCGCAAATGGCCGTACCCCCGAACGCACCCCGGTGTGGTTCATGCGTCAGGCAGGCCGTTCCCTGCCGGAATACCGTGAGGTCCGCAAGGGAATCACCATGCTCGACTCCTGCTTCATGCCGGAACTGCTCGCAGAAATCACCCTGCAGCCGGTGCGTCGCCATGATGTCGACGCCGCCATCCTCTTCTCCGATATCGTCGTCCCGCTGCGTGCGGCCGGTGTCGGCGTGGAGATCGTCCCGGGCAAGGGCCCGGTGATGGACAAGGCGATCCGTACCGCCGCGGACGTGAAGAAGCTGGCGATCCTGGATGAAGATGTCCCGGAGATCGCCCAGGGTATCGGCATCATCCGTGATGAGCTGAAGGATTCCCAGGCCCTGATCGGTTTCGCCGGTGCCCCCTTCACCCTGGCCAGCTACCTCATCGAGGGCGGGCCGAGCCGTAACCATGAGGCCACCAAGGCCATGATGCACTCCGAGCCGGAGACCTGGCATCTGCTGATGGAACGTCTGACCCCCACCGTGATCAACTTCCTCAAGATCCAGATCGACGCCGGTATCGACGCCCTCCAGCTCTTCGACTCCTGGGCGGGTTTCCTCACCGAGCGTGACTACCGCAAGTTCGTGCTGCCCTATTCCACCCGCATCCTGGAGGAGGTCGCCCAGTACCAGCTGCCGCGCATCCACTTCGGGGTGGCCACCGGTGAACTGCTCGGCGCGATGAGCGAGGCTGGTTCCGAGATCATGGGTGTGGACTGGCGTGTACCGCTGGATCGCGCCGCTGAGCGCATCCACGCCGCCACCGGCCCGAAGGTGCTGCAGGGCAACCTCGACCCGGCGATGCTCTTCGCCGGCCGTGACGTGGTCAAGGAGGAGGTGGCCCGCATCAAGGCGGAGGCCGCCGCCGCCATTGACGCCGGTCATGCCACCGGTCATATCTTCAACCTGGGTCATGGCGTGCTGCCGAACACCCCGGCTGAGGCCATCACCGAGACCGTCGCCATCATCCACGAGAACTAAGAGGGAGAAAAAGCTGCTCATGCGCTACGCCATCATCGGGGCCGGACTTGCGGGGTTGACCGCTGCCTATGAGATCTCGCGCCTCGACCCGGATGCCCAGATCGAGGTTTTTGAGGCTGGGGAGCGCATCGGCGGCAAACTCTTCACCGTGCCCTTCGCCTCTGGGCCCACCGACATGGGCGCTGAGGCTTTCCTGGCGCGGCGGGCTGATGCCATGGAGTTCTTCCATTCCCTGGGGCTGCAGGACTCCCTGGTCGCACCCTCGGGCTTAAGTTCCCTGGTTTACTCCGGGGCGCAACTCAACCGTCTTCCCGCTGGCGGGGTGATGGGTATTCCCTCCCACGCTGAACCGGTGCGCGAGCTGGTCTCCGAGGAGACTGCGGCGTGTATCGACGCCGAGGGGGAACAGCCGGCCATCGACTGGCAGGTCGGCGGGGACATGAATGTCGGTGCGCTGGTGCGGGCACGCTATGGCGGTGAGGTCGTCGACCGGGTGGTGTCCGCACTGCTCGGCGGGGTCTACTCCTGCACCGCCGATGACCTGGGTATCCGGGCGACCATCCCGCAGCTGGCTGAGGCACTGGACGCCCTGGCCGGGGAGGGGGAGAAGGTGACCCTCTCTGCCGCGGTGCGCCGCGTGGAGGAGGCCCGGGTCAAGGTGGATGGGCCGGTGTTCAACACCTTCCGTGGGGGTTATGCCGAACTTTATGAGACCCTGGCGGAGAAATCCGGTGCCGATATCTACCTTGATGCCTTCATCTCCGGGGTGTCCCGGGACAAGGAGGGCGCCTTCCTCCTCAAGGGTGGCGGTGAGGGCAGTTATGACCGCCTGCTGCTGACCACCCCGGCACCGACCACCGCGGTCCTGCTGCGTGACCTGGCACCGGAATCCACGGCCGCCCTGAAACAGATCAAGCTGGCCAGTTCCGTGGTGGTGGGCATGCGTTTCGACACCGCCACCGGTCTGCCGCAGAACTCCGGGGTGCTGGTCGCCGCGGATGAACCCGGGGTGCACGCCAAGGCCTTCACCTTCTCCTCCCACAAATGGCCGCACCTGGCGGAACGCGGTGGGGCCCTGATCCGCGCCAGTTTCGGCCGTTTCGGGGATGAAACCCTGGTCCGGGCGGAGGAGGATGACCTGGTCGACCACGCCCTGGATGATCTGCAGAAGATCACCGGTTTTGATGGCCGTGCCGCCGGCCTGGGGGAGATCTACACTCAGCGTTGGTTCGGCGGTCTGCCCCGCTATGACGAGACCCACCTCGCCACTGTCGTCGCCGCCCGCGCGGGACTCGAGCAGGTCTCCGGTATCGAGCTTTCCGGCGCCTGGGCCGGGGGAGTGGGGGTACCCGCGGTGGTCGCCGATGCGCGTGCCGCCGCGGCCCGTCTCGTGGGCTGATCGACCCAGGTTAGTGGCTTAACACACATTCGGGTGCTTCCCGGGAGACGCGGTGGAGTATACCCCCGGTTGACCCCGTACAATGGTCCGCATGACTGCTGCTGATCTGACCTCCGCCAATGTTTCCCGTTCGGCGGAATGGTTCGCCCGTGCCCGCGAAGTGACCCCCGGTGGAGTGAACTCCCCGGTCCGGGCCTTCGGATCCGTGGGGGGGCAGGCCCGTTTCATCTCCTCCGCCCACGGCTCCACCCTGGTGGATGTCGACGGCAATGAATACGTCGACCTGGTTTGTTCCTGGGGGCCGATGATCAGCGGCAACGCCCGCCCCGAGATCGTCGAGGCGGTACAGCGTGCCGCCACCTCCGGACTCTCCTTCGGCACCCCCTCCACCGGAGAGGTGGAACTGGCCCAGGCCATCATTGACCGCACCTCCGCGGAGCAGGTTCGCCTGGTCAACTCGGGCACCGAGGCCACCATGTCCGCGGTCCGCCTGGCCCGCGGTTTCACCGGTCGCCCCAAGATCCTGAAGTTTGAGGGCTGCTACCACGGCCATGTCGACGCCCTGCTGGCCGCCGCCGGTTCCGGGGTCGCCACCTTCGCCCTGCCGGATTCCCCGGGTGTCACCGGTGCCTCCGCCGCCGACACCATCGTCGTCCCCTATAACGACCTGGCCGCCGTGCGTGCCGCCTTCGCCGAGCACCCTGGTGAGATCGCCGCCATCATCACCGAGGCCGCCGCCGGAAATATGGGCACCGTCGCCCCGGTCGAAGGCTTCAACGCCGCCCTGAAGGAGATCGCCCACGCTGATGGTGCCCTACTCATCCTGGATGAGGTCATGACCGGTTTCCGCACCTCCTACAAGGGCTGGTACGGCGTGGACGGGGTCGCCGGTGACCTCAGCACCTTCGGCAAGGTCGTCTCCGGTGGTCTGCCCGCCGCCGCCTTCGGTGGTCGGGCCGACATCATGGCGCACCTGGCACCGGAAGGGCCTGTCTACCAGGCCGGCACCCTCTCCGGTAACCCGGTGGCCGTCGCCGCTGGTCTGGCCTCCCTGAAACTGGCCGATGAAGCCTCCTATGAGGTCCTCAACTCCAACGCCGACCGCCTCAGCGCCTTGATCTCCGAGGCCCTGAGCAGGGAGGGCGTGGCCCACCACATGCAGCGGGCCGCGAACATGTTCTCCATCCGTTTCGCCGAGGGGGAGGGCCACAACTTCGCCGACATGAAGGCCGCCGAGACCTTCCGTTTCCCCGCCTTCTTCCACGCTCTGCTCGATCACGGTGTCTTCGCCCCGCCGAGTGTCTTCGAGACCTGGTTTGTGTCCACAGCCCTGAACGAGGATGATTTCCAGAAGATCGAGCAGGCGCTGGTGCCGGCCGCGAAGGCAGCCGCAGCAGCCAGCGCCCCCAAAAATCAGTAGCGAATGGATGAAAACGCGAAGATGAGCACCACGATTGTGCATCTGGTCCGCCACGGCGAGGTCCACAACCCGACGAGGATCCTCTACGGACGGATCCCCGGCTACCACCTCTCCGCCCGTGGCCGCAGCCAGGCAGCCCGCACCGCCAAGGCCTTCAGCGGCCATGACGTGACCTACCTGGCGGCCTCCCCCCTGGAACGCGCCCAGGAGACCGCCCAACCCTTCAGTGAGGTCACCGGCCTCGACATCAACACCGAGCAGGGTCTGCTGGAGGCCGGCAACCGGTATGAGGGACTCCACGTCAAGGGTTGGCGCAGCCAGCTGTGGAACCCCCTGCGGTGGCCGCTGATGATCAACCCCACCCTGCCCAGCTGGGGTGAGTACTACGTCGACATCGCGGAACGCATGATGGAGACCATTGAGGAGGTGCGGTCCCGGGCCGAGGGGCATGAAGCCATCCTGATCAGCCACCAGCTGCCCATCGTCTGTGTGCAGCGCACCGTGCGCGGCCAGTCCCTGGCTCACAATCCCGCCGCCCGGCAGTGCGACCTGGCTTCGGTGACCTCCCTGGTCTTTGAGGGCAGGAACCTCATCGATGTCGTCTACACCGAACCTGCACAGGAGATCTGATCCACCCGTGACTATGTTCCCTTCCAAGGCGGCCGCCATGGTGGCGACCCTGCTGCTCAGCGCTCTCGCCCTGGGGGCCTGCAGCGTCGAGGACACCGCCACCCAGAACGCCGTCGCCTCCGGCGGCACCTTCGAGTTCCACTCCCCGGGCGGTAACACCGAGATCTTCTACGAAGAGGGAGAGCGCAAACCACTGCCCAACTTCTCCGGGGAATCCCTCATGGAGGAGGGTGTGGAGATCAACCTCGATGACTACGCCGGCCAGGTTGTGGTGCTCAACGCCTGGGGGCAGTGGTGCGCCCCCTGCCGCAGCGAATCCGATGACCTCCAGGTCGCCCACGAGGAACTCCAGGAAGCTGGTGGCACCATCCTCGGCATCAACGTCCGGGACTACAACCGCACCATCGCCCAGGATTTCGTCAGTGACAACGGACTGACCTTCCCCTCCCTCTACGACCCACCGTTCCGCAGTGCGGTGGCACTGGGTGGTGTCCCCACCTCGGTGATCCCCACCACCATTGTCCTGGACAAACAGCACCGCCCGGCAGCAGTCTTCCTGCGGGAGATCACCTATGAGGACATCCTCGACGTGGCCCTGCCCCTGACGGAGGAGGCATGACCTCCCTCCAGGTGATGGCGCAGGCCGGCATCGGCGCGCAGTTCGCCGACATGGCCGTCTCCGGACCCCTGCTGCTGGGGGTTCTGGCCGCCGCGGCTGCCGGGCTGGTCTCCTTCGCCAGCCCCTGCGTCATTCCGCTGGTCCCGGGTTACATGAGCTACCTCACCGGCATCGTCGGTGGGGAGATGAACTACGAAGGCGAGTACGGGCCCAGCGTGGCCCGGAAACGCAACTGGGCGGTCACGCTTGCCGCCGGGCTCTTCATCCTCGGCTTCACCGTGGTCTTTCTCCTGGCCACCGTCACCGTCTTCGGGGCAATCAGCATGTTGACCCTGAACTCCGAGATACTGATGCGCGTAGGTGGGGTGATCACCATCCTCATGGGACTGGTGTTCCTGGGGATGGTGCCCGGCCTGCAGCGCGACACCCGCCTGCAGCCCCGACGCTGGACCACCTGGCTGGGCGCCCCACTCCTGGGCGGGGTCTTCGCTCTCGGCTGGACCCCCTGCCTGGGGCCCACCCTGGCGGCCATCATCTCGGTCTCCGCGGGCACCGAAGGCATGACCGCGGTTCGTGGCATGATCCTGATCATCGGTTATTGCCTCGGCCTGGGACTGCCCTTCATCCTCCTCGCCTTTGGTTCCACCAAGGCGATGAAGGGCGTGGACTTCCTGCGCCGCCACTCCCGCCGCATCCAGCAGATCGGCGGTTGGTTGATGATCGCCGTCGGCATCATGCTGGCCTCCGGGGCCTGGGCCTACTTCATCAACTGGGTCCGGCAGTGGACCGTGGAGTATGGGGCCACCTTGATCTAGCACCACCTGCTGCAGAGAAACTTCCAGAACAGCTCAGAAGGGCCCACCGAACCCGGAACCCCCGGGATGAGGGCTCAATCCCACCGTGCAAGGAGTAGGGCCGACCAAGATGCGGACCGTCATCAAATACCTCAGGAGAGCCTGGAACTGGCTGACCAGCATGCGCACCGCGCTGGCGCTGCTCTTCCTGCTGGCACTCGCCGCAATCCCGGGTGCACTGCTGCCGCAGCGCAACCTCAACGAGACGAATGTCATCGAATACATCGAGAACAACGGCCGGGTCGCCGAGTTCTACGACCGTCTTCAGCTCTTCGATGTCTTCAGCTCCACCTGGTTCCTCGCCATCTTCGTGCTGCTGATGCTCTCCCTGATCGGCTGCATCCTGCCGCGTACCTGGGATCACTACAAGGCGATGAAGACTCCACCGGTGCGGGCACCGAAGGTGCTCTCCCGGCTGCCGCACCACGGTGAGGGGGTCGTCGATAAGCCCATGGCCGAAGTCTCGACCGAGGTCCGCGGCCTGCTTAAGGGCTGGCATCTCTCCGAGACCCCGGCGGAGCAGGACCGTGCCGGGGCATTCTCCTTCGCCGCGGAGAAGGGTTACGCCCGGGAGTTCTTCAACCTGGTATTCCACATCGCGCTGGTGGGCATGCTGATCACCGTGGCCCTGGGCCGCATGCTCTACTACGAGGGCATGGTCATTGTGGTCACCGGCGCCCAGGAGGAGGGCCACAGCGGTGAGTTCTGCAATACCTCCACCGCCAACTTCGACTCCTTCCGGGCCGGACCCCCCTTCGACGGCACGGGCCTGACCCCCTTCTGCTTCGTGGCCCATGACTTCACCGCTGATTACCTGCCCAATGGTCAGGCCGAGATGTTCACCTCGAATATCTCCTATGCCGCCGGGGAGGACATCCTCAGCGATCCGGAGACCTGGGAGGACTACCAGCTGCGGGTCAACAGCCCGCTGCGGGTGGATGGGGACCGCGTCTACCTGCAGGGTCACGGTTATGCCCCGAGCTTCACCGTGGAATGGCCCAATGGCGAAACCCGCACCCAGAATGTGCAGTTCCGCCCCGATGACCTGACCTACTTCCTCTCCTCGGGTGCGCTGCGCTTCGACCCGCCGGCCGGTATGTACCCCGACCTCTTCGAGCGTCGTCAGAACCAGCTGGCCATCCAGGGGCTGTTTGCCCCGACCGCGGAATGGTCCGGTGAGAACGGGGAACTGCTGCAGTCCTCCTACCCGGCGATGCGGGATCCGGCGGTGGCGATCGACATTTACCGGGGTGACAATGGCCTGGACACAGGGCGGGCCCAGTCGATCTTCAGCCTGGACAGCGCCATGATCCACAGCGGCCAGCTGCAGAAGATCGAACGTGTCAACCTCATGGAGGGTGACTCCGTCACCCTGGATGACGGCACCAAGGTCACCTTCAATGGTGCCTATGAGTTCGCCAACTACCAGATCAGCCATGACCCCACCCAGGTCTGGGTGCTGGTCTCTGCGGTGGCGATGCTGGTGGGCCTGGTCGGCTCCCTGATCATCAAGCGTCGCCGCATCTGGGTGCGGTTGCGCCCTGCGGCGGACGGTGGCACCCATATCGAGACCGCCGGCCTGGCGCGCACCGACCGGGCGGGCTGGGGTGAGGAATATGAGGTGGTCCACCGCAAGCTGCTCGGCCTGCCGGATCCGGATGACCTCGATGAGGAGGAGGACGCCGGGAGCGGTGCCTCCGGGGGCAGCCGCTAGCTTCAGGGGCTGAAACCACCAGGGGGGCGGTTTTCTTTCCAGCTGCCCCAACGGGGAGAGGGTGAAGGCGCCGTGGGAGGAAGATCCTCCCACGGCGCCTTTCCCTGCCCGCCATCAAGCTTTAGGATGAAAACCTATCAATCTTTCGAATGATGATGAGGCTCTCCCACATTGAGTTTCCCACCGCTTCGGGGGTATTGTCCTTCAATGGTGCCCATTATCGGGCCGGAACTTCTCACACATTGAAATTGGATAGGGTGTCCACCTGCCATGCCTGTCAACCAGACCCTCGCGTCGTTTTCTGACACAGCCTTCATCACCACCTTCTTCATCTATCTCCTGGCGCTGGTGATCTCGATCTTCCAGTACATCAAGCTCTCCGGGATCCTTGATGCCCGCCGGGAGCGCGAACGTCTGGCCGAGAAGGAACTGATCAGTGTCGGCGCAGGTGTTGAGGGCGCAGCCACCGGCGGTAGCGACTCGGTGGATGGTGGGGATCCGAAGGATAAGGCGGGTATCGCCCGGGAACTGCCGAGCGAGGAGGAACTGAACCTTCGCGAGCTCAAGTCCGATAAGTTGGCGGGCATGGTCCAGTCGCTGGTCTGGCTGGGCATCATCGTCCATGTGGTCAGCATCGTGCTGCGCGGCTTGGCCACCGAACGTTTCCCCTTCGGCAACCTCTATGAGTATGTGCTGATCATCACCGGTTTCACGATGATCGCCTCCGCCATCGTCTTCCAGCGTCGAGAGTGGCGCGGGATGTGGCCCTGGGTGCTGACCCCCATGCTGGCACTGCTGTTCTACGGTGGCGGCAAGCTCTATGCCGAAGCTGCCCCGGTTGTTCCGGCACTGCAGTCCTACTGGTTCCCCATCCACGTCTCCACCGTCTCCATCGGTGGTGCCATCGGCATGGTCTCCGGAATCGCCTCCCTGCTGTACCTGCTGCGCATGTGGCAGCCCAAGGGTAAGGAGCACGGTTTCTTCGGCGCTGTGGTCCGCCCGCTGCCCTCCGCCAAGGTCCTAGATGGCGTGGCCTACAAGACCGCCATCATCGCCCTGCCGGTCTTCGGCCTGGGCGTGGTGCTCGGCGCCATCTGGGCGGAAGCTGCCTGGGGTCGCTTCTGGGGCTGGGACCCGAAGGAGACCATGTCCTTCGTCACCTGGATCCTCTACGCCGCTTACCTGCACGCCCGGGCCACGGCCGGCTGGCGTGACTCCAAGGCCGCCTGGATCAACGTCCTGGCGTTGGCGGCGATGATCTTCAATCTCTTCTTCATCAATATCGTGGTCGCCGGCCTGCACTCCTACGCTGGCCTGAACTAGGCCCCTGAGGTGTGAGCAGTCCAGATTCCACACCTGGGCGAGCACCGCAGTATTTTCTGTGAAGTGTTTTTGGGCCCTCCACCTTTGGGGAGGGCCCCCTTGTGCTGGGTTGCCTGAGGCTTGTGAAAAAGAAGTCAGGCCACCTGACAATAATGTCCGTTTAGCTCAAAATCACCCCCGGATGTCCCTGACTGGTCACACCTGTCCCCAAGTATTAGGAATAAGTGATCCGTGCTACATACCCTTGTGGCATGCGACACAATACGAGAGCCTCCCTTTCCGTGGTGACCATGCTCGCGCTGGTGGTCTCCGGCGCCTCGGTCGCTTCCGCCCGCACCCTGGCAGATGACCAGCCCGCCGGAACCCCGGGGGTACAGCAGGTTGTTTCAGCTCCCCAGGATGGTGGCCCCGCCATCACCCTGACACCGGGGGAGGTGTCCGAGGAGGTCCCGGTGGAGGAGCGTCTGCGCGCGGCCCATGAGGAGTGGATCGCATTCAATGAGATCCCCCGCCGCGCTGACCTGGATGCGATCGCCGCGGAATACGTGGCTGGCGCACCTGAAGCGGAATGGAACTATCAGGAGGATGTCGTCGGTATCGAGATCGCCGTCATCGGCGATCCGGGCGGCGCCTTCGTACAGATCGCCCGCTTCGATCTGGAGGAGGCCGAGGAGTGGGCGCAGCGGGGGCTGGTGGATGAGATCCCCGCCGAGGACGGGGTTCCCACCGGTTTCGCGATGGAACGCATCGGCGACTATATCTACGCTTCCCTGGTCTTTGATTACAGCGAGAATTATCCGGACCTGGCCCGGGTCTGATCCTTGCCGCTGGTCATAACCCTCCAGGGGTAGAGCCTGGGGGGTGCAGGCGCTGTCGACGGTCCTGGTCGCAGCGCCACTGGACCGTCGTTTCCCCCCCAGGGGGCATCCTCGGACTCTTAGGTGGATATGGGGGTAAAGGGGGGTCGCCCCCTCTGGTCATACCTGTTCTCTTGAGCTGGGAAAAATTTTCATTAGAACTAGGATATGTGACATGAAACACATAAGGAAGTTCTCCATTTCCCTCCTAGCCCTCGCCGCACTTGCCCTCTCCGGCACCACCACCGCCACCGCCCAGACCAGTGATCTCAGCTCAGCGCTCTTCGGCAGCAGCTCGGTAGCAGCCCCCACCGAGCTGGACCGCTCCCAGGCCAATCTGATCGCGGCCTATGAGGACTGGATCAGGGCAAGAAATATCATCCGTCGCGCCGACCTGGATCGCTTCGCCCGGGACTACGCGGAACTCTCCCTGGAGGAGACCTGGTCCTACTACCGTGACCCTTCGGATCTTTACATCACCGAGGGATATGACGACTGGGGCAATGGCATCCAGATCATCCGGTACACCGGGGAACAGGCCGACTACTGGGCGGCCGGGGATCTGATGAGCATCCTTGATCCGGAGTACACCGGCCCGATGGGTTTGGCCGCCAGCAATGACGGCGAGTTCATCTACATCGTCTTCTTCACTGAGGCAGACTACGGCTACTGATCCCTGACCACCCCAGTCTCAACCGCCCCCACCCAGACACCTTCCCCTCCCCGGTCTGCGCGCCCCCTGACCGGGGACAGTATCTTTCAGGCGGGGGCTCAAGGGGGAAGACTCTCGGCTGCTGCGGGTTTCCACGCCAGGGGTGGGAACCGCGTAATCTGACAGATGATTCAAGTAGATGGATGATGGAGTGTTAAATGTCTGGTCCCCGCCGCAAAACCGGCAAGCCCGCAGGTGATGTCCCCGAACTGCTCGCCCTGGGTGAGCAATTGGCGGAGCGTCGCCGCAACCTGGGTCGGCTGCAGCAGGATCTGGCCGATCAGGCAGGTGTCTCCCGCTCCACCCTGCACACCATTGAACATGGGGGTGCCGGGGTGCGCTGGGAGAAGATCGTCTCGGTGGCCGCCGCCCTCGACATGGAGCTGAAGCTCATCGAGAACACGGATGGGCCGAAGGAAGATCAGGCCCCGGGGGAGCTGGCCTGAGTGCGCATCCTGGTCACCGGGGGTGCCGGTTTCATCGGCTCCAACTTCGTCCACCGCACCCTGAGCACCCGCCCCGACACCCAGGTCGTGGTGCTCGACGCCATGACCTATGCCGCTAACCCGGAGAACCTGGCCGGACTGGACCCGCAACGTTGCCGCCTGGTGGAGGGGGATGTCTGTGATGTGGAACTGGTGGATGAGCTGATGGCTGAGGCGGATCTGGTGGTCCACTTCGCCGCAGAGAGCCACAATGACAACTCCCTGCACAACCCCCTGGCCTTCACCCGCAGCAATGTGGAGGGCACCGTGGTGCTGATCAACGCGGCCACCAGGCATGATGTGCGCTTCCACCACATCTCCACCGATGAGGTCTTCGGCGATCTGGCCCTGGATGACCCGGCGCGCTTCACCCCGGACACCCCCTACAACCCCAGCTCGCCCTATTCGGCGTCCAAGGCGGCCAGTGATCATTTCGTCCGCGCCTTCGTCCGGTCCCATGGGCTCCGGGCCACCATCTCCAACTGCTCCAATAACTACGGCCCACGCCAGCATCCCGAGAAGTTCATTCCCCGCCAGATCCTTAATCTCCTGGCCGGTGAGGAACCCCGGGTCTACGGCACGGGTGAGAATGTGCGGGACTGGATCCACGTGGATGATCACAATGATGCGGTGTGGACCATCATCGAGAAGGGTGAGATCGGTCAGACCTATCTGATCGGCGCGGATGGGGAGCACGACAACCTGGCGGTGGTGGCCGAACTGAACCGTGTTTTCGGCCGGGAGCCGGGGGCCTTCCTCCATGTCACGGACCGCCCCGGACACGATCGTCGATACGCGATCGATGCGAGCTCCACCCTGGCCCTGGGTTGGGAGCCGCGGCACCGCGACTTCCGCGCCGGGTTGCGTGAGACCGTGGAATGGTACCGGGGGAACCCCGGGTGGTGGGAAAGGGCCCGCGAGGCCACAGAAAGTGCTTATCGACGCCGCGAAGTACAGCTGCCCAAGTAGGATCGGGGGCATGCTGCATGAAATAGAGCAACTGCCCGGTGTCCTGCATTCCCGCCCGAAGATTCACCCGGATTCCCGGGGTGTCTTCAATGAATGGTTCAAGGCCTCGGCCTTCGAGGAAGCCACCGGTTATCCCTTCGATCTGCAGCAGGCCAATCTCTCCACCTCAACGGCGGGGGTGTTGCGGGGCCTGCACTATGCGGAGGTGCCGCCGGGGCAGGCGAAGTTCATCTCCTGTGTGGCTGGCCGGATTCTGGATGTGGCGGTGGATGTGCGCCGCGGTTCGGAGACCTTCGGGCGGCATATCGCGGTGGAGCTGAGCGCGGAGAACCGGGAGGGGTTGTATATTCCGGTGGGTTTCGCCCACGGTTTTCTCGCTCTGGAGGACTCAACTGTGGCCTACCTGACCAGCTCCGAGTATCTGCCCGGGGTGGAGCACGCCATTGATCCTTTTGATGCGGAGCTGGGTATCGACTGGCCGGACATGGACTATCTCCTCTCCGAGAAGGATCAGAAGGCCCCTTCCCTGCAGAAGGCGTTACTGCCGGAGTTTGATGAGTGTCGTGCCTTTGAGAATTTGCTGCGGGATGGTTGGGTCATCGCCAATGAAGGAGCGGGGGAGTGAAGGGGATCATCCTGGCCGGTGGCACCGGATCCCGTCTCCGCCCGATCACCTACGGCATCTCCAAACAGCTGGTCCCAGTCTATGACAAACCGATGATCTACTATCCGTTGTCCACGCTGATGCTGGCCGGTATCACCGATATCCTGGTCATCACCACCCCTGAGGATCGGGGCCAATTCGAAAGACTGCTGGGTGATGGCTCCCAGTTCGGCATCGCCTTGAGCTATGTGGAACAGGATGCTCCCCGGGGCCTGGCGGAGGCATTCATTCTCGGCGCCGAGCATATCGGTGAGGACTCCGTGGCGCTGGTGCTCGGTGACAATATTTTCTATGGCGCGGGCCTGGGAACTCAGCTGCGGCGCTACACCGAACCTGAGGGTGGGGCCATCTTCGCCTACTGGGTGTCCAATCCGGAGGCTTATGGGGTGGTGGACTTCGATGAGCAGGGGCAGGCTCTCTCCCTGGCGGAGAAACCGGCGGAACCCAGTTCCAATTATGCGGTGCCGGGTCTGTATTTCTATGACAATGAGGTCATTGACATCGCCCGTTCCCTCACCCCCTCCGCCCGGGGTGAGCTGGAGATCACCGACATCAACAATGAATACCTGCGCCGCGGGAAACTGCAGGTGGAGGTGCTGCCACGTGGTACTGCCTGGCTGGATACCGGGACCGTGGACCTGCTCATGGCGGCGGCTGATTTCGTCCGCACCATTGAGCAGCGTCAGGGGTTGAAGATCGGCTCCCCGGAGGAGGTGGCCTGGCGGATGGGCTATATCAATGATGAACAGCTCTGTGCCCGCGCGGCGGCGCTGAAGGCTTCCGGTTACGGGGATTATCTCTTGGACACCCTCCGGCGGGAACGGCCGGCACGCTAGGTTGTGAAACCATGTGGCCCACCCTGATTTTCAGGTTGCCCTGGTTGGTGGGTCAGGTCCGGTTATTTCTTGCGCTGCCCACCTTCTGGTTCTTCTGGCCCTTCCGGGGTGCCGTCGGCAGGGGTGCTGCCACCGCCACCGCCGCCGGCTGAGGGTGGCCCCTCAGTGGAGCCCTGCGGCCCCAGAGTGCCTTCCGCAGCTCCTCGCACTGAACCGCCCGGGGCGGCACCAGGTGGGGCCTGATAGCGCTCCTGGGCACGTTTCATTCGCTCGGCTTCTTCGCGGGCCGCTTCCTCTCGGGCACGGCGCTGCTTGAAGCGGTCCTTCTCGAGGCTCCAGAGGAATTCCTCGTCATCATCAGGACCCTTGATCTCGCGGGGCGGTGCCTGGCCCTTGAGCTGGTTCTTCTTCCAGCTTTTGGGGCCGAAGGCCTTCCAGAGCAGCACCACGGCCACAATGATCAGGATCAGCAGTAGTACTCGTCCCATGTCTCCTCCTTCTTATCTATCCAGAGTACGGGTTTGGCTGCTTCTGAAGTAGGGTCGGAGGGGTGAGCACCCCAGATTTCCCCGATCAGAACAGTGTGCCGGAGTCCGTAGCCACCCCAGCCGAAAACTCCGCCCCCCAGCAGCTGAATGAGGCCCCGCAGCAGGATCCGGCGCTGAAGAAGAAGCGTAACCGGGCCCTGCTGAAATATGGTCTGGCCCGGCTGGGTCTCTTCCTGCTTCTCACGGTGGTCATCCATGGCGCGGCGATTCTGATCGGCGCCCCGGTGCCGCTGGTGATGTCGGCGCTGCTGGCGTTGATCGTGGCTTTCCCGCTGTCCATGTTGCTCTTCGCGGGGCTGCGCACCGAGGCCACGGAAACGGTTGCGGAGCTAAGTGCCCAGCGTAAGGCCCATAAGGCCTGGGTCGCCCAAGAGCTTGCGGAGCGCTGAGTCGCTTTTCGGCTTTCCCCCTCGGCCACACCCCTGGTATCTGACACGCCCTGATATCTGAAACCCCCGTCCCCGCCAGCTGGTGGTGCGGCGGGGTTTTTAGCGTCCGAAGAGCAGTGCGATCACCAGCATCGCCGGGAGGGCGGCGAAGGTGGTGAGGAATACCGAGTCCCGGGCGACGACCTCCCCCTTGCGGTAGGTGGCGGCGTAGTTGTAGACATTCTGCGCGGTGGGCAGTGCCGCCAGGATGACGGCGGCGTAGAGGGCGTCGGTGTCCAGCCGCAGAGCCAGTCCCAGCCCCAGGGCGATCAGGGGCATGCCCACCAGTTTGATGGTGGTGGCGGTCAGGACCGAGGCGCGGTCCGCGGTGGAGTTGAGCACCCTGGTGGTGGTGAGGGAGGCGCCGAAGCTGAGCAGGATCATGGGGATGGAGGCACCGCCGAGGATCTCGAAGGGGGCCATCACCGGTGCGGGGACCTCCCACTGCATCAGGCAGACCACCAGGCCGGCGACGGAGCCGAGCACGATGGGGCTGAAGAGGGAGTTCTTGATCACGTGCAGAATCTTGCGGCGGGAGCTGTGTCGCTTGCCGTCATCACTGAGTCCACTGGCACCACCGCTGACGGAGAGGGCGGCGAGCATCAGCGGGGTGAAGACCACCAGTTGGAGCACCAGGACGGGGGCAACATAAGCGCCGGTGCCCAGGACGTAGATGCTGACGGGCAGGCCGATATTGTTGGAGTTGACGTAGGCGGCGGCTGAGGCCCCCATCGCGGTGGTGGGGATATCGCGTTTGAAGAAGATCACGGAGATGACGCAGAAGAGCAGGGCGGTCAGGGCGGTGGCCAGGAAGATCACCCCGATCACCGGGGAGAAGAGCTCGGCCGGGTCGGAGGTGGCCACCACGTTGAAGAGCAGGGCGGGGGTGGCGGCGTAGAAGGCCACCCGGTTGAGCACCAGCCGCTGTTTCTCCCCCTGGATGATGCCCTTTGCAGAGAGCAGGAAGCCGATGAAGATGATCGACAGGATGATGGCGAATCCGGTGATGATGCCGAGCATGGTCCCGCCTCCCTAGAGCCCGAGGACCAGGGCGACGGTGGTCAGGACAGACCAGGCCAGCATGGTCTTTCCGGTGGCCCCGATCACCGGGATCAGGTCCTTGCCGGTCTTGAGGCGCACGATGGGGGAGGCACCCTTGATGGCCAGCGGGAAGAGGATCAGGCCGATCAGTGCCGGGATGGTGGCGAAGGCCAGGACCACGGAAGCCAGGAAGGGCATGCAGAGCAGCACCCGGTAGAGGATCCGGGAGTTGCGGTCACCCAGACGTACCGCCAGGGTGATCTTGCCGGCCTCCTCATCGGAGGGGATGTCGCGGATATTGTTGGCCAGGTTCACCGAGGCGGAGATGGAGCCGATGGCGATGGCGGCGACCAGTCCCTGCCAGCTGACCGCACCCCGCTGGGTGAACTCGGTGCCCATGACGGCGACCAGACCGAAGAAGATGAACACCGCCACCTCTCCCAGGCCGCGGTAGCCATAGGGGTTTTTGCCACCGGTGTAGAACCAGGCACCGAGGATGCAGATGGCACCGATGATGATGAACCACCAGGCGCTCGCCAGACTGAGTGCGATGCCGGCGATACCGGCGAGACCGAAGGAGAGGAAGGCGGCGGCCTTGACCTGCCCGGGCCGGGCCAGACCGGAACCGGTCAGCCGCAGCGGCCCGGTGCGGTCCTCATCGGTGCCGCGGATACCATCGGAGTAGTCGTTGGCGTAGTTCACGCCGACGATCAGCGCCCAGGCGACCACCAGGGCCAGCAGGGCACGCCACCAGCTGAATCCGTCATGGAAGGCAGCGACACCGGAACCGACCAGGACAGGGGAGAAGGCGTTGGCCCAGGTCTGTGGGCGGGCTCCGGTGAGCCAGTCCCGGAGGGTGGCTCGGGGCTGCGGGGTGGTGGTGAGGGGCTCAGACATAATCCCTATTCTTCCCCACGGTGGCTGGGGAGGGGGAGTCGAGGGTGGGTACCCCCTGATGGTGGTGGCCCCAGGTCAACCCGGAATCCACTGAGAACAATCCAAAGGGATGATGTGATTATCACGTCCCAAAGGCGAAGATCCGGCAACTTTCCGCGCCGAAGTGTCCCCCTGCGGATCGGGGTTATAGGGTCGGGGGAGTTATGGCCGCCTCCTCAAGTAGGGACGGTGCAGACAAGCGAATCGATGTCGAGAAGATCAGGTGGGAAAGAACAACGTGTGGATCGGTTATGCCGTGGGACAGTTCGCGAGTTTCTTCCTGACCCTGCTCCGGATGATCCCCCTGGCCCTGGCGAACCGTCTCAGCCGTTCCCGGGTGCCGCGGGAGGGTGAGGTCATCATCTCCCTGACCTCCCACGGCAACCGGATCAACCGGGTGCACTACACCCTGGAATCCATCTTCCGGGGTCATGAAAAGGCCCCGGTGGTGCTCTGGCTGGATCGGGCCGATTATGAGGCTGAGTGGCCGGTGACACTGCGCCGCCTGGTCACACGTGGCCTTCAGGTGCGCTGTTCCGATGGGGATTATGGCCCACACACCAAGTACTGGGGTCAGTTTCGTGAGGTGGCCGGCAGCGGGACCAGGGTGGTCACCGTCGATGATGACATGATCTACCCGGAATGGTTCCTGCAGCGTCTGTTGTTCATCGGGGATCTGCGCCTGGACGCGGTGATCGCCTACCGGGCCCACCGCATTGAACTGCGGGAGGGTAAGATGCTGCCCTACACGAAATGGACCGCCGCGGACACCTGCGCGGCATCGGTGCTGCATTTCGCCACCGGGGTCTCCGGGGTGATGTACCCGGCGAGCTTCATCGACTATGTGGTGGCGCAGGGGGATGTGTTCACCGGGCTCTCCCCCCGGGCCGATGATGTCTGGCTGCATGCCTGCGCGCTACGGTCCGGACACCCCATCCGGCAGGTCTACGCCCAACCCCGCCACTTTGCGGTGGTGCCCACCACCCAGGTGGGGGCCCTGGTGGTTGGCAACACCCTCATGGGTGGCAATGATGAGCAGATCAGGCGGGTCTACACCCAGGAGGACATGGACCTCCTGCTGGGCGCGCATGACCGGGAGGACTAGAAGAGCTTCTCGACGCCCCGGCGATCCACCTTGCCCGGCCCGATCAAGGGCAGCTCATCCAGATGACGCAGCTCCTTCGGCAGCTGCCAGCGCGGCAGCTCATCCAACCCCTCGATCACCTGCTCCGGGGTGGCACCACCCGAATAGGCGGCGACGATGGCTTGCCCCAGCCGAGGATGGGGGATCCCGACCACACAGGCCCCGGTGACCCCCGGAACCCCCAGGAGGGCCTGCTCCAGCACCTCCGGGTGGAGCTTGAGACCCCCGGAATCGATCACCGAATCCAGCCGCCCCTGCACCTTGAGCACCCCCTCCTGCAGTTCCCCCGTATCAGAGGTGGCGAACCAGCCGGGTTCAGCGAAGGCCTCATGATCGGGAAGATTGCGATAACCCTGGGCGATCATCGGCCCACCCAGGTGGATCCGCCCATTGCGCACCTTCATCCGGGCACCGGGAAGGGGATGGCCGTCATAGACACAACCCCCGGCGGTCTCGGAGGAGCCGTAGGTGGTCACGATCTTGATGCCCAGTTCCTCGGCGGCGCGCCGGGTCTGGGGGTTCAGGGCGGCACCGCCGATCAGGAGGGCGTCGAAAAGCCTCAGGGCCTCAATGCCTTCGAGGGTGTCCATGGCTTTGGCGAGCTGCATCGGGGCCAGTGAGGTGTAGAGGCGGTCCCCGGTCTCGGCCAGTTCGCGGGTGGCGGCGAGGAAGGCGGGGATCTGGAAACCATTGCTGAGGTCCAGAGCCAGGGGTTCGACCCCGGCGATCAGGGAACGGATGAGCACCTGGATGCCGGCGATGTGGTGGGCGGGCATGGGCAGCAGCCACTGTCCCTCCCCGCCGAGGTAGTGGTGGGTGGCATCCGCTGAGCTGACCAGGTTGCGGGCGGTGAGCTGGGCTCCCTTGGGGGTGCCGGTGGATCCTGAGGTGGCCATCACCAGGGCGATGGAGCCGTCGATGGGGCGGCCCACGTGCTGGGTGTCGCGCAGCAGCTGGGTGCGGGAGCGGTCATGCAGGGGGACCGGCAGGAGGCAGCGTTGCCCGGCGATCGCCTCCTCCAGGTCAGTGAGAATGGCGGTGGGGTTGGCGGGGTCGACCGGGAGGGGTTCAAGGATGCGGGCAGCCATGTCCCTGAGTCTAATCCCGGCCCGGGGTATTTCCGGGGTGGAAATAGCGGAGCGGGGTGCCGACCTGGGGAATGGTCGGCACCACGCGGGGTTGAGAGAGGTTCCCGGGGGACTGGATTTCAGGGCATCCCA
This sequence comes from Corynebacterium occultum, assembly GCF_009734425.1. Taxonomy (NCBI): domain Bacteria; kingdom Bacillati; phylum Actinomycetota; class Actinomycetes; order Mycobacteriales; family Corynebacteriaceae; genus Corynebacterium; species Corynebacterium occultum. The sequence continues at coordinate 446,899 of NZ_CP046455.1, forward strand.
GGGGTGCTGGGGGGGGGGATTAGGCGAAGGTTGCTTCCTGCTGGGTGGAGCTGCGTCGGGCACTGATGAGGGTGTCCATGCTGTAGCGGCCGGCACCCAGGGCGGCCAGGGCGATGGTGCCGGCGGAGATGGCGCCGACCAGTTCCCAGCCGCCGTTGCCGACGAAGATGCCGTAGGGCAGGTGGGCGAAGATGGCGGCACCGGCCATGACCAAGGTGATCACAATCCCGACGATAGGGGTGAAGAGGCCGAGGATCAGGAGGGCGCCACCGATGATCTCGATGAGGGCGACGACGGGGGCGGCGACACTGGCGGCCGGGATGCCGATGGAGTCGAAGTAGCCGGAGATGCCTTCCAGGCCGGTGATCTGGAACTTGTCCCAGCCGTGGGCGATCAGGATGACACCGAGCAGGACACGGGAAAGCAGTAGCGCAATCTCTTTGATGTTTGACATGTCAATTAACATAGTAATTAAGTTGGTGTCGTGTCAACTAGTGGATTCGCAAGGGGGTCTGGGAGGTGGCTGGCGGATCTTTTTTAAAATAAGTCATAAATACCTGATGTTGTGACATGGGTTACAGCTATCTTCTTTTATGGGTCTTCATGAATCCTGAAAACTGGCCACCCTGGCCGCAGAAAAAGATCTGAGAAGAGGTCCCATGGGAAATGTGATGCAGGTACTCAAGATCGCCATGGCGTTCATCGGTGTCGTCGTCGGCGCCGGTTTCGCCTCCGGCCAGGAAATGCTCCAGTACTTCGTGGCTTTCGGCATCAAGGGGATCTGGGGAGCGGTTCTCTCTGGTGCCATCATGATGTTCCTGGCCGTGATCATCCTGCAGTTGGGCAGCTATTACCGCGCGGGGGAGCATGGTGAGGTGTTCAAACGGGTCTCCTACCCGATCTTCTCCCGCGTCCTCGACTTCGGCGTGATCCTCACCCTCTTCTCGGTGGGCTTCGTCATGTTCGCGGGGGCTGGTTCAAATATGCAGCAGCAGTGGGGGCTTCCCCTCTGGGTGGGTGCGATCCTCATGGTGGTTCTGGTCCTGGCCGCCGGGATGCTGGACGTGGACAAGGTCACTGCCGTGATCGGTGCCATCACCCCTTTCATCCTGGCCTTCGTGCTGATTGCCTCGGCCTACACGCTGGCCACCACCGACATTGATTCCGCACAGCTTGATGCCGTGGCCAGGGAAACCGTGGACACCACCCTGCCGCACTGGACGGTGGCGGCGGTCAACTCCGTCGGTTTCAACCTCATGGTGGCGGTGTCCATGGCGATCGTCATCGGCGGCAGCATGTTCAACCCCCGCCTCGCCGGCCTCGGTGGACTGGTCGGCGGCATCGGCTATGTCTTCATTCTCGTGGTCACCAGCCTGACCCTCTTCGCCGCCGTGGATAAGGTGGGCACCGATGCGATGCCGATGCTCACCATCGTCAACCAGATCCACCCCTGGCTGGGCCAGGCGATGGCGGTGGTCATCTACGGGATGATCTTCAACACCGCGCTGGGCATGTTCTACGCCCTGGGCAAACGCCTCACCGCCAAGAACCCGGACCGTTTCAAGGTCGTCTACATCACCGTCACCCTGATCGGTTTCGTCCTCAGCTTCATCGGCTTCCAGACCCTGGTCGCCTATGTCTACCCGGTACTCGGTTACATCGGCCTCCTCCTGATCGCCGTGATGATCTACGGCTGGTTCCGCGGCCATCGCCACATCAAGGCGGAATCCGGGCGCCGCGCCCGCCTCATGGTGCTCCTCGGGCTGCGCGAAGCCGGCCAGCTCAAGCCCGCCGAGGAACAGGAGCTCAAAGCCGAGGTGGCAGCCTCCAACCTGCCCCAGGAGGACATCGAACGAGCCCACCGCGAGGACCACCAGGGTGAAGGTACTCGCCCCCGCCCCCGCCACAGGGGGCGGGACGCTGAGCCGGCCCACTACGCGGAACGCAAGATCTAACTCCCCCCTTGGCCTCTGGGATTCCCCTGCCCCTGAGACACCGGCCACGGATTCGCTCCTCAGGGGTAAAGAAGTGGCCTGAATCATGTCATTTCTCCAAAGAGGCGTGGCCAACTCGCGTGGTGATGGATCTAACAGGTAACTTCTTTCCCAGGCAGTACACAGCGGTCCGCCGGACCCGCGAGAAGAAAAACTGAGAAGAGGTTCCCTGATGGGCAAAATCATGCAGATCCTCAAGATCGCCATGGCCTTCGTCGGCATCGTCGTCGGTGCCGGCTTCGCCTCCGGACAGGAGGTGCTCCAATACTTCGTGGCTTTCGGTATCCAGGGGATCTGGGGAGCGGTCCTCTCCGGACTGGTCATGACCCTGATGGCCATGATCATCCTGCAGCTGGGCAGCTACTTCCGCGCGGGGGAGCACGGTGAGGTATTCAAACGGGTCTCCCACCCGGTCTTCTCCCGCATCCTCGACATCGGTGTGGTGATCACCCTCTTCTCCACCGGCTTCGTCATGTTCGCCGGGGCAGGGTCCAATATGCAGCAGCAGTGGGGGCTGCCGATCTGGGTGGGCGCGATCATCATGCTCCTCCTGGTCCTGGCCGCCGGCATGCTGGACGTGGACAAGGTCACCGCCGTGATCGGTGCCATCACCCCCTTCATCCTGGCCTTCATCCTGATTGCCTCGGTGTACACCCTGTTCACCGCGGATGTCGACGTCGCGCGTCTCGACGCCGCGGCCAAGGCCACCGTGGACACCACCCTGCCGCACTGGACCGTGGCGGCGGTCAACTCCGTCGGTTTCAACCTCATGGTGGCGGTGTCCATGGCGATCGTCATCGGCGGCAGCATGTTCAACCCCCGTTGGGCCGGTATCGGCGGCATGGTCGGTGGCCTGCTCTACTCCCTCATGCTGCTGGTCAGTGCGCTGACCCTCTTCGCCGCCGTGGAGAGTGTGGGCACTGACGCCCTGCCGATGCTGACCATCATCAACCAGCTCAATCCCTGGCTGGGCCAGGCGATGGCGGTGGTCATCTACGGGATGATCTTCAACACCGCGCTGGGCATGTTCTACGCCCTGGGCAAGCGCCTCACCGCCAAGAACCCGGACCGTTTCAGGGTGGTCTATATCGGGGTCACCATCATCGGTTTTGTCCTCAGCTTCATCGGCTTCCAGACCCTGGTGGCCTATGTCTACCCGGTGCTGGGATACATCGGCCTGCTGCTGATCGCCGTGATGACCTGGGCCTGGTTCCGGGGTCACAGTCAGATCCGGGCGGAATCCGGGCGACGTGCCCGCCTCATGGTGCTGCTGGGACTCCGTGCCGGTGGAAAGATGGCACCCCGGGAGGAAGCGGAATTCAAAGCCGAGGTGGAGGCCTCCAACCTGCCCCGGGAGGAAATCGAAAGAGCCCACCGCGAGGGCCACGAAGTTTAAGGCACCCTCCCGGGTCACCAAGGGGGATAGGCTCAGGTGACATGACACCCTGGTGGGAACGCCACAATGAATACACAGCTCCCGGGAACCAGCTTTCCGCTGCGGCCTTGAGCCTGCTCAGGGAGGTCGCCGAGGCCTTCACTGTGACCGGGTCTGATACCCCCGGCTGGCCGGATCCCCACCTGGATCCGGATGTCCCCTTTGCTCGCCGCAATCCCGAAGACGAGGAATATGAGCGCTGCCTGGACCCGGGGCGCTATGCGCTGACCCAGGCCAGGGGAGCGGCCTGGGTGAAGGTGCTGCAGGAGCGCAAGGCGGTGGCCTCGCTCAAGGAAACGCATCCCGGACCGGGCAGAGCAGTGCTGAATGTGTCTCCCCGGCGCGGGGAACTGGGTGCCCAACCCCTGGTGCTCAAATATGAGTACTTCATCTTCGACACTGGCCACGCCCCCTGCCTGGAGGTCTGGGCAGGGCAACCGGCACTCAAGCTCAGTGAGGCACCGGACTGCGCCTGTGATGCCTGCGACTCCGGTTCAGATGATCTGCTGGAGATGATCGACAAGGCCATCTTCTCGGTGATTGACGGCTCCGTGATCGCCAGCGTCGAGCCCCGCTCCGCCAGCCTCCGCACCTCCTTCGGGGCGGAATCCCGCAGCCCTGGCCGCACCGTACGGGGGCAGGGCAGCACCCCTGTCAAGCTTGTTGCCGGGCCCTGGTTGCCCGGCTGGACCTCCAGGGTGCTGCTGAAAGCACCCCGGGGGTTCCGGCACTGAAGAGTTTGGGCAGGGGCATCGATAAGCGGTTCTGGATCAGGCGGTGTTGGAGTCCTCGCGCGCGGCATCATCCTCGGGGCGAAGGTGTCATTTCTGGGCAGGCCAGGCTGCGCCGGAGGTGGTTATCAGCTTTCGGTGCCGAAGAGGTCGAGGTTGAAGTACTGGTGGATCGTGGACTTGGTGACCCAGAGGATGCCGATGAGGACGGCGAAGATGATGATGGCGAAGCAGATGCCGGCGGCGGTTTTGCCCAGGGGGTTGGCGTTGTGGGTGACCATGCCGTCAGCGGTGGTCACGTTGGAGCCGTGGGCGAGGCGGATGCCCAGGGCGAAGAGGGCGGGCAGCCCGGCGCCGAGCAGGATGCCGACGATGGTGACCTCGATGAGGCTGCTGAAGAGGGTGTTCATGTCCATCTACTTCTCCTCCACCGACATGGCGACGTCCGGGGTGTTCTGGTGCTGGGGGCTGTGCTGCGGGGCGGACATCTGTGCCGCGACGGGGGTCAGGCCGTTGTTTTCCTCATCCCAGTCGGAATTGACGTTGTCCGGGTTGATGGGTTCCTTGGTGGAACGGGCGAAGATCAGGCCGGACAGGGCCAGCAGCAGAGCGAAGGCGAGCAACACGCCGATCAGGTCTGTGGTGAAGTACCCGACCCCGTGTGCCAGTAACCAGCAGAGCGCGCCGACGGCTGCGGAACAGGGCAGGGTGATCAGCCAGGCGAGACCCATCCGGCCGGCGACGGACCAGCGGACCGAGGCGCCCTTGCGGCCGATGCCGGTGCCCATGATGGAGCCGGTGGCCACATGGGTGGTGGACAGTGCCATGCCGAAGTGGGAGGAGGTGAGGATGATGGCGGCCGAGGAGGCTTCAGCGGCCATGCCCTGCGGGGAGTCGATCTCGACCAGACCCTTGCCCAGGGTGCGGATCACGCGCCAGCCACCCATGTAGGTGCCCACGGCGATGGCCAGGGCACAGGAGGCCTTGACCCAGAAGGGAATGTCGGCATCCTGGCCGACATGGCCGGTGGCGACCAGGGCAAGGAAGATGACACCCATGGTCTTCTGGGCGTCATTGGTGCCGTGTGCCAGGGAAACCAGGGATGCGGAGCCGATCTGGCCCCAACGGAAATAGCGGTTCTTGTCATTCTCGGCGACCGTCCTGGTGATGGCGTAGATCGCGAAGGTGCCGATGGCGGCGACTAGTCCGGCAACCACGGGGGCGGCCAGGGCGGGCAGGATCATCTTGGCCAGCACCCCCTCCCAGACCACACCGCCGACGCCGAGGGAGGCGATCGCGGCGCCGATCAGGCCGCCGAAGAGGGCGTGAGAGGAGCTGGAGGGCAGGCCCACCAGCCAGGTCAGCAGGTTCCACACGATGGCGCCGATCAGGCCGGCGAAGACCACAAGCAGCAGTTGGTGGGCGTCCAGGGCATTGCCCAGGTCGAACTGGTCGAGGTCGACGATGCCCTTGGCGACGGTGGCCGCCACCTCCACGGAGAGGAAGGCACCCACCAGGTTCAGGACGGCGGAGAGGGTCACAGCAGTTTTGGGGCGGAGGGCTCCGGTGGCGATGGAGGTGGCCATCGCATTGCCGGTGTCGTGGAAACCATTCGTGAAATCAAAGGCGAGAGCCGTGAGAATCACGATCAGGAGAATTATCAACTCGGTCACGAGGAGTCAGTATGCCCCAGAGATGGGTGGGTTCAGACATCGAAAAAAGGTTCTGAGCAGGGGAGATCATGGCATAAATCACAGTTGCCGCCCCCACTGGGGGGTGGGACAGTGTATTGGGGCCACACGATAGTTGGGGTGGCCCATCTTTAACGTGCGCTTTTCTGGTGGGGGTGGGTAGGGGTAGGGCTGCCCGCATCTTTTAGCCCATAAATGGACACTCGGAACCTACTGCATGAACAGTTGATGAATTTAACCCACTTCGGGGGCTGCTGATTTTCCTTCTCCCCACACTCGGGCATAAAAGAACCCTCCTTGGGGGGCAGCGCTTCCCTTGGAGGGTTGGTCCGCCCCAGAAATCAATCATCCAGCTGGGGCAGTGAAGGACCAGGTATGGGTGGGGTATTGCTGAAGTCCCCGGTGGTGACGTAGAGTCATTGTTGCGAGAGTGTTTAGGTCGTTGTCCACAACTTCGATTCTGAACACTCTCGCTTTGCGTTACCTGTGACGACCCTCCCAGGAACCAATCAGCTAGTAGTAGTAGGGGAACTGTGACCAGTCCGGATCCCGCTTCTCCAGGAAAGACTCCTTACCCTCCACTGCCTCATCGGTCATGTACGCCAGGCGGGTGGCCTCACCAGCGAAAACCTGCTGACCCATCAAGCCGTCATCGGTCAGGTTGAAGGCGAACTTCAACATGCGCTGCGCAGTGGGGGACTTACCGTTGATCTCCCGGGCGACCTGAATGGCCTCGGCCTCCAGCTCAGCATGATCGGCGACGATATTGACCGCACCCATCTGCTGCATCCGCTCCGCACCATAGGTCCGGCCCAGGAAGAAGATCTCACGGGCATACTTCTGACCCACCATCTTCGCCAGATAGGCGGAACCATAACCGGCGTCGAAGGAACCGACATCAGCATCAGTCTGCTTGAAACGCGCCTCCTGGCGGGAGGCGATGGTCAGGTCACAGACCACATGCAGGGAATGCCCGCCACCGGCGGCCCAGCCGTTGACCACCGCGATCACCACCTTCGGCATGGTGCGGATCAACCGCTGCACCTCCAGGATGTGCAAACGACCACCCTCCACCTTCGTGCGTGCCTCATCAACGGTGTTCGCGGTCTCACCCTCGGCGTAGCGGTAACCGGAACGCCCTCGGATCCGCTGGTCACCACCGGAACAGAAGGCCCAACCGCCATCCTTCTCACTGGGACCGTTGCCGGTGAGCAGCACCGTACCCACATCCGGGGTCCGGCGGGCATGATCGAGTACCCGGTAGAGCTCATCCACGGTGTGCGGACGGAAGGCATTACGCACCTCCGGCCGATCAAAGGCGATGCGGACGATCCCGTCCACCCGCTCGGTGCCCACATGGCGGTGATAGGTGATGTCGCTCAGGTCCTCAAAACCGGGGACGGTGCGCCACTGCGTGGGATCAAAAGGATTCTCGGTGCTGTAATTGCTCATGCCTGACAGCCTAGTAATAGTGCGCCGCAGCGGACGCCACAGCGCATTATCTACCCCGGCGATTCAGGCGTGTTCCACCCCCAGGGAGGCAGCATGCTCATTTATCTGGCGGGCCAGGTCCACATCCCGGCTGCTGAGACCACCGATGTCATGACTGGACAGAGTCACCGCCAGGGAAGGATAGGTCAGGGTGAGGTCCGGATGGTGGTTGGCGGCCTCCGCGGATTCCCCGATCAGGTTGAGCAGGCGGAGGCCGGTGGCGAAATCACCGGTGTCAAACTCAGCCTGAATGGTGTCCTCGACCTGTTCCCAGCCAACCAGGTTGGCCGCGGCGATCTGGTCAGGGGTCAGTCTCTGCTTGTGATCATTCATAACCCCCATCCTCCCCTCAAAAGCACCCGATGAACACCCCCTGTTCCAGGTGTGCCCTCTGCCGTACCCTGGCGGCCATGAAACTGCTGCTGACCTCCTTCGGACACCCCCACATCGCCGAATTCATTCCCGGGGAAGGCGGTCGCACCATCGCCTACATCTCCGACGCCGCCCGCAGCTTCGCCACCCACCCCGACACCCAGGTCGAGAGGGAGATGCTCCGCGGCCACGGCCTGGAACTTAAGGAACTGCCCCTGGCCGACACCGACCCCACGGAGGTCGACCGCATCCTCCACAACGTCGACGGGGTCTACGTCGCCGGCGGGGAAACCTTCGACCTGGCCTGGGTACTGCGCTCCACCGGCACCGATGACATACTCAGCCGACACGTCCACGCCGGCCTGCCCTATATTGGCTGCAGCGCCGGCTCCGTCATCGCCGGCCCCAGCATCGAACCCGTCTCGCTTCTCGACGACCCCGCCATCGCCCCCGAACTCAGCGACCACCGCGGGCTGGGATTCACCGACCGGGTCATCATCCCCCATGCCAGCGGCAACATCCCGCTCTTCCCCATCGAGACCTACGCCGAGCTCGTGCGCCGCTACGGCCAGGAACACCCCCTGCTCCTCCTCCGGGACGGCGAAGCCCTGCTCATCGAGGATTCCCACACCTGTCTTATCTAAGGTGGACACCATGAACACTCCCTCCGTCGATGAAATCCTCGAACGCGCCCACGTCGTCGCCCTACCCATGAGGGTGCGATTCCGCGGCGTCGACACCCGCGAAGCACTGCTCATCGACGGCCCCGCCGGCTGGGGAGAATTCTCCCCCTTCCTCGAATACGGGCCTGAGGAAGCCGCCGCCTGGCTCCGCTCCGGCATCGAAGCCGCCTGGACCGGATTCCCCGAACCACTCCGGGACCGCATCGAAGTCAACGCCACCATCCCCGCCGTCGACCCCGCCCAGGTCCCCGACATCCTCGACCGCTACCCCGGCTGCCGCACCATCAAAATCAAGGTCGCCGAACACGGCCAGACCCTCGCCGATGACATCGCGCGCGTCGAAGCAGTCCGCCAGGCCCGCCCCGGCGCAGTCATCCGCGTCGACGCCAACCGGGGCTGGACCGTGGCGGAAGCCCTCGAAGCAGCCCGCTCCCTGGGCCCCCTGGACTACCTCGAACAGCCCTGCCACAGCGCCGAAGAACTCGCCGAGGTCCGCATGTCCCTGCAACGCGCCGGGATCTTCGTCCGGGTGGCCGCAGATGAATCCATCCGTCGGGCCGATGACCCCTTCAAGGTGGCGCAGCTGCGGGCCGCGGATGTGGCGGTGCTCAAGGTCGCCCCCTTGGGTGGGGTGCGTCGCCTGCTGGATATCGCCACCCGGTTGCGGGCCTCCCAGGTGGATGTGACCGTGGCCAGCGCCCTGGACACCGCAGTGGGTATGAACGCCGGGTTTGCAGCCGTGGCGGCCCTGCCGAAACTGGATGATGATGACCTGCTTGATGTGCCTCCGGCCGCCGCCGGCCTGGCCACCGGTTCCCTCTTCCTGGAGGATGTGGCCCCGGCGCGCCAGTTTGAGGAGGGATTCATGTCCACGGCTCCGATCGTGCCGGAACGCGATCGCATCGCCGCCCTGGCAGCGGCCCCGGAGCGGCGGGCATTCTGGTTTGAGAGGGTGCGGGAGTCCCTGGCCTTCCTCTGACCCCCTGGTGTGGGTGCGGGGATGGGAGTTTCGCGAAGTAGACTCGGGTCCATGTCGCAACCCGAATCGATCTCCCTGGCCACCGCTCTCGCCGCGAAGCTCGCTGAAAACCTCAGTGACGTGGTCCTGTGTCCCGGTTCCCGGAACTCCCCGCTTTCCCTGGCGCTGCTGGCGCGCCCCGATATCCGGGTGCATGTCCGGCTTGATGAGCGCAGTGCCTCCTTCCTGGCCCTGGGCATGGCCAGGGTGCAGCAGCGTCCCGTCGGTGTGATGATGACCTCCGGTACCGCGGTGGCCAATTGCCTGCCGGCGATGGTGGAGGCCGCCCATTCCCATACCCCGCTGGTGGTGATCAGTGCGGACCGTCCGGAACGTCTGATTGGCACGGGTGCTTCCCAGAGCATCCAGCAGCAGGGGCTTTTCGGTTCCTACGCACCGACCACCCAGCTCAATGACATCACTGATCTGGGGCGGGTGGAGCAGGCTTTTCGGGCATCCGCCCAGGTGCATCTCAATGTGGCCTTCGATGATCCGCTGGTGGGGGAGTCCCTGCCTGAGGCGGGCCCCGCAGTGGCCCGGGTGTCCCCGAATTCTCACTTCGTCGACCATGGTGAGCTGGAGCTGGATCTGAGCCTGAACACCCTGGTCATCATGGGTGATGAGGCATGGCCGGTGGAGGGGCTGGAGGATGTTCCCACCATCGCTGAGCCCACCGCCCCGGCACCTTATAACCCGGTCCACCCCCTGGCTGCGGGGGTGTTCGCCCACCAGCAGATTTCCGCCAATGACTATGTGGTGGACACCAAGCCGAAGCAGCTGGTGGTGGTCGGTCATCCCACCCTGCACCGTGAGGTGCTCGCCCTGATGGCGGACCCCGAGATCCAGGTGACCCTGCTGTCCCGCACGAGCCAGTTCACCGACCCCTCCGGCAATGCCACCCGGCGCGGCAGTTCCCTGAAGGTCAAGGGTGAGCCTTCCCGGGAGTGGCTGAAGATCTGTGCGGCGGCCGCCGAGCTGGGTGCCACCGCGATGCGGGAGACCCTGGAGGTTGAGGAACACGGGTTCACCGGGCTGCATGTCGCCGCCGCGGTGACGGACACCCTCGGTACGGGGGACACCCTGGTGTTGGGTTCCTCCAACCCGGTGCGTGATGCCAGCCTGCTGGGTATGCCCTTCGACGGGGTGGACACCTATGCGGCCCGTGGGGTCGCCGGTATCGACGGCACCGTCTCCCAGGCGGTGGGTGTCGCCCTGGCCACCCAGGCGGCCCACCCCGCCGAACCACGCGCTCCGCGCACCGTGGCCCTGCTCGGCGACATCACCTTCCTGCATGACATCAACGGTCTGCAGATCGGCCCCGATGAGCGCCGCCCGGAGAACCTGACGATTGTGGTGGCCAATGATGACGGCGGCGGCATCTTCGAGTCCCTGGAGGTGGGTGCCCCCGGCCTGCGCCGTGATTTCGACCGGGTCTTCGGCACCCCGCACGGCGCTGATCTGGCGGCCCTCTGCGCGGGCTACGGGGTGGCGCACCGTGAGGTGGGCACGCTGCGTGAGCTTATCGACGCCCTGTTGGACACCACCGAGTCCCCGGCTGGGTATCAGGTGATCGAGGCCCGCATCACCCGGGGTACCCGGCGTGCCCTGCACCGCCAGCTGAAGGAGAAGATCGGGCTGTGAGTGAGATCCCCACCCCGGTGGAGGATGCCCGACCGGGGGTACGTCGCAGGCTCCACCAGCTGGTGCTGGCCTTATGTACCCTTGCTCTGCTGGGAACCTTCGGCATGGTGGCCGGCCCCTTCCTCAATGACCGCAGCATCGCCGCGGATCAGGGGCGGGCCCTGGCGATCGTCACCGGGGTGGGTGCGCTGCGCACCACCGTGGACTTCCAGGATGAGGAGGGCATCTACCATTCGCCCTCCACGGGGCTGCTCTATCCCACCGGATTGGGGGAGGGCCAGCGGGTATGGGTCAACTATGCGAAATCAGATCCTGATCTGGTGAAGGTGGAACACCGGGAATGGACCCTCTCGATCATCCCGGCGCTCAGTGTCGGTTTCTGGGTGCTGGTGGTCACCGCTATCCTCTGGTTCAGTGTGAATTTCTTCACGAGGCCCAAGAAGGTTGCCGGGAAACCTGGTACAGCTGGGTCAAAAAGGTCTAGTTCACCAAAGCTTCTCTAGAAGTAAATGTGAAACTAGGTTCGTTTTAGTCTGGATCGGAGAAGATAACGCCTATGCGAGTTGCGATCGTTGCGGAATCCTTCCTGCCCAATGTCAATGGCGTCACAAACTCAGTGCTGCGGGTCTTAGAGCACCTCCACCGGGAGGGGCATGAGGCCATGGTGATCGCCCCCGGAGCTCGGGACTTCGAGGAGGAGATCCCCTCCTACCTCGGTTTCGAGATTGTCCGGGTACCCACCATCAAGGTGCCCCTGATCAACTCCCTGCCGGTGGGGGTGCCCACCGCTTCAGTCACCCTGGCGTTGCGTAGCTTCCAACCGGACCTCATCCACCTGGCCTCCCCCTTCGTCCTCGGCGGAGCGGGTTCCTTCGCTGCCCGTCAGCTGCGGATCCCGGCGGTCGCCCTCTTCCAGACCGATATCGCCGGATTTTCCACCCGCTACCACCTGGCCGGGCTTTCCGCCGCCATCTGGGAATGGACCCGCACCATCCACAACATGTGCCAGCTCACCCTGGCACCCTCCTCCCTCACCATCGCTGAGCTGGAGGAACACGGGGTCCAGAACGTCCGGCACTGGGCCCGGGGAGTTGACACGGTCCGCTTCAACCCTGCCAAACGCAACCCCGGTCTGCGTCGCCGCTGGAACCCGGACGGCCGCAAGAAGATCGTCGGATTCGTCGGCCGCCTGGCCGCCGAAAAGGGGGTCCACCGCCTGGCCCCCCTTTCCGGACGCAAGGACATCCAGCTGGTCATCGTCGGTGACGGCCCGGAACGACAGGCCCTTGAAGAGTTGCTGCCGGATGCGGTGTTCACCGGAGCTCTCCACGGGGAGAAACTCGCCGAGGCCTACGCCACCCTCGACCTTTTCGTCCACGCCGGTGAATTCGAGACCTTCTGCCAGGCCATCCAGGAGGCCCAGGCCTCCGGGGTCCCCACCATCGGCCCCCGCGCCGGTGGCCCCGTCGACCTGATCCACGATGACCACAATGGTCGCCTGCTGGAGGTGGAAACCTTCAGCCGGGATCTGCCGGCGGCTGCGGAATATCTCCTCGATGACAGCCGACACGAGCAGCTCCGCCACAATGCGCGGGCCGGGGTGGCCGATAAAACCTGGGAGGCCCTGGGTGCTCAGCTGCTCGACTACTACGAGGAGGTTCTGGCGGAGACACGACGTGTTCCGCTGACCTTCTTCGGGCCCCGCCCAGAGCTGCCGATGTGGGCTGCCCGTGCCCTCAGGGGCCGTTCCGACTAGCCTCACCTAGACTGGGGGACTGTGGCTAAGGCATCTCTCGACAAGAAACCCTTCGACGTGGCGTCCATGTTTGACGACGTCGGAGAAAAATACGACCTGACCAACACGATCCTCTCCTTCGGGCAGGACCGTGTCTGGCGCAAGAAGGCCCGCGAACGTCTCGCCCTGCAGCCGGGGGAGAAGGTGTTGGACCTGGCGGCAGGCACCGCCGTCTCGACGGTGGAACTGAGCAAATCCGGGGCCTGGGTGGTCGCCTGCGACTTCTCCCAGGGCATGCTGGCCGCCGGTCGGGACCGCGATGTGCCGAAGGTGGTCGGGGATGGCATGCAGCTGCCCTTCGCCGACAACAGCTTCGATGCGGTCACCATCTCCTACGGGCTGCGCAATATCCATGACTTCCGGGCCGGCCTGCGCGAAATGGCCCGGGTCACTCGACCCGGTGGCCGACTCCTGGTCAATGAGTTCTCCACCCCCACGGTGCCCGTCTTCGGCACCCTGTACAAGGAATACCTGATGCGCCTGCTGCCCAAGGTGGCGCGCCTGGTCTCCTCCAACCCGGCAGCCTATGAGTATCTGGCGGACTCCATCCGGGAGTGGCCCGGGCAGGAGGGCCTGGCCCGGGAGATCAACCGCAACGGTTGGTCGGACAGTGGCTGGCAGGACCTGACCTTCGGTATCGTCGCCATCCACTCGGCGATCAAACCGGAGTAGCGTCCCACAGCGGGCTGTCCTTACGGACTCCGGAGACCACCCTTCCAGCGGTCCGCCAGAGCCGGGCCATCAGATCCCGATCCGCATCGGTGATCAGATTGCCCATCAGGCGGGCCGCCGCCGGCATCAGCGTCGCCCCCACCGGGCCCCGCAGTCCCAGAGGGCCCACCAGCGGCAGGAAAGCGGGGTAGGTCAGCAGCCGGGCCGCAGTACGGGCCAGGAGAAAAGCCTCCCCATAATGGGCGCGGAGCACCTCCGGCCAGAGCAGGGTGAAGTCCCTGCCGCTCCCCGCATCCAGCAGATTGACCGCCATTTCCGCGGTCTCCATGCCATAGTCAATGCCCTCACCATTGAGGGCGTTGACACAGGCCGCGGCGTCGCCAAGCAGCATCCAGTTCCGGCCGGCGACATTGGACACCGCCCCACCCATGGGCAGCAGGGCGGAGGCCACCTCGCGGGGCTGACCCAGCCCCCAGTCCGTGCGCTGCTGATCAGCGTAGAAATGCAGCAGCTTCTTGGTGTTGATCTTCGCCGGGCGTTCCTCCGTGGAAAGTGCCCCCAGGCCGAGGTTCACATCCCCGTTACCGAGGGGGAAGATCCAGCCATAACCGGGCTGCACCACATCATCGGCATCGCGGAGCTCCACATGGGAATGCATCCACTCATCATCGGAGCGGGTGGAGGAGCAGTAGGAACGTGCGGCGATGCCGTAAACCTCCCCACGGTGCCACCGCCGGCCCAGCAACTTGCCGAAGGTGGAACGCACCCCATCGGCGACCAGCACATACTTTGCGGTGACCTCCACCTCGCGGCCAGCCACACTGATGCGGACCCGATCCAGTCGGGCACCGTCGAACTCCACCCCGGTGGCGGTTGCCCCTTCCCAGAGCTGCACCCCGCGCTGGACTGCGGCGGCGACCAGGAGGGCGTCGAAAAGCGTGCGTGGCATGGCCGAACCCACCGTGCCATAGTGACCCTCCGGCCAGGGTGCGGTCACGGAACCACCGTAACCGTGCAGCTTCAGGCCCCGGTTGCGGTGGGAGGAGGTCACCTCATCCGCCAGGCCGAGTTTCTGCAGCTGATTCACCGCCCGCGGGGTCAGGCCATCACCGCAGGTTTTATCGCGGGGGAATTCGGCGGCGTCGATGAGCAGGGTCTCGAAGCCGGACTCCGCGGCGTGCAGGGCGGCGGTGGAACCGGTCGGGCCGGCCCCGATGACGAGGACGTCTACGTGCTGGTTCTGAACACTCACATGCCCATTGTCGCACCACCGCCGGGGGAGGGATGACCCCAGGGTGCCCCGTCTCCATGGTTTGGACTACGGTTAAGTGCGAACTCCTACTGGATAATTCCCATGATGACCACCCGCCGGTCACTTCGGAATCTTAGCTGAGCTGCAAGGACACCCAACACATGAGCAACGGTCACAACACTCCGCCGAGTCCCTCCGGACACCGGGTGGAGCCGGAACTGACCGGCGCTGTTAACGGAGTCATTGATTTCGGAGATGAGCAGCTCAACGCCCGAATCACCCAGGGCATGCTCAAGATCGAGACCCTCCTGCGGGCCGAACTTTCCCGTGGCGAAGACTTCCTCGTGGACAAGGTGCTGCACCTGGCTGAGGCCGGTGGCAAGCGTTTCCGCCCCATGTTCGCGCTGCTTGCCGCGCAATATGGCAGCGACCCGGAAAGTGAGCGGGTCATCAAGGCCGGCGCGGTGGTCGAGATCGTCCACCTGGCCACCCTCTATCACGATGATGTGATGGATGAGGCGGAGCGTCGCCGTGGGGTGGAATCCGCCAATCACCGCTGGTCCAACTCAGTGGCCATCCTCGCCGGTGACATTCTCCTGGCGCACGCCTCCAAGCTCATGTCCGAGCTGGGGTCGGAAACCGTCGCCCATTTCGCCGAAACCTTCGGTGACCTGGTGACCGGGCAGATGCGCGAAACCATCGGTGCCCGGGATGAGGACCCCATCGAGCACTACACCAAGGTCATCCGGGAGAAGACGGGTGTGCTCATCGCCTCCGCCGGTTACCTCGGAGCCCTCCATGGGGGTGCCGAGGAGGCGGAAATCAACGCCCTCAAGCGTTATGGCTCCGCCATCGGCATGGTCTTCCAGATCGTCGATGACATCATCGACATCTTCTCCGACCCCGATGAGTCAGGGAAGACCCCCGGCACTGATCTGCGGGAAGGGGTGTTCACCCTTCCCGTGCTCTACGCCATGGCGGAGGACACCCCGGTCGGTGCAGAACTACGCGGACTGCTCACCGGCCCCGTCACCGATGACGCCACCGTGGCACGGGTACTCGACCTGCTTGCCGAATCCACCGGCCGGGCCCGCGCCCTGGCCGATATCAAGCACTACCTGGCCGAGGCGGAGGAGCAGCTGGATCTGCTGCCACAGAACCAGGTCACCGCAGCGCTGCGCACCCTGGCGGAGATCAGCTCCCGCCGGGTCGGTTAAAAACCGCTTCTGTCCTGCCGATTTGCGGTATCTCCGGCAGTGCCTCTAAAGTATTGAAGCGCACCAGCAATGGTGCAACGCCAGATTGCCCGAGTGGCCAAAGGGAGCGGACTGTAAATCCGCCGGCTCAGCCTTCGAAGGTTCAAATCCTTCATCTGGCACCAGATCAGAGCTCATCCGAGAAATCGGATGGGCTCTTTTGGTGTTTCCAGGGTTGGTGGCTCGGCTCGCTGGGGCCGCCCTGAAGTCTGTGCCGGCGCGCTGCAGTCCCTGTGAGGCGCTTATCGACGTCCCCCGGGGTGGCCTCCGGCGCCAGCGGGGGCCTTGGGGGCAATGTGGGCGGTGTGCTCCCCGGGGCGCTGGGAGGTTCCCGGGGTTTGCAGGAGTGACTGGGGTGAGTGAAAAAAGGGGCTCTCAGCTGGCGATTGTGTTCTTCGGGCAACTCAGGCTAATCTCTTGGTTGATCGCACAGGGGCGAAGCTTGGAAAAGTTCCTCCCTGCACTGTGATCATGCCCCCTTAGCTCAGTCGGTAGAGCGTTTCCATGGTAAGGAAAAGGTCATCAGTTCGATTCTGATAGGGGGCTCTGCTTTTTCGCAGTCACCCTGACTCTGGACCGGTAGGTTCTCAGTCAGGGATTTTTGTTTTTCCCGGGGAACGGGGGAGCTTCGGGGTTCTGTCGCCGAGATCCCCGGAGGGTGGGACGGGTTCCGGGGAGTCGTGCTTCGGGGTGGCGCCGGAAAAGGATAAAAACCTATGTCTTCCTGCCGATTTGTGTTCCAAATGTATGTCGGGTTAATCTTTTGGAGGTCGCAACGAGAGGGGCCCACAAATAAGTGAGTCCTGATCAAGTAATGACTATGCCCCCTTAGCTCAGTCGGTAGAGCGTTTCCATGGTAAGGAAAAGGTCATCAGTTCGATTCTGATAGGGGGCTCTGTTTTTTGTCTCACGCGTGCTGCGGAGGCGGAACACTTGGCGATGTAGCTCAGTTGGTGAGAGCGCGCGACTCATAATCGCGAGGTCGAGGGTTCGAATCCCTCCATCGCTACTGGGACAAAGATCGGCACCATCTTCGGTCTTGGCCGCGGAAGGTGCCTTTTCTTTTCCCAAACTCCAGCCAGGGGGTAGTTTTCTCCGGAAGATTTCTTCTCTGGTAGGATAGTTTAGGCCCTCTAGTTATGGGGGCCAATAGGGGCGTAGTTCAATTGGTAGAGCAACGGTCTCCAAAACCGTAGGTTGCAGGTTCGAGTCCTGTCGCCCCTGCAAAGTTTTCTATCTGAGGAGTGTCGTGAGCGAAGATCAGCTGGACAAGGACGGTTCACTCCGTCCCGCCGGTAAGCGACAGCTGGCTGGTGTGTCTACGACCTCCACCTCCTCTTATGAGGCCAAGCGTCTCGCACCGGAACCCAAGGACGATGATTCCCCGGGTGGTTCCGTCACCCGCTTCCTGCCGGAAGTTGTCTCGGAGATGGGTAAGGTTGTCTGGCCCACCGCGCGCCAGATGGTCACCTACACCCTGGTGGTGTTCGCCTTCCTGATCGTGCTCACCGCACTGGTCTCCGGCGTTGACTTCCTGGCCGGCCTCGGAGTTGAAGCAGTACTGACACCCTAGGTAGACTCCTAGATATACAGATCTTGATCCCGCCGACTCCTCAAAGAGTCGGCGGGATAATTATTTGCCAGATCCCGCAGGTAACATGGTGACCCAGACAGCTCGGTCGCCCCGCTGCGGGAGTTGACGGACGACGATGAATTAAGTTTGGGAGAAATCATGAGCGACGAGAACAGCATTTCCGAGGAATTCGCCTCGAACGCAACCGAACAGAACACCGACCTGGACTTCGCCAAGGCCGCAGAGACCGCCCTCGCTGAGGCCCAGGCCAACCAGGCCGGGGAAATCGAGGAGGACACCTCCTCCTTCGAAGAGGATGCCGCAGCTGCCGTTGAGGCCAGCGCCGGCAACGAGGAAGCTGACCCGGCCACCGCCGCGGCAGCCGCCGCCCTCGGTGACACGGAGGAACTTGATGCTGAGGCCGCACACCGCAAGCGCCTGCGGGAGTACACCCGCGAGCTGAAGAAGCTGCCGGGCCAGTGGTACATCATCCAGTGCTACTCCGGTTATGAGAACAAGGTGAAGACCAACCTGGACATGCGTGCCCAGACCCTCGAGGTGGAGGACTCCATCTACGATGTGGTCGTCCCGATCGAGCAGGCCGTCGAGATCAAGGACGGCAAGAAGAAACTGGTCAAACGCAAGCTGCTCCCGGGTTATGTCCTGGTGCGCATGGACATCAATGACCGTTCCTGGTCCGTCGTCCGTGACACCCCCGGTGTCACCAGCTTCGTAGGCAACGAGGGCAATGCCACCCCGGTCAAGCACCGCGACGTCGCCAAGTTCCTGATGCCCGCCGAGAGTGGCGCTGCCGGTGAGGCTGCAGCCGTCACCGCCGAGGGTGAGAAGCTGGTTGCCATGCCGGAGGAGCAGAAGCGGCCGAAGAACCAGATCGACTTCGAGGTCGGCGAGGCTGTCACCATCCTCACCGGTGCACTGGCATCTGTTTCCGCCACCATCTCCGCGATCGACCCGGAGAGCGGCAAGATCCAGGCCCTGGTCTCGATCTTCGGTCGCGAGACCCCGGTCGAGCTCACCGCCGACCAGGTGGAGAAGCTGGCCTAATACCGCATCTGAGGTTCCACCGCAGCCCGTCCCCCACAGTGTTTGGTGGGTGGCGGGCTGCCGTGTATTCTGGTACACCGCGTGTCATTTTTCTGACGTGCCCAAAATCATTCATCCCCGGTGGCCGGGTACACGTGAAGATCTCAGTCCTTTGAGGCTGGTAGCGGGTCTCGGAATCCGGACGGGGAAGTGTCATCATCGTGACGCCTCCCCGGTATCAAGGGAAGTAGGTAATTCGATGGCTCCGAAGAAGAAGAAGAAGGTTTCAGGCTTCATCAAGCTGCAGATCCAGGCTGGCGCCGCTAACCCGGCACCGCCCGTTGGCCCGGCACTGGGTTCCCACGGCGTCAACATCATGGAATTCTGTAAGGCCTACAACGCCGCAACCGAATCCCAGCGTGGCAACGTCATCCCCGTCGAGATCACCGTCTACGAGGATCGCAGCTTCGATTTCAAGCTGAAGACCCCGCCGGCAGCCAAGCTGCTGCTGAAGGCCGCTGGCCTGCAGAAGGGCTCCGGTGTCCCGCACACCGACAAGGTCGGATCCGTCACCATGGATCAGATCAAGGAGATCGCGGCGACCAAGAAGGAAGACCTCAACGCCAACGACGTCGAGGCTGCCGCCAAGATCATCGCCGGCACCGCCCGCTCCATGGGCATCACCATCCAGGGTTAATTTTCCCTGACACCCCCCTGTCCCGGGGATTCACGCCCCGGGACACCCCCAGCACAACCGTGGCAGGGCCAGCTCCGGCCCGCACCACAAGATTCCAGAAAAGGAAATCCGCAAATGAGCAAGAAGTCCAAGGCATACCGCGCAGCCGCTGAACTGGTTGACCAGAACAAGCAGTACTCCCCGATCGAGGCTGCCGCCCTGATCAAGGAGACCTCCTCCAAGAACTACGACGCTTCCGTCGATGTCGCCATCCGTCTGGGCGTTGACCCCCGTAAGGCTGACCAGCTGGTTCGCGGCACCGTCTCCATGCCGAACGGCACCGGTAAGACCGTCCGCGTCGCCGTCTTCGCCGCTGGCGAGAAGGCCACCGAGGCTGAGGCTGCTGGCGCTGACTTCGTCGGCACCGACGAGCTCGTCGCCAAGATCCAGGAAGGCTGGACCGACTTCGATGTCGCCATCGCCACCCCGGATCAGATGGCCAAGATCGGCCGCATCGCTCGCGTCCTGGGCCCCCGTGGCCTGATGCCGAACCCGAAGACCGGCACCGTCACCAACGATGTCACCAAGGCCATCACCGAGGTCAAGGGCGGCAAGATCTCCTTCCGCGTTGACAAGGCCTCCAACCTGCACGCCTCCATCGGTAAGGCATCCTTCGATGCCAAGGCCATCGCCGAGAACTACGGCGCGCTGATCGATGAGCTCAACCGCATCAAGCCGTCCTCCTCCAAGGGAATCTACCTGAAGAAGATCACCCTCTCCTCCACCTCTGGCCCGGGCATCCCGGTTGACACCCACGTGCAGAAGAACTACGTCGGCGAGTAATTCCGCCGCTGTTTCCCCGCTGAGGGATATAGTTTAAGGGCAACCCCCGTCACCCAATTACTGGGAGGCGGGGTTTTCTCCTGCCCGGGGCAGCATTCTGGGACCCCTTCTGTGCAGGTCCACCCAGCTGATGAAGGATGTCTCATCTGGGGCTCACCTGAGCTTCATTGAAAGAGCGGATGATGGAGGGGAAGAAAGAACAACGTTTATTCCCCGGTCGATGAATCCTCAGGAGTTTGCCCACCATGCCACCGAACCAGCCCCATGACAGCAACCACCATTCCCGCCCCCGGGCGAACATCGTCGGCTCCGGCCCCAATGGGCTGAGCGCCGCACTCCAGCTGGCGCGCGAAGGGTGGGAGGTGGAGATCTTCGAACGCAATGAACACCCCGGCGGGGCCGCAGCATCCGCCCCCCTGCTGGGGGAGGGCACCATTGTTGATCGTGGTGCCGCCGCCCACCCCTTCGGTGTGGCCAGCCCTGTATTCCGGGAGTTTGAGCTGGAGAAGCATGGCCTGGAATGGTGCCACTCGACTTATCCCATGGCGCACCCCATGGCGGACCAGCCCGCCGCCTTCCTGCACCGTGACCTCGCCGCCACCGCCGCCGGACTGAGCGGAGACGGCAAGAACTGGAAGCGCGCCCACGGCCACCTGGTGAGCAATATTGATGAGCACCTGGAAAATATCCTGGGCCCCATGTTGCGCTGGCCGAAGCACCCCCTCCGCATGGCCCAATTCGGAACCTTGGCGGCACTTCCCGCCAAAACCACAGCGGAGATGCTCTTCCGGGAGGAATCCACCCGGGCACTTTTCCTCGGCTCCGGGGTACATGCCATCACCCCACCGAACAGGCCCTTCACCACGGCCTTCGCCCTGCTCTTCGGATCACTGGGCATGAGCCGCGGCTGGCCGGTGGTCCGCGGCGGCACCCAGGGACTGGTCGACGCCCTGCTCAGCGCCCTCAATGAGCACGGGGTGAAGATCCACACCGGGGTAGAGGTCCATGACCTGCGGGAACTGCCTCCCGCGGAGGCCACCGTCCTGAACCTGACCCCGGCCCAGATTCTGCGCCTCCAACACACCGGGCTGGCCCCCCGGGTACTCAAACGCCTGGCTGGCTGGAAGTACGGTGCCGGGGTGTTCAAGGTGGATTATCTGCTGGATGGCCCGGTGCCCTGGTCTGACCCCCGGGTCGGGGAAGCCAGCACCGTGCATGTGGTCGGCGGGCCTGATGAAATTCAACATGCTGAGGCGGAGGTGGCTCGGGGTCGGATGCCGGACCGCCCCTTCGTCATGGTCTGCCAGCAGCAGGTGGCTGACCCCACCCGAGCTACGGGACCTGCGGCCGGCAAGCAGGTGCTGTGGAGTTATGCGCATGTGCCCCAGGGGTACCGGGAACCGCAGCCCGGTTTCATCGCCAACCTCATTGAATCCCAGATCGAGCGTTTCGCCCCCGGTTTCCGGGAGCGGATCCAACACCAGGTGCAGCACAGCCCTGATGATCTGGAGTCCTGGAACCCCAACCTCATCGGCGGGGATATCGCCGGTGGCGGCATGCAGGGGCTGCAGTCCCTGCTCCGCCCCGGCATCACCCTGAACCCCTACCGGCTCAATGAGCGGGGCCTTTACCTTGCCTCCGGAGCCACTCCACCCGGGGCCGGGGTCCATGGTGTGCCCGGTTCCTGGGCCGCCCGGGCCGCGATGCAGGATCAGGGTGGGAAATAAGACATGAGTTCCCAGCACGCCGCCCCGGTCACCGAGCGTGATCTGGTGGCGCTGGCAGGTTATGCCGCTTTCGCCGGGTTGCTGCTCAGCCCGCTGCGCCACTATCTCGGGCCGATGAAGAAGGTCAGTGCGGCCAAGAATGAGCGGGACAGCTTCCCGCTTTCGACCTACCCGATGTTCTCCGCTGACCGTAAAGGTCGGGTGACGGTTCCTCATGTCGTGGGACTCACGGCAGCGGGGGAGCGGATAATCCCCCACTACTTCCACTTCGGAGCAGGGGGACTCAACCAGGTTCGCCGCCAGATCTCCCGGGGGATCAGGGAGGGTCGTGCCGCCGACATCGCCCAGTGCTACGCCGATTCCCTGGCAGTCCGACCCCAGGCGGGGGAGGAGCAGATCGTGGAGGTGCAGGTGGTGCGTGCCCGCTTCCTCTTCGATGAGTACTTCAACGGTGACACCCGACCCGTCGCGGAATCCCTGCACGCCGCCTGCCGGGTGGGTGGCACCGCCCAGGCCGGACCCGGAAAAGCCCTGCCCCGAATCAAGGAGACCCAGACCCCATGACACCGCTGCTTGAACGCGTCGTCGATAAGCTGCGCCCAGCAGCCACACCCGCCCGCCCCGCGGTGATCCGCCTCGGGGTGGGGGCCTTCTCCGCGTGGAATAACCACCGCCGCCGGGGCATCTTCCGGGGCCTGCACCACCAGGATCCCGCCCGATTCCGACCGGTGGGGCCCGTGAAGATCCTGCGTCGCCCCCTGCCACCCAAGTTCGCCGACCTGCTTTTCGACGCCGCGCAGTTGGCCAATGCCGCCGCCACCCTGGGCATCGCCCACCGGGTGAGCGGGCCGCTGAACAGTGCATTGCAGCTGTGGACGCTGAGCTACCGCAACTCCTGGGGAATGATCTACCACAATGACAATATGCTGCTCCTCCAGCAGATGGTCCTGGGTCTCAGCCGTTCCGGGGATGCGCTCTCCGTGGACTCCGTGATCCGGGAGAAGACACTGCTGCCCGAGCGCTATGAAAGGACCTACGGTGGTATCCCCACCGCCGTCAATATTGCGGCGGTGACGGTCTACCTGATCTCCGGGGTGGCGAAGGTGCGCAGCCCACTGGGCTGGTCCTGGGCCGGGGGAACTGCACTACGGGAACAGATCGCCGCGGACAGCATCCGCAAAGAGGTCTTCGGTGGGAAGGTGCCAGCCACCACCGGTGCGCTCTACCGCTCGAACCTGAGCTTCGGGGTGCTGGCGGGCACCGCCCTGGCCGTGGAACTCGGTGCCCCGCTGGCACTGATCGACCGCCGCCTGGGACAGGGCTTCGTGATTGCGGCCTGGGGGATGCATGCCGGCATCCGGGTGATCATGGGCATCAAGTTCAAATACAACCTCAGCGGCATCTCTTACCTGGGGTTCTTTCCGGTGGGGGCGCAGTTGGTGAGGTGAAGGGGGATGGGGAGCGGGCTCCCCGCGTCAGCGGGGGTAGCTGGTTTCCCTCGCACTCCTGTCCACCTGCAGCCTCACCCCGGTGGGCGTCGATAAGCCATGTTGGAGGGACGATTTGCTCAAAAGGGACCCCGTGCTATAAAGTCACAAACCGAAGTTTGAAGGACTTCCCGAGAGGGGGTCCAGCTCAAGTTTCACCGAAGACCGTCGGTCATCCGTTAAGGATCGAAGGATTCCAGTTTCCCTGGAACGGCCCACGCAGGAGACACTTTCGAGCATTTCCTCAACGCTGTTGAGGTTGATGCGCCCTGTGCTTCTGCACGGGGCTTTCTTGTTTTTCTGAAGTGAGCTCCGGCGGATCAGTCGAAATACACGTAAAGGAAGGAGGCGAAGTAATGGCAAACCCGAAGAACACCACGGACCTGAACGAACTGAAGACTCAGTTCGCTGAGGCTTCCAGCGTCGTGCTGACCGAGTACCGTGGCCTGACCGTTGCTCAGACCACTGAGCTGCGTCGCGCCCTCGGTGCAGATGTCCAGTACTCCGTCGCCAAGAACACCCTTGTCAAGCTGGCGGCCAAAGACGCCGGCATCGAGGGCCTTGACGAGTACCTGACCGGCCCGACCGCCGTCGCCTTCATCAAGGGCGAGGCTGTCGACGCTGCCAAGGCACTCAAGAAGTTCGCCGATGACAACGACAAGCTCGTTGTCAAGGGTGGCTACCTGGATGGCGCCGCACTCGACGCCGACCAGGTCAAGGCTCTGGCTGACCTTGACAACCGCGAAACCACGCTGGCAAAGCTGGCTGGCGCGATGAAGGGCAACCTGGCAAAGGCCGCTGGCCTGTTCAACGCTCCCGCTTCCCAGGTCGCACGCCTCGCTGCTGCGCTCCAGGAGAAGAAGGACGCTTAAGTCGTACCGCCATCAGGCGATACGCACCCAAGCTTTCACCACACACCCGGTTCTCAACTACTGAGGCCGACAAGGAAAGGATGCCATTATGGCTAAGCTCACCAAGGACGAGCTCATTGAGGCTTTCAAGGAAATGACCCTCATCGAGCTTTCTGAGTTCACCAAGGAGTTCGAAGAGGTCTTCGAGGTCACCGCTGCCGCTCCGGTCGCTGTCGCTGCTGCCGGTGGCGAAGCTGCCGCTGCTGTTGAAGAGCAGACCGAGTTCGACGTCGTCCTCGAGGACGCTGGCGCCAAGAAGATCGGCGTCATCAAGGCTGTCCGCGAGCTCGTCTCCGGCCTGGGCCTGAAGGAAGCCAAGGAGCTCGTTGAGTCCGCTCCGAAGGCAATCATCGAGGCTGCTTCCAAGGAAGACGCCGATGCTGCCAAGGCTAAGCTCGAAGAGGCTGGCGCCAAGGTCACCCTGAAGTAATTTTGCGGTGATCCAGAATCACCTCATGACTTCTTGAAAATCCCGTCCTCACCGATTTCGGTGGTGGCGGGATTTTTCTGTTCCCCCGGAGCCTTATGCGGGCAAAATTGGTCGATATGGAGAGTTGCAAAGGATTGCACAACCTCGTGGAAGGCCTATATCGACCAATTTTGCTCGTTTTCCCGAAATACCCACCCAAACCCCCTGCTCACCCCCATGACTACCGCAGCGGCGGCAGAGTCAGCGGCGGCGTCGAGAAGCATTTCTGGGTTCTTGGGGGGCGGGGCTCGGCGGTTATTGGGAGGCCTGCGGTAACATCTTGGCCATGCTCCCGAAGTCCCGCATCATTTCCACACTCATCCTCGGTCTCGGGGTCACATTAGTTGTAGCGGGACTTCTGGCACCACGTTTTTTCCATGTGGACGGCCGGCTCCCGATGGACCTGAAGGTGACCACGTTCAGCATCACCGATGATCAGGCCAGCACCCGGATCATGTCCGACCCTGGTGGGCGGGTGGTGGAGTCCCCGGTGACCCGTCAGATCCACCTGGAGGTGCAGAACCCGGTTGATGCCGATGCCGCCACAGTGCGGGTGGGTACCTCCCTGGCCCGTGGTAGCCAGCAGAGCGACCTGGACCGCCTGATCTCCGCGGAGGTGTGGAACTACCGCATTGACCGCCTCAGCGGCGCTGCACTGAGCCCTGCGAATGTCAGTGACCAACCCGCTTCCCCGGTCCGGGAAGTCGAGGTCGACGGTATCTGGGTGAAGTTCCCCTCGAATGCGGAGCAGACCACCTATGAGGTCTTCGATCAGACCCTGCGGGAGTCCCATCCGGCGGTGTTCCAGGAAGAGCTGGAGATGGGCGGGCAGACCGTCTACCGCTACCACCAGGTGATTGAGCCGCAGAATGTGGCGCAGCGCTGGAATGGGGTCTTCAACACCACCGACTTCATGAATGAGGACGGCAGCACCGAGCAGGGCTATCTCTTCCATGGGGTGGAACGCGATTTCTTCGTGGACCAGAACTCCGGGTTGATCGTGGATATCCAGGAGAAGGTCGACAACTACTACGGCACCGCTGATGGGGAGGCCCGTGAGGTGGTTCTGGAATTCGACGGAGAAATGTCCGATGAACAGGTGGAAGAGCGGCTGAATCAGGCGGCGGAGGTGCCACAGCAGTCCACGGCGCAGCTGATCAGGTGGATTATCGTCGGTTTTGGTGGCCTGCTGATTCTGCTCGGATTGGCCGGTTCCTTCGGGATTTTCGGTGGGCGTAATTCTCCCCGAAGATAATCAGGTGGTACAGTCCCGGTTTAATGGAGTTCAGCGGGTGACCCAGGCATCAGTGTCGGTGGATGCCCCGCTCTAGCCACTCGGCTCAGGTTTCAGTCCTGGGTCCGAGAATTTAGCATTCATTCTGGTTCTTTACTTTCAGTCACATATGGTATAGGCTGATTCGTTGCGCTGGAACTTCTCTCCGGTAGCAGAGGAAACCTTGTTCACAACGGTTTGCAAAAACCGATTTGACAAGGTGATTTTGTGCTATCTGGGGACGGCGGTTCCACAGCAGACCGAATGCTAAATTACCAGCGGTTTCGGTGGTTTCAGTCCAGGAAACCACCATCCGCGTGAGGTGCTGGAAGGACCCATCTTGGCAGTCTCCCGCCAGACCAAGTCAGTGGCCGAAATCCCCGGGGCTCCTAAGCGATACTCTTTCGCGAAAATTTCGGAGCCCATTGCCGTTCCAGGTCTTCTTGACCTGCAACGTGACTCCTACGCCTGGCTCGTTGGCACGCCGGAGTGGCGTGCCCGCCAGCAGGAGGAGCTCGGCCCGGATGCCCGCGTCACCAGCGGGCTCGAGGATATTCTCGAGGAGTTGTCCCCGATCCAGGATTACTCCGGCAATATGTCTCTTTCGCTGTCCGCCCCCCGTTTTGAGCCCGTCAAGTACACCATTGACGAGTGCAAGGACAAGGACATCAACTACTCGGCCCCACTCTATGTGACGGCTGAATTCATCAACAACGAAACCCAGGAGATCAAGTCCCAGACCGTCTTCATCGGTGACTTCCCGATGATGACCGAGATGGGTACCTTCATCGTCAACGGAACTGAGCGCGTCGTCGTTTCGCAGCTGGTCCGTTCCCCGGGTGTCTACTTCGACCAGTCCATCGACAAGTCCACCGAGCGTCCGCTGCATGCCGTGAAGGTTATCCCTTCCCGCGGTGCGTGGCTGGAGTTCGACGTCGACAAGCGCGACACCGTCGGTGTCCGCATCGACCGTAAGCGTCGCCAGCCGGTGACTGTTCTGCTCAAGGCCCTTGGTTGGACCACTGAGCAGATCACCGAGCGTTTCGGCTTCTCCGAGCTGATGATGTCGACCCTGGAGTCCGATGGTGTGGCCAACACCGACGAGGCACTGCTGGAGATCTACCGCAAGCAGCGTCCCGGCGAGCAGCCGACCCGCGATCTCGCGCAGTCCCTGCTCGACAACTCCTTCTTCAAGGCCAAGCGCTACGACCTGGCCAAGGTCGGCCGTTACAAGGTCAACCGCAAGCTGGGTCTGGGCGGCGACCATGAAGGTCTGCTGACCCTGACCGAAGAGGACATCGCCACCACCCTGGAGTACCTCGTCCGCCTGCACGCCGGCGAGCGCAGCATGGTTTCCCCGAACGGTGAGGAAATTCCGGTCCAGGTCGACGACATCGACCACTTCGGTAACCGTCGTCTGCGTACCGTCGGTGAGCTGATCCAGAACCAGGTCCGCCTGGGTCTGACCCGTATGGAGCGTGTCGTGCGTGAGCGCATGACCACCCAGGATGCGGAGTCCATCACCCCGACCTCGCTGATCAACGTCCGACCGGTCTCCGCGGCCATCCGCGAGTTCTTCGGCACCTCCCAGCTGTCCCAGTTCATGGACCAGAACAACTCGCTTTCGGGTCTGACCCACAAGCGTCGTCTGTCCGCACTGGGCCCGGGTGGTCTCTCCCGTGAGCGCGCCGGCATCGAGGTCCGAGATGTGCACCCGTCCCACTACGGACGTATGTGCCCCATCGAGACCCCGGAAGGCCCGAACATCGGCCTGATCGGCAACCTCTCCTCCTACGCACGTGTCAACGCCTTCGGCTTCATCGAGACCCCCTACCGTCGTGTCGTCGACGGCCGGGTCACCGAGCAGGTCGACTACCTGACCGCTGATGAAGAGGACCGTTACGTCGTCGCCCAGGCCAAGACCGAGGTCGACGCTGATGGCAACGTGGTCGAGGACATGGTCACCGTCCGCGTGAAGAACGGTGACATCCAGGTCGTTCCCGGCAACGAGATCGACTACATGGACGTCTCCCCGCGCCAGATGGTCTCCATCGGTACCGCGATGATTCCCTTCCTCGAGCACGATGACGCCAACCGTGCCCTCATGGGTGCGAACATGCAGAAGCAGGCTGTTCCGCTGATCCGTGGCGAGGCCCCCTACGTCGGCACCGGCATGGAGCTGCGCGCCGCCTACGATGCCGGCGACCTGGTGATCTCCACCAAGTCCGGTGTGGTCGAGAACGTCAGCGCTGACTTCGTCACCATCATGGATGATGACGGCATCCGCGACACCTACATGCTGCGGAAGTTCCAGCGCACCAACCAGGGCACCAGCTACAACCAGAAGCCCCTGGTCAGCCTGGGCGATCGTGTCGAGGCCGGTCAGGTGCTTGCCGACGGCCCCGGTACCTTCAACGGTGAGATGTCCCTGGGTCGCAACCTCATGGTTGCCTTCATGCCCTGGGAAGGTCACAACTACGAGGATGCGATCATCCTCAACCAGAAGATCGTGGAGGATGACATCCTTACCTCGATCCACATCGAGGAGCACGAGATCGATGCCCGCGACACCAAGCTCGGTGCCGAGGAAATCACCCGTGAGATCCCGAACGTCTCCGAGGACGTCCTGCGCGACCTCGACGACCGCGGCATCATCCGCATCGGTGCCGACGTCCGCGACGGCGACATCCTGGTCGGTAAGGTCACCCCGAAGGGTGAGACCGAGCTGACCCCGGAGGAGCGACTGCTGCGTGCCATCTTCGGTGAGAAGGCCCGCGAGGTGCGTGACACCTCCATGCGCGTGCCTCACGGCGAGACCGGCAAGGTCATCGGCGTGCGTCGTTTCTCCCGCGAGGACGATGACGATCTGGCACCGGGTGTCAACGAGATGATCCGCGTTTACGTGGCTCAGAAGCGTAAGGTCCAGGACGGCGATAAGCTCGCCGGCCGCCACGGTAACAAGGGTGTCGTCGGCAAGATCCTGCCGCCGGAGGACATGCCCTTCATGCCGGACGGCACCCCGGTCGACGTCATCCTGAACACCCACGGTGTCCCGCGTCGTATGAACATCGGTCAGGTCCTGGAGATCCACCTCGGCTGGTTGGCTGCAACCGGCTGGGAGGTTGATCCCGAGGATCCGAAGAACGCTGAGCTGATCAAGACCCTGCCGGAGGATCTCTACGATGTCCCGGCCGGTTCCCTGACCTCCACTCCGGTGTTCGACGGTGCCTCCAACCAGGAGCTCGCTGGTCTGCTCGCCAACTCCCGCCCGAACCGTGACGGCGACGTCATGGTCAACTCGGATGGCAAGACCCAGCTCTTCGACGGCCGCTCCGGTGAGCCTTTCCCGTACCCGGTGGCCATCGGCTACATGTACATGCTGAAGCTGCACCACCTGGTGGACGAGAAGATTCACGCCCGTTCCACCGGCCCGTACTCCATGATCACCCAGCAGCCGCTGGGCGGTAAGGCACAGTTCGGTGGCCAGCGTTTCGGTGAGATGGAGGTGTGGGCGATGCAGGCTTATGGCGCCGCCTACACCCTGCAGGAGCTGCTGACGATCAAGTCTGATGACGTGGTCGGCCGCGTGAAGGTCTACGAGGCCATCGTCAAGGGTGAGAACATCCCGGACCCGGGTATTCCGGAGTCCTTCAAGGTTCTCCTCAAGGAGCTGCAGTCCCTGTGCCTGAACGTGGAGGTCCTCTCCGCGGACGGCACCCCGATGGAACTGTCCGGTTCCGATGACGACGAGCTGGATCAGGCCGGTGCCTCCCTGGGCATCAACCTTTCCCGTGATGAGCGTTCCGACGCGGACATCGCTTAGCAGCCACAATGGCACCCCCGGTGTTCGTGGTCCGGGGTGGGGAGCGGTACACCGCTTCCCCGCCCCAGACCGCGAGCGCATAATCACCTTTATTTTTTAAACGCCATCAATCTCCCGGGTATCCGGGAGGAAAGGGAGTTACGTGCTCGACGTCAACTTCTTCGACGAGCTCCGCATCGGACTCGCCACCGCTGATGACATCCGTCGTTGGTCCAAGGGCGAGGTCAAGAAGCCGGAGACCATCAACTACCGTACCCTCAAGCCTGAGAAGGACGGTCTCTTCTGTGAGCGGATCTTCGGCCCCACCCGGGACTGGGAGTGCGCCTGCGGTAAGTACAAGCGTGTCCGCTACAAGGGCATCATCTGTGAGCGCTGTGGCGTTGAGGTGACCAAGTCCAAGGTGCGCCGTGAGCGGATGGGCCACATTGAGCTGGCCGCCCCGGTCACCCACATCTGGTACTTCAAGGGTGTTCCCTCCCGTCTGGGTTACCTGCTGGACCTGGCTCCGAAGGACCTGGAACGCATCATCTACTTCGCCGCCAACATCATCACCAGTGTTGACGATGAAGCCCGCCACAACGACCAGACCACTCTGGAAGCTGAAATGCTGCTGGAGAAGAAGGACGTCGAGGCAGATGCCGAGTCCGACATCGCTGAGCGTGCCCAGAAGCTCGAGGAAGATCTCGCCGAGCTCGAGGCCGCCGGCGCCAAGGCTGATGCCCGTCGCAAGGTGCAGAATGCCGCCGACAAGGAGATGCAGCACATCCGCGAGCGCTCCGAGCGTGAGATTGAGCGTCTCGAGGAGATCTGGCAGACCTTCGTCAAGCTGGCTCCGAAGCAGATGATCATCGACGAGAACCTCTACTCCGAGCTGATCGACCGCTACGAGGATTACTTCACCGGCGGTATGGGTGCAGGAGCGATCCAGACCCTGATCCGCAACTTCGACCTCGACGCCGAGGCCGAGATTCTGCGCGACACCATTCAGAACGGCAAGGGCCAGAAGAAGATGCGCGCCCTCAAGCGCCTGAAGGTCGTCGCGGCCTTCCAGCGCTCGGGCAATGACCCGGCCGGCATGGTCCTGGACTGCATCCCGGTGATCCCCCCGGAGCTGCGTCCGATGGTTCAGCTCGACGGTGGCCGTTTCGCCACCTCCGACCTGAATGATCTCTATCGTCGCGTGATCAACCGCAACAACCGCCTCAAGCGCATGATCGACCTCGGTGCCCCCGAGATCATCGTGAACAATGAGAAGCGCATGCTGCAGGAGTCCGTGGACGCACTGTTCGACAATGGTCGTCGTGGCCGTCCGGTCACCGGACCGGGCAACCGTCCGCTGAAGTCCCTGTCTGACCTCCTCAAGGGCAAGCAGGGTCGATTCCGTCAGAACCTGCTGGGTAAGCGTGTCGACTACTCCGGCCGTTCGGTGATCATCGTCGGTCCGCAGCTGCGTCTGCATGAGTGTGGTCTGCCGAAGCTGATGGCGCTGGAGCTCTTCAAGCCCTTCGTCATGAAGCGTCTGGTGGAGAATGACTACGCCCAGAACATCAAGTCCGCCAAGCGCATGGTTGAGCGTCAGCGTCCTGAGGTCTGGGACGTGCTCGAGGAGGCCATCTCCGAGCACCCCGTGATGCTGAACCGTGCCCCCACCCTGCACCGCCTGGGGATCCAGGCCTTCGAGCCCGTGCTCGTCGAGGGTAAGGCCATTCAGCTGCACCCCCTGGCCTGTGAAGCCTTCAACGCCGACTTCGATGGTGACCAGATGGCAGTCCACCTGCCGCTGTCCGCCGAGGCACAGGCTGAGGCCCGCGTCCTGATGCTGGCTTCGAACAACATCCTTTCCCCGGCATCCGGCAAGCCGCTGGCCATGCCGCGTCTGGACATGGTCACGGGTCTGTACTTCCTGACCATGGACAAGCGTGAGGACGAGCTGGGTGGCGCAGGCCGCTTCCGCCCGGCCGATGAGAACGGTCCGGCACAGGGCAACTACTCCACCGTTGCGGAGGCCATCATGGCCCGTGACCGTGGCGTCCTGGGTCTGCAGGCACCGATCCAGGTGCGTATCTCGCACCTGCGTCCGCCGGCCGAGATCGAGGCTGAGCAGTTCCCGGATGGTTGGCAGCAGGGTGAAACCTGGACCGCCGCCACCACTCTGGGCAGGGTCATGTTCAACGAGCTTCTGCCGTGGAACTACCCCTACCTTGAGGGCGTCATGGTTCGTAAGGGTGGCGCGAAGAACTCCATCCTGCTCGGTGACGTCATCAACGACCTGGCTGCGAAGTACCCGATGATCACCGTCGCGCAGACCATGGACAAGATGAAGGACGCCGGTTTCTACTGGTCCACCCGTTCGGGTGTCACCATCGCCATGTCTGACGTGCTGGTGCTGCCGAACAAGGATGAGATTCTCGACCGCTATGAGGCCGAGGCTCAGGAGATCGAGCACAAGTTCTGGGTCAAGGGTGCGCTCACCGAGCGTGACCGCTACGACCGTCTCGTGGAACTGTGGAAGGACGCCACCGACACCGTCGGCCAGGCTGTTGAGAACCTGTACCCGGATGACAACCCGATTCCGATGATCGTGAAGTCCGGCGCGGCCGGTAACATGCGTCAGATCTGGACCCTGGCCGGCATGAAGGGCATGGTCGTGAACTCCCGTGGTGAGTACATCACCCGACCGATCAAGACCTCCTTCCGTGAAGGACTGTCGGTGCTGGAGTACTTCAACAACTCCCACGGTTCCCGTAAGGGCCTGGCCGATACCGCGCTGCGTACCGCCGACTCGGGTTACCTGACCCGTCGTCTGGTGGACGTCGCCCAGGACGTCATCGTCCGCGAGGATGACTGCAACACCCGTCAGGGTGTGCGCGTCCCGGTCGCCGAGGCAGCTCTCGACGCCAACGGCGAGGTCGCCGGTTACGTGCGCCACAGCCTGGTCGAGACCTCGGTCTCCGGCCGCGTGCTGGCCACTGACGCCAAAAACTCCGAGGGTGAGGTCATCCTGCCGCAGGGTGCTGACCTCAACGAGCTCAACATCGACTCCCTGGTCGATGCCGGCGTCGCCGAGGTCAAGGTCCGCTCCGTGCTGACCTGTCAAACCCCGACCGGTGTCTGCGCCAAGTGCTACGGCAAGTCCATGGCATCCGGCAAGCTGGTCGACATCGGAGAGGCCGTCGGTATCGTCGCCGCTCAGTCGATCGGTGAGCCCGGTACCCAGCTGACCATGCGTACCTTCCACCAGGGTGGTGTCGGTGGCGATATCACCGGCGGTCTGCCGCGTGTCCAGGAGCTCTTCGAGGCTCGTGTCCCGAAGAACCGTGCCCCGATCGTCTCGGTCGCCGGCACCGTCCACCTTGAGGATGACGGTAACTTCTGGACCCTGACCGTCACCCCGGATGACGGCTCCGATGATGTGATCTACGAGAAGCTCTCGAAGCGTCAGGGCCTGGCCCAGGTGCGTCGTCCCATGGAGTCTAACCCGGCCGCCACGATCGAACGCGCGCTGCGTGAGAATGACCACGTCGAGGTGGGCGACCGCCTGCTGCGTGGTCCGGCTGACCCGCATGACGTGCTCGAGGTTCTCGGCCGTCGTGGCGTGGAGCAGCACCTGATCGACGAGGTGCAGGCCGTGTACCGCGCCCAGGGTGTGGCCATCCACGACAAGCACATCGAGATCATCATCCGTCAGATGCTGCGTCGCGGCACCGTCATCGAGTCCGGTTCCACCGAGTTCCTGCCGGGAACCCTGGTGGATCTCTCCGAGGCGAAGATGGCGAATGCCGAGACTCTGGCCGCTGGCGGTCAGCCGGCGGAGCTGCGTTCCGAGATCATGGGTATCACCAAGGCCTCGCTCGCAACCGAGTCCTGGCTCTCGGCGGCCTCCTTCCAGGAGACCACCCGTGTGCTTACCGACGCCGCGATCAACAAGCGTTCGGATAAGCTGATCGGCCTCAAGGAGAACGTGATCATCGGTAAGCTGATCCCGGCCGGTACCGGTATCTCCCGTTACCGCAACATCTCCGTCAAGCCGACCGAGGCTGCCCGCAACGCCGCCTACTCGATCCCGACCTACGGTGATTCGATCTACGGCGATGATGGCTACGGCGAATTCACCGGCCCTTCGGTGCCGCTGGATGAGGCTTTCTAAGCCCGCCTGAAGCTGTCCGAGGCCCCCACCACCCAAACCATGGGTGGTGGGGGCCTCCGGCCTTTCCCCACCACAGCTTGTCGACGCCCCGCGCTGCCCGGGGGCGTCGTTAAGCGGCGCGGGGCTTGGTGATGACCTCGATGCCACCCATCAGGGCCAGACCGGTCACCCGCACCACCGGGGCATCCGGGGGCAGGCTTTCGGGACGGATGGTGCATCTTTTGTCCACGCTCGAGTCGAACCCTCCCATCAGGGCGAAACCATCGCAGATCACCCGGACCCCCTCGGGCACGATGATGTTTATCCCGCCCATCAGGGCATATGCCTGGATCTCGGTCTCTCCGCCCTCGAAACGCGCTTCCCGCAGGTCAATGTCATTTCCGCCCATCACCGTGAAAGTATTGTGGCGGCGCGGCACCAGCCAATCACCCTTGCGTACTGCGCCGCCCATCATGGAGAAGCTGAACTCCGAACCATTGGTGTCCCCGGTGATCCGGCTGCGCACCCGGTCAACCGCCTGACGGGGTGTCAGGGCACCGCCGCCGGGGGCCGCGAAAGGGATGGGGGAGTGCTGGTTGAAGGGCACCGGGGTCTCGGCCACAGGCCCACTGGGCGGCAGGCCGGCGATCTGTTCCGGGGCATCATGGACATCCGCGACCAGGGGAACCAGATCCTCCCGATACCGGGTCGCCCAGGCTTTGGCGGAGCGCTCATCAAACTCGGTGAAGTCGATCTGGCCGCGGCTCATGGCGGCGGAAAGTTCATCGCAGACGCGTTGACGATCGGCGTCGGAAGCCAGTTTGCGGATGGGTTTGGCGGGTTCCAGAGGGCCGGAAATGTCATTCATATCACCCATGCTAATGGCCGAAGTGACTGCCCGGGAGGGGGAAAACCCTGATTTCCGGGGGTACAGGGGTGCCAGGGCGCTACATTGTGGACAAGAAGGGATTTTGGTGTATGGGTGGCGCTGCTGTACTCTGACACCCAGTCCCACGTCTAGATGGTGGGAGCCTGAAATTTTCCCCGGTAGGCCAGCGAGAGCGGCTGACTGGGTTTCGCGCGTTCATTTGGAAGTTGGTTTCCCAGCTCTTCGAACGTGCGCAGGCGAACAGAGAATCTTCAAGCTCGGTCGGCAATCCCGGCCGGATTGCCGATCTATCAGAAAGATGGTTCATGCCAACTATTCAGCAGCTGGTCCGTAAGGGTCGCCACGATAAGAACCAGAAGACCGCTACCGCGGCCCTGAAGGGTTCCCCGCAGCGTCGCGGCGTGTGCACCCGTGTCTACACCACCACCCCCAAGAAGCCGAACTCCGCGCTGCGTAAGGTCGCC
Organism: Corynebacterium occultum; assembly: GCF_009734425.1. NCBI lineage: Bacteria > Bacillati > Actinomycetota > Actinomycetes > Mycobacteriales > Corynebacteriaceae > Corynebacterium > Corynebacterium occultum. The sequence continues at coordinate 482,235 of NZ_CP046455.1, forward strand.
CGTGTGCGCCTGACCACCGGCATCGAGGTTTCCGCCTACATCCCGGGTGAAGGCCACAACCTGCAGGAGCACTCCATGGTGCTCGTCCGCGGCGGTCGTGTGAAGGACCTTCCGGGTGTCCGTTACAAGATCGTCCGTGGTTCCCTGGATACCCAGGGCGTCAAGGATCGCAAGCAGGCCCGTTCCCGCTACGGCGCCAAGAAGGGACAGTAATCCATGCGTAAGAATGCAGCTCCGAAGCGTCCCGTCGTCAAGGACCCGGTCTACAAGTCCGAACTGGTCACCCAGCTCGTGAACAAGGTTCTCATGGGTGGCAAGAAGTCCACCGCCGAGCGCATCGTCTACGGTGCCCTCGAGATCTGCCGCGAGAAGACCGGCACCGAGCCGGTTGGCACCCTTGAGAAGGCTCTGGGCAACATTCGCCCGGACCTCGAGGTCCGCTCCCGCCGTGTCGGTGGCGCCACCTACCAGGTTCCGGTTGAGGTCCGTCCGGGCCGCTCCAACACCCTGGCTCTGCGCTGGATGGTCACCTTCACCCGTGCCCGCCGCGAGAACACCATGATTGAGCGCCTCGCCAACGAGATCCTGGATGCCTCCAACGGTCTCGGTGCCTCCGTGAAGCGTCGCGAAGACACCCACAAGATGGCTGAGGCCAACCGCGCCTTCGCTCACTACCGCTGGTAGTCAATCGCATGCCTGTGACCCTCCCCTCCTCCCGCTCCCTGCAGCGACGCCGGCTTTGCGGCAGTCTGCTGCGGGGATCGGAAGGCAGTGGTTGGGTCCATTGTGCTTTCCGGGGGTCACGCCCTAGTTCAGTGTGACATTCCTGATAGTGCGAGAAGCCACAGATAGGCTAAGGTCAGTCCGGAAATATTGGTCTGGTACTGCCTTATCGACAGATCAGTGGCAAAATTGAACGAGAACTATTCGTCGTTGGCGTTCATGGTGCAGCCATGAACTCCCATAACCATTAAATTGGGGTATGACTGTGGCACAAGAAGTGCTTTCTGACCTGACCAAGGTCCGCAACATCGGCATCATGGCACACATCGATGCCGGTAAAACCACCACCACCGAGCGCATCCTGTTCTACACGGGTATTAACCGCAAGGTCGGCGAGACCCACGACGGTGCCTCCACCACCGACTGGATGGAGCAGGAGAAGGAGCGTGGTATCACCATCACCTCCGCTGCCGTCACCTGTTTCTGGGACAACAACCAGATCAACATCATCGACACCCCGGGTCACGTCGACTTCACCGTCGAGGTTGAGCGCTCCCTCCGTGTCCTCGATGGCGCAGTCGCTGTCTTCGACGGCAAGGAAGGCGTTGAGCCGCAGTCCGAGCAGGTCTGGCGTCAGGCTGCCAAGTATGACGTGCCGCGTATCTGCTTCGTCAACAAGATGGACAAGCTGGGCGCTGACTTCTACTTCACCGTCGGCACCATCCAGGACCGTCTGGGTGCCAAGCCGCTGGTCATGCAGCTGCCGATCGGCGCTGAAGATGATTTCGACGGCGTCGTCGACCTGCTCGAGATGAAGGCCCTGACCTGGCGCGGCAAGACCGAGATCGGCACCGAGGCCACCATCGAGGAGATCCCGGCCGACCTGCAGGAAAAGGCCGAGGAGTACCGCGAGAAGCTGCTCGAGATCGTTGCCGAGTCCGATGACGAGCTCATGGACAAGTACTTCGGTGGCGAGGAACTGACCATCGACGAGATCAAGGGCGCCATCCGCAAGATGGTGGTCAACTCCGAGATCTACCCGGTCTACTGTGGCACCGCCTACAAGAACAAGGGCGTTCAGCCCCTGCTCGACGCTGTCATCGACTTCCTGCCGAACCCGCTGGACATCGGCGAGGTCCACGGCATCGATCCCAAGGACGACACCAAGGAACTGGTCCGTAAGCCGGCCGATTCCGAGCCGCTGTCCGCTCTGGCCTTCAAGATCGCCGCTCACCCCTTCTTCGGTAAGCTGACCTTCGTTCGCGTCTACTCCGGCAAGGTGGAGCCGGGCGACCAGGTGCTCAACTCCACCAAGGGCAAGAAGGAGCGCGTCGGCAAGCTCTTCCAGATGCACGCCAACAAGGAAAACCCTGTTGAGATCGCGCACGCCGGTAACATCTACGCCTTCATCGGTCTGAAGGACACCACCACCGGTGACACCCTCTGTGACTCCGATAGTCCGATCATCCTGGAGTCCATGGACTTCCCGGATCCGGTTATCCAGGTCGCCATCGAGCCGAAGACCAAGTCTGACCAGGAGAAGCTGGGTCTGGCGATCCAGAAGCTCTCCGAAGAGGACCCGACCTTCACCGTTCACCTGGATGAGGAGTCCGGACAGACCGTCATCGGCGGCATGGGCGAGCTGCACCTCGACGTCCTGGTTGACCGTATGCGTCGTGAGTACAAGGTCGAGGCCAACATTGGTGACCCGCAGGTTGCTTACCGCGAGACCATCCGTAAGGCTGTCGAGAAGGTCGACTACACCCACAAGAAGCAGACCGGTGGTTCCGGTCAGTTCGCTAAGGTGATCCTCTCCTTCGAGCCCTACGCCCCGGAGGCTGAGGAGCTGGAGGAAGGCGAGTCCGCAACCTACAAGTTCGAGAACGCCGTCACCGGTGGACGCATTCCGAAGGAGTACATCCCCTCCGTTGACGCTGGTATCCAGGACGCCATGCAGTACGGCTTCCTCGCCGGCTTCCCGCTGGTCAACGTCAAGGCCACCCTGCTTGATGGTGCCTACCACGACGTTGACTCCTCGGAAATGGCCTTCAAGGTCGCTGGTTCCCAGGCACTGAAGGAAGGCGTCGCCAAGGCGAAGCCGGTCCTGCTCGAGCCGATGATGGCTGTCGAGGTGACCACCCCGGAGGAGTACATGGGTGAGGTCATCGGTGACCTGAACTCCCGTCGTGGCCAGGTCAACGCCATGGAAGACCGTGCCGGCGCCAAGCTGGTCAAGGCCAAGGTACCGCTGTCCGAGATGTTCGGCTACGTCGGTGACCTGCGTTCCAAGACCCAGGGTCGTGCAAACTACTCCATGGTCTTCGACTCCTACGCTGAGGTTCCGGCCTCCGTTTCCGCAGAGATCATCGCGGAGCGCACCGGCGCCTAAGGGTTGTCGAACCCCCTCCCTTCTCTTCCAGTGACCGTGCCGGCACCGGGGGAGAAGGGAACCGCGGGGGTAGCGGCCTGCTGAGGGTTCTGTCCTCAATTTCCACACAGAACCCTGAGTCGGCCGTTACCCTCCGGTATCCCTGGAATCAGGTGGGTGGATCAAAAACCGCGAACCAGGTTCGTGGTTTGAAAATCTGCCTGCACAAATCTAGGATCATGTAACTGGCACATCTGAAAAACGTCATGACTGTTATTCACTACAGTGGACAGCGGAAATGACATACATCCACCACGTGGCTGCGAAGTTCGTAGCCACCATGAAGTCCAGGAGGACATACAGTGGCAAAGGCGAAGTTCGAGCGTACGAAGCCCCACGTCAACATCGGTACCATCGGTCACGTTGACCACGGTAAGACCACCACCACCGCGGCCATCACCAAGGTTCTGGCAGATGCTTTCCCGGATCTCAACGAGTCCTTCGCCTACGACGCCATTGACAAGGCACCGGAGGAGAAGGAGCGTGGCATCACGATCAACATCTCCCACGTCGAGTACCAGACCGAGAAGCGCCACTACGCGCACGTTGACGCCCCGGGCCACGCCGACTACATCAAGAACATGATCACCGGCGCTGCTCAGATGGACGGTGCCATCCTCGTGGTCGCCGCCACCGATGGCCCGATGCCGCAGACCCGCGAGCACGTGCTGCTGGCTCGCCAGGTTGGCGTTCCCTACATCCTCGTCGCCCTGAACAAGTGCGACATGGTTGACGATGAGGAAATCATCGAGCTGGTCGAGATGGAGATCCGTGAGCTGCTCGCTGAGCAGGATTACGACGAAGATGCTCCGATCGTCCACATTTCCGCTCTGGGCGCCCTGAACGGCGAAGAGAAGTGGACCCAGGCCATCCTGGATCTCATGCAGGCTTGCGACGATTCCATCCCGGATCCGGAGCGCGAGATGGACAAGCCCTTCCTCATGCCCGTCGAGGACATCTTCACCATCACCGGCCGCGGCACCGTCGTTACCGGCCGTGTCGAGCGTGGCTCCCTGAAGGTGAACGAGGATGTCGAGATCATCGGCATCAAGGAGAAGTCCACCACCACCACCGTCACCGGTATCGAAATGTTCCGTAAGCTCCTCGACTACACCGAGGCCGGCGACAACTGTGGTCTGCTGCTTCGCGGCATCAAGCGCGAGGACATCGAGCGCGGCCAGGTCATCATCAAGCCGGGCGCTTACACCCCCCACACCGAGTTCGAGGGTTCCGTCTACGTCCTGTCCAAGGACGAGGGCGGCCGCCACACCCCGTTCTTCGACAACTACCGTCCGCAGTTCTACTTCCGCACCACCGACGTCACCGGCGTCGTGAAGCTGCCGGAAGGCACCGAGATGGTCATGCCGGGCGATAACGTCGACATGCAGGTCACCCTGATCCAGCCGGTCGCCATGGACGAGGGTCTGCGCTTCGCTATCCGCGAGGGCTCCCGCACCGTCGGCGCTGGCCGCGTCACCAAGATCACCAAGTAATTTACTGATCTAAGCGTCAGAGCTCTTCTAGTCTGACAGGCCAACAGCTGCCCCGGAGGAATTTTCCTCCGGGGCAGCTGTTTTTGTCTGGGGTGGGGTCCCAGGGGGTTGCGGGGTTGGGCAACGTAGAAGGCGCATTTAGGGGGTTGCGGGGCTCAAAACGGGTGAATCAGCCCCCAGATGCACCTTCTACGTTGTGCCGGGGTGCCCGGCAAGGGGGATGGATGGTGCCTGGTCTACTGGGGTGCTGACTAGAATGGGCACCCATGAAGGATCCTGCTCGAATTGCCCCGGTTATCGCTGAACTGCAGGAAACCTGGGAGGCACAGCCAGACCTTTCCCTGCCCACCCTCTTCGGGTTGCTGGAGAACCGGGGGATCGGCTGGGGCAGCGGCGATGAGGAGCTTGTCCAGGCCTTGCGGGAGCTGCGCCGCCACAATCCACTTGAGGTGCGTGGCCACTCCCGGTCCGCCGACCTGGAGGCGGGGATCCCGGGGCAGGAGGTTCCGGGGCGTTTCCTGGTGGAGACCGTGTCCCCGGATCACCGCGTCACCATCGACCCTTTTCGCATCGGTGTGCGCCGTGTGACGGCGGATGGTGAGCAGCCTCAGCCCGGGGTCTGGGGGTTTGAACGGATCCGTCGTTGCCGGGTGGCTGAACCACTGGTGATCCGGGATGAGTCGGGTATCGACCACCGCCTGGGTGTGGTCTCCCGGATCACCCTCCTCAATGAGCGCCCCCTGGCGGAGGTGGGCACCCTCGACGGAATGGAACGTCGGGATATCGGGGAGCGGGTCTACCAGCTGATCCTGGGGGAGGGGAGTAGCGCCTTGTTGACTCATGGGCTCTGGGTCTTCAATATTTCGCGTCGTGCCGTGGCTCAGCGCCGACTGAAGTGGGAGAAGCTGCTCAGCGCAACCCCGGGGCAGGTGCTGCGGGTGCGGCAGGCCGGCAACGGGGAGGACGTGGAATTGGGGGAGCTGTTGCGGATCATCCCCCTGGAGGCCTGAACGAGGTGGGATGACGGGGGCATCCCATGTCCCCTATATTTCATCTTGCGGGCTGAGATGGTTTCACCACCACCTGGGATGATTCCGGATCATCCTGGGGAGATACCGCAGTTGGCTTTATGTCCCGGGGCGCTCTCATTGACCTGGAACGTGATCTGGCTTTCATTCGGAGTGGCAAAGAAGAAAGTGTTTGTGTTATCGGGGTGTCTCGTGCTTTAATGGACAGGTTGCTTTAACAGGACGTGCGTCGATCGCGCCTCCGCTCACTGCCCTGAAACGGGTGGCTGACGGTAGCTCAACTGACAAAATCGTTCATGGTGAGGCGAACATGACACCTTCAGTCAGATCCTCCGGGGTCTGCAGGAGGCTCCCGAACTCGAGTGGATCGTGCAAACGACGCGCCCGGGAACGGGGACCGGTGAAGGGGCATGGCAAATAAACAGCGGCAGTAGGTCTGGACCACGCTTATCACGAGTATTGGTCCCTTCCAGCTTGATTTCGGGTTTCTTGTACCCCGTCTGAGGCATTGGCGTGTGTTTATCCCACGCCTGCTATGCATCCGGTCATTCATGACAGTCAAGAAGAAACTGGCGTTGCGCCCGTGCTCCGGCCGGACAACGTTATAGAGAAATCGAGAAGCGATTCCCACCTCTCCATCATGGATGTGGGGCAAGCGAGGAAGAGGATAAGCGTGGCGGGACAAAAGATCCGCATTCGGCTCAAGGCCTACGACCACGAAGCGATCGATGCGTCTGCACGCAAGATCGTGGAGACCGTGACCCGTACGGGTGCACGTGTGGTTGGCCCGGTGCCGTTGCCCACTGAAAAGAACGTATACGCCGTTATTCGTTCTCCCCATAAGTACAAGGATTCTCGCGAGCACTTCGAGATGCGCACCCACAAGCGCCTGATCGATATCCTCGACCCGACGCCGAAGACGGTTGATGCACTTATGCGCATCGACCTCCCGGCCAGCGTCGACGTGAACATTCAGTGATCGACGGAAACTTTGGCAGCGGAGAATAACTAATGAGTGAAAACGAGATCAAGGGCATTCTGGGCACCAAGCTCGGCATGACTCAGGTCTTCGATGAGGAGAACCGGGTCATCCCCGTTACCGTCGTCGAGGCCGGGCCGTGCGTGGTCACCCAGATTCGCACCCAGGAAATCGATGGCTACAACGCCATCCAGATCGCCTATGGCGAAATCGACCCGCGCAAGGCTAACAAGCCTGCTGCAGGTCACTTCAAGAAGGCTGGCGTTACCCCCCGCCGTCACGTCACCGAGATTCGTATGGACGATGTCTCCGGTTACGAGATCGGTCAGGACGTCACCGTTGAAATCTTCGAGGGCATCTCCTTCGTCGACGTCACCGGTACCTCCAAGGGCAAGGGCTACGCCGGCGGCATGAAGCGCCACGGCTTCGCAGGTCAGGGTGCCAGTCACGGTAACCAGGCTGCGCACCGTCGCGTCGGTGGTATCGGCGCTGCCGCTACCCCGGGCCGCATCTTCAAGGGTAAGAAGATGGCTGGCCGCATGGGTAATGACCGCGTCACCACCCAGAACCTGAAGGTTCAGAAGATTGACGCCGATTCCAACCTGCTGCTCATCAAGGGTGCAATCCCGGGCAACAAGGGTGGCATCGTCACCGTTAAGACCGCAGTGAAGGGCGGTGCACACGCATGACCAATCTGAAGCTTGACGTCCACACCGCTGCTGGCTCCACCAACGGCCAGGTCGAGCTGCCGGCTGAGATCTTCGACCGTGAGGCCAGCATCGCGCTGATGCACCAGGTTGTTATCGCTCAGCTTGCTGCTAAGCGTCAGGGAACCCACTCCACCAAGACCCGCGCAGAGGTCGCTGGCGGCGGCCGCAAGCCGTTCCGTCAGAAGGGTACCGGCCGCGCCCGTCAGGGCTCGATCCGTGCTCCGCACTTCGTCGGCGGTGGCATTTCCCACGGCCCGAAGCCGCGTGACTACAGCCAGCGCACCCCCAAGAAGATGAAGACCGCTGCCCTGTTCGGCGCTCTGACCGACCGTGCTCGCCACGACCGCATTCATGTGGTCGAGGAGCTCGTCCCGGGCCAGAAGCCGTCCACCAAGGCTGCACGCACCTTCCTCGAGCGTCTGACCGACCGTAAGTCGGTTCTGCTCGTCGTCGGTCGTGAGGACTTCAACGCCCGTAAGAGCGCCAACAACCTGCCCGGCGTCCACACCCTGGTCGCTGAGCAGCTGAACACCTACGACGTGCTTAACGCTGACGACGTCGTGTTCTCGGTTGAAGCTCTGAACACCTTCATCAACCGCACCTCTGGTGCGGAGCAGGAGGAGAAGAACTAATGGCCAAGATCGCAGATCCGCGTGACATCATCATCGCCCCGGTCGTCTCTGAGAAGTCCTACGGCCTGATGGAGCAGAACGTTTACACGTTCCTCGTTCGCCCGGACTCCAACAAGACCCAGATCAAGACCGCCGTCGAGCAGATCTTCGGTGTGAAGGTCGCCTCCGTGAACACTGTCAACCGTGAGGGCAAGCGCAAGCGCACCCGCACCGGTTTCGGTGTCCGCAAGGCAACCAAGCGCGCCTACGTCTCGCTCCGTGAGGGCAGCGACTCTATCGACATCTTCGGTGGCACCGCCGCTTAAGGCGTCGAAAGGTAAGGAATATTATGGCTATTCGTAAGTACAAGCCGACAACTCCGGGTCGCCGCGCTAGCTCCGTTTCCGAGTTCAGCGAGGTCACTCGCTCCAACCCGGAAAAGTCTCTGCTGCGCCCGATCCACAAGACCGGTGGACGTAACGTCCACGGTCACATCACCACCCGTCACCGCGGTGGCGGACACAAGCGTCGCTACCGTGTCATCGACTTCCGTCGCAATGACAAGGACGGCATCCTGGCAAAGGTCGCTCACATCGAGTACGACCCGAACCGTACCGCCAACATTGCGCTGCTTCACTACCGTGATGGCGAGAAGCGTTACATCATTGCTCCGAAGGGCCTGAAGCAGGGCACCCTCATCGAGTCTGGTGCCAACGCGGACATCAAGGTTGGCAACAACCTGCCGCTGCGCAACATCCCGACCGGTACCACCATCCACGCTGTCGAGCTGAAGCCGGGCGCTGGCGCCAAGCTGGCTCGTTCCGCAGGTGCCTCCGTCCAGCTGCTCGGTAAGGAAGGCAACTACGCAGTTCTGCGTATGCCCTCCACCGAGATCCGCCGCGTGGACATCCGTTGCCGCGCAACCGTTGGTGAGGTCGGCAACGCTGACCAGATCAACATCCGCTGGGGCAAGGCCGGCCGTATGCGCTGGAAGGGCTGGCGTCCGTCCGTTCGAGGTGTCGTCATGAACCCGGTGGATCACCCGCATGGTGGTGGTGAGGGTAAGACTTCCGGTGGTCGCCACCCGGTGTCGCCGTGGGGCCAGAAGGAAGGCCGCACCCGCAACCCGAACCGTTACAGCAACAACATGATCGTGCGTCGCCGCCGGTCCAACAAGAAGCGCTAAGAGGAGGTAACAGAGAATGCCACGTAGCCTTAAGAAGGGCCCGTTCGTCGATGAGCACCTCCTCAACAAGGTTGATGCTCAGAACGAAAAGGGTACCAAGCAGGTCATCAAGACCTGGTCCCGCCGTTCCACCATTCTCCCGGACTTCATCGGCCACACTTTCGCCGTCCACGACGGTCGTAAGCATGTTCCGGTGTTCATTGACGACTCCATGGTCGGTCACAAGCTCGGTGAGTTCGCTCCGACTAAGACCTTCAAGGGTCACATCAAGGATCAGAAGGGACGTCGATAAGCGATGAGTGAGACCATCACCTCCGCACGCGCCACTGCGCGTTTTGTCCGCGTCACTCCGATGAAGGCCCGCCGGATGATCGACCTCGTTCGCGGCAAGTCCGTGACTGAGGCCCTGGCCATCCTGAAGTACGCTCCGCAGGATGCCGCCACTCCGGTTTCCAAGGTTGTGGCTTCGGCTGCAGCTAATGCTGAGAACAACCTCGGCCTGGATCCGCGCACCCTGGTCATCTCCGAGGCTTTCGCCGACGAGGGTCCGACCATGAAGCGCTTCCAGCCGCGTGCACAGGGTCGTGCTTTCCAGATCCGTAAGCGCACCAGCCACATCACCGTGGTTGTTGAGAGCAAGGAAGGGGCCAAGTAGTGGGCCAGAAGATTCATCCTCACGGCCTCCGGTTGGGCATCACTTCCGATTGGAAGTCCCACTGGTACGCCGATTCCAGCTACGCTGATTACGTCGCCGAGGACATCAAGATCCGTGACTTCCTGTCCAAGGGTCTGGATCGCGCCGGCATCGCCGACGTTGTCATCGAGCGCACCCGTGATCGCGTCCGTGTCGATATTCACACCGCCCGCCCGGGCATCGTGATCGGCCGTCGTGGTTCCGAGGCTGACCGCATCCGTCGCGAGCTCGAGAAGCTCACCGGCAAGCAGGTCGCCCTCAACATCCTCGAGGTCAAGAACATCGACGCCAACGCTGCTCTGGTGGCTCAGTCCATCGCTGAGCAGCTGGTCAACCGCGTTGCTTTCCGTCGTGCAATGCGCAAGGCAATCCAGTCCGCCATGCGCCAGCCGCAGGTCAAGGGCATTAAGGTTGTCTGCTCCGGTCGTCTCGGCGGTGCCGAGATGTCCCGCACCGAGCGCTACCACGAGGGTCGCGTTCCGCTGCACACCCTCCGCGCCGAGATCGATTACGGCTTCCACGAGGCCCACACCACCTTCGGCCGTATCGGCGTCAAGGTGTGGATCTACAAGGGTGACGTCGTCGGTGGTCGTCGTGAGAGCGAGATCAACGCACCCGCAGACCGTCGCGGCCGCGGCGGCGATCGCGATCGCAACGCACGTCCGCGTCGCGGCGGCCAGCGTCGCCAGCGCGCTGAGAAGAAGGAGGGCTAAACATGCTTATCCCTAAGCGCGTCAAGTTCCGCCGTCAGCACCGTCCGCACCGTAGCGGCGTGTCCAAGGGTGGAAACCGCGTCACCTTCGGTGATTATGGCCTCCAGGCTCTCGAGCCGGCCTACATCACCAACCGTCAGATCGAGTCCGCACGTATTGCCATCAACCGGCATGTCAAGCGTGGCGGCAAGGTCTGGATCAACATCTTCCCGGACCGCCCCCTGACCCAGAAGCCGCTCGGCGTGCGTATGGGTTCCGGTAAGGGCCCGGTTGAGAAGTGGGTGGCCAACGTCAAGCCCGGCCGCATCCTCTTCGAGATGACCTACCCTAACGAGGAGACCGCCCTTGAGGCACTCCGTCGTGCAGGTCAGAAGCTGCCCTGCAAGGTTCGTATCGTGAAGAAGGAGGATCAGTTCTAATGGCAACCGGTACCCCCGCACACGAGTTCCGTGAGCTGAACCCCGAAGAGCTGACCACCCGTCTGACTGAGGCAAAGGAAGAACTCTTCAACCTGCGCTTCCAGATGGCCACCGGTCAGCTGACCAACAACCGCCGCCTGCGCACGGTCAAGCGCGACATCGCCCGCATCTACACCGTTATCCGCGAGCGTGAGCTGGGCCTGTCCTTGGTTCCGGGAGCTGAGGCTTAATCATGAGTGAGGCAAACGTGAACGAAAAGGATCAGGGCGCTCGTAAGGTTCGCCAGGGTTACGTCATTTCCGACAAGATGACCAAGACCATCGTCGTCGAGGTTGAGGATCGCAAGCAGCATGCGCTGTACGGCAAGATCCTCCGCTCCAACAAGAAGGTCAAGGCCCACGATGAGGAGCAGACCGCCGGTATCGGCGACCTGGTCCGCATCGAGGAGTGCCGTCCGCTTTCCAAGGACAAGCACTACCGTCTGATCGAGATCGTGGAGAAGGCCAAGTAGGCTTCCCCGCATCTCTTTCGAGATAACCTTCAGAAAACCCCGTCCAGGGCCGCGAGAAATCGCTCACCCCGGGCGGGGTTTCTGCATGCCCACCGGGGGCCCGCACACCCCTGCCGCAGGTTAGGCTTTGTGCGTAGCAGGGGGAGTCCGGCCGGTTGAGGCAGCTCCCCCGATCATGAATGGGAGTAGGACATGAGGAGCACCGCGAAACTGTTGTTCGCCATCATCGCAACCCTGGTCTTCATCCTGGTTCTGATGCTCGGAATCGCACTCCTGCCACTGTTGAAGTTGAGCTGGGACATGGAGCGACAGGAAGCCAATGCCGCGGAGAGCCAGGCGGTGGTGGCCGTGGGCCCTGATGGCAGCGCCCTCCTCTCGGATGGGCAGCGCCTGCACGGGGAGATCGTGGATTACCTGGAGCAGGAACACCACGGCAGTTTCAGCTACAACATCTTCATCAACCAGGATCGGGCGGTGCTGGAGATGAAGGTTTTCTTCCTGGAACAGGAACTCGATGAATCACAACTCCTGCCACTCTGGGAGAAACTTTCCTTCCTGCACCCTGATTTCGTGGAGAGCGGTTGGCGTCTGGAGGTGAACACCCTGGGCCAGCAGCAGGATGGTGAGGTGCAGATCCGGGGCGTCAATGGCGATCACTGGGAGGAACTGAGCAGGGTGCTGGATCAGCAGCTGCTTCCCGGCACCGACTTTGCCCTGAATCTGGACACCAACACCGCAGAGGTCTTCTGGAGCGAAACCGAGGTCGGGGAGTGCGCATCTGATGCGGCAGCTCAGAGGGGGCGTTTCTTCGGCCTGGCGGTGGATCGGGCCCAGGGGTTACTGGCTGGCCTGGGGTGGGATGCGCCAGGTTCCCCTGGCATGGTCATTTCTGCCCACGGTTGTGAGAGAAAGCTGAATCTGCTGGCAGAACTGGTGGATGAACAGCGCGCGGAGAAACTCGCCGCATTGCCGGGGGTGTTGGCGGCAGCCGGGGAGGACATCAGCTTCACCAGACTCTGGATCGTGGCTGATCACCTTCCACCAGAGGGCGCGAAGTGGACTGATGGGCGTGGCGAGCTGATTCTCGGAGGGGTCGCCCCGGATGGTTCAGCGCTGGCTGAGGAAACCAGCCGACTGATTATTCCCTCACTGCAGGAACAGTGGCCGCACGGCACCCTGAAACTCAATGGGAAACACCGGGAAACGGAGCAGCCCATCCCCCGGTGATCCTGGGGTGCCGCCGGAGCCGGAAGCACAGTAGGGAGGCGGGCATGAGGAAACGGACTCTCCTGTTGGCCGGGGTACTCGGTACCGCTGGTCTCATGTTCAGTTCCCGTGCCAGCGCTGAACCTGCAGCGGGGGAGAACCTGGTGGACACCTTCACCAGGGAAGCGGCGGAGCAGAATCTGCCCATCAGCTACCGGGCGGAGCAGTGCCCTGACCGAGCCGATGATCCGGTGCCCAGCCCGCCAGCGCGGGTCCCAACCCTCATTTTTGCCGGGGCTGATCTCGGGGAGACGGATTTTGCGGAGCTGACCAGGGCGGTGCACCTGCTGGAGAGACAGCGCCAGCAGGCTGTCTCGGAAGGGGTGTATTTCCAGCCCGGTATGCTTCGCGCCAGCATCAGCGGCACTCGGGTTCAGCTGGCTCCCCAGGTGTCGCCGGGAAGTCTGGCGGCGGTGGAGCTGTTGTTGGAGTCGAAGCCCACTGGGTTGGGCGTGGGCAGCAATGGTGCCCTTCAGCTGAGCATTGACACCTGCGAGGTCAATGACATGAATTGCCTGGGGGAGTGGATGCAGGGTCTGCTGGATGCCGCGGATCAGCTGGGGAAGATACAGCAGAGTCTGCTCCGGGCAGATGATCCGGTGGAAAACCAACGTCTGGGAATCATCGTTTCGGACCCTGGGGGAGAAAGCTGGCTGGAACTCGGGGTTCACACCACCTGCGATAACCCCCTGAACCGGCAACGACTGGGGGATGCGCTGGCACTGATCGGGGAGGTCAACCAGATGGGGATCAGCGTGAGCTCCCTGGAATTGGGATCCCTCTCTGATCAGCTGGGCATCAACAGCATCGAGGGGGATGAGGTGTTGTTTTTCGCGGTCGGGCAGGTGGCGGAACGCGCCCGGGCACTGCCGGAATGGCAGGAGTGGTTCCAGCGGGAATCCTGGGTGGATGAGGACAGTGGCAGTCGTCTGGTGCAGCATGCCCCCTCGATTCAGACCCGCTCAGAGTCAGGGACCGCAGCCACAGCGGAACTGTGGACCAGCGGTGTCTTCTACACCCCGCCGGACAGCAGCTTCCAGCAGGAGCTGCGGGCCGCCGTGGAATCGGCCATTTCCTGAGACCTGTTCAATGCCGGACACCATCCCCGGACACCATTTCAGGAGGCCAGGGACTGCGCCAGCTGATCTATCAGGGCACCGCGCCAACAGGCGAAGTCATGCCCACCGTCATAGGTATTGACCTGGCTGGACCAGCCCTTGGCGCAGAGCAGCTGATTCAACTGATGGGTTCTGGGCAGGGTCAGGCCTTCCCGTAGGCCGACATCCAGGTGGACCTGTGTGCTGCGTGCCGGACGGAGCGCAGATTCCTCGGCTATCCAGTCAAGGCTGCGGCTGCCGAAGTCCCGGGGTGTGGAGGCACCATCCGGGGTCCACCAGAGGGAGGGGGACTGGCAGATGGCGGTGCCATAGACCTCGGGCTGCAGGTGGGCGGCGAGTAGTGCGGAGAGACCGCCCAGACTTTGCCCGGCGATCAACCTCCCTTCCCTTCCCTGCAGCCTGATCCCCGCACTTTCGGCCTGTTGCTGCGCCCAGGTGGTGGCGGTGTCGGCGAGGGAGCTGAGGAAATCGGGATTCGCACCCAGAACCTGGAAGCGGTCCGCCTGGTCCAGATTCTCGATGCCCAGGACCGCAACCGGGGGAATCCGCCCCAGCTCCTGGGCGTTTTCCAGGGCCTGCGGCAGATTGAGGTGGCCGAACCAGATCTCGGCGTCGAAAAGCGTGAGCAGAGCTACCGGGGTGTGGCTGTCGGGGAGATAAAGGTGACAGGGGCGGGTGGGGGTTTCGCCGGCACCGTTGCCCAGAGGCAGCTCCCCGCGGATCACCTTTCCCCGCAGCTTCCCGGGGTGCTGCCATTCCGTTTGCCGGGGGCTCAGTTTCCCGGAGAGCAGGCTGAGTCCATGTCCTTCCGCACTGTGGATCAGTGGTGGTTGGCTACTGCAGGGGTCGATCAGGTTGGGGTAGTGGTTGTGTCTCGGCAGCCCGGGGTGCTGCCCGAGCGGCGCGAAGGAATAGGAAGCCTGGAGGGTGGGACTCAGATCCAGGGTGCGGACCCAGATATCGGTGCCGGGGACCGCACACATGAACCCCAGTTCGTGATTTTCCCCGTCGCTGACCCGGTTGATGTGCAGGTGAACGGGTTCCCCATCCGGCGGGATGGTGCCACTGGGGTTGCGCCAGAAGAAGGTGGCCCGGACCCCTGTCGGATCCCAGATCGGGGTGCCCCGACGGTGGATTTCCCGCCAGAATTCCTCGAGCAGCTCAGTTCCGGCCCAGCTGAGCTGCTCCAGGACCTCAGTTTCGGTGGGAAAACAGGGGAGAAGATGGTGATGTTTCATCGGGGGTGTCATGGCACCTTTCTTTCAGAGGATGTTCCGCTTGCGCTGCCTGTCGTGTCTCGGAATTCCTCCTTCCCTGGGGGAGTCTGCGTGCAACACCTGTCTCAGCTAGGGGGCAACCACCAGATCTCCGGTGGGCAACCCCAGAGCCGCGCGGACCGGACCGAGCTTTGCGACGGTCTCTCGTACCTCCGCCGCAGCGTCGGAATCCGCGACGATCCCACCCCCGGCATGGGCCCGGACGGTGTTCCCCTGGAGGACAGCACTGCGGATGCTCACCCGCCACTGCCCATCGCCGGCGGCATCCGACCAGCCGACCGCGCCAGCATAGAAACCTCGCCCTGGTTCAACCTTCCGCAGTTCCTGCTGGGTGCGCGGGGTGGGGAAACCACACACCGCCGGGGTGGGGTGCAGGACAGCGGCCAGCTCCAGGACGGGGACCCGGGGATCCTTCAGACGCCCCCGAATCCGGGTACCCAGATGCCAGGTGTGGGAGGTGGCGGTCAGGGAGGGAACCTCCGGGATCTTCAGCTCGACACAGTAGGGCTCCAATACCCGCCGGATGTCCTCGGTCACGAAACCATGCTCGGCAATATCCTTCCCGGAGCGCAGCAACCCATCCGCCCGGGCCTGATCCTCATCAGGATCCGGGCAACGGGGGATGGTGCCCGCCAGGGGATAAGACTCGATGAACTCACCCCGCTTGGCGATCAACAGCTCCGGGCTGGAACCGATCAACTGGGCACCGCGGTACCGGTGGCCGGCGGAACCCAGATCCACCAGGTGACCGTGGCCGGTACCGGAACCGGTGAGGAAACTCCCCAGCAACACCTCCGGGGAAGGCTGTGCGGCGAGCAGATAACGCTCCTCCCGGGAGAGCACCAACTTCTGGAACTTCCCGGAACGGATCTGGGACACCGCCTGCTCTACCCGGTTGGCATGTTCCCCCCGGGAGGTCATTTCCGCAATGTCATGAACCTCGGGCAGCTTCCCGGTGGGCAACTCCGGGGCACCCCGCCGGAAGGAAAAACTCTGCGGGGCAAAAAGCGCCGGGGTCTCCTCAGGGTGGAAAGGCAGCGCACCCACCACCAGCGAGGCACCCGAACTCAGCGCCTCAGCCACGCTGCCCCAACTGTCCTGGACACCCTCCGCTTCCAAGGTCTGCTGACTATCGGTGAAGATGAAGGAATACACCTGCAGATCAGCTCCGCACGCTTATCGACGCCGCGTCCGGCTGCCACGCAGCCAGGGCTTCCGCGGTACCGATCACCCGGCCACAGCGGCGCGACACCCAGTCCAGGGTCTGCCGATGATCCTCGGCCGTGAAATCAGCGATGGCATCACCAACCAGGAAGGGAGCCACATCATTCATGAAAGCGTCCACCGCGGACACCTGGCAACCCATGTGCCCGTACACCCCGGTGATCAACAGCTGATCCCGACCACTGAACGCCAGGGACTGGCGCAGATCGGTGCGCGTCAGTGCGGAATAGCGCCACTTGGTCACCACATGGTGGTGCTGCTTCGGAGCCAGCTCCGGAATGATCGCAGCCTCCTGATCCGTCTGGATCCCCGGGCCCCAGAAATCACTGAGCAGGCCGCGCCGGGCAGTCTGCTGTCGTGGTGGCTGGGCGGAGTAGAAGACCGGGATGCCGGCGGCATCGGCGGCGTCGATAAGCCCACGGATATGGGGGATGACGCTGCGGATGGGATCCTGCTCCGCTGCATAGGCGGAGATGAAGTAGTTCTGCATGTCGTGGATGAGCAGTGCGGAACGTTCGGGGTTCAGCGGCCAATCAACGACCGGTGGGTGGTTGATCTCCGGGAGGGGGTAGGGGGCGATGCGAGGGATGGCCATGGTTGTGATCCTGATCCTTTCTCGGGGGAGAGCTAGATCCGTGTGGGTCACTAGCTGTTGGCCACCAAAGGTAGCTAAGCCTTACCTAATATGCAAAGTCGGGGAGAGTGCCTTCACTGGTCGAGGGTGGCGCCGCCATCCACCCGAAGGTCGTGCATGGTGATGTGGCGGGCGGCGGAGGAGCTGAGGAAGATGCAGGCCCGGGCGATATCCTCCGGATCGGCCACCCTGCCCAGGGGGATGCCCAGGCGGAACTGCTCAGGGTTTCCGGCGATCACCTTCGCGCTCTCATCCCGGCCCTCCTGCCACATCCCGCGCAGCATCGGGGTGTTGGTGGAGCCCGGGGTGACGATATTGCAGCGCACCCCATGCGGAGCGCACTCCAGGCCCAGGGTCCGGAGCCAGGAACTTGTCGCGGCCTTGGAGGCGCCATAGGCGGCCATCCCGGCCCGGGGCGTGGCAGCCGCATTGGATGAGATTGCGACGATGGAGCCATTCCTGCGCCCGATCATGCGGCGCGCAGTGGCTGAGCAGATATTCACCGTGCCCAGCAGGTTCACCTCCAGGGAATGGCGCAGTGCCGCCACGTCGGGGGCAAGGGCGCTGTCCGCCAACAGGGTGCCGGCGGTGTGGATCAGGGCGTCCAGGGGGCCGTGCTCATTCTCGAGCGAGGCCATTGCCTTCTCGATGGCGGGCTGATCGGTGATGTCGTGTTCCGGCAGGTCCCAGCCGTGCACGCGGTGTCCGGCGGCCGTGAGTTCTGACACCACGGCCGCTCCGATGCCGCCGCGGGCTCCGGTGACCAGGTAGTGCAGCTTCTCAGATTCTCGGGACATGGGGATGCTCTCCTCTGTGGTGATGGGCGAAGCCCTGGGCAATTAGGTCAGGGTATCCTAAATATTCGGGCTGGGTGGGGGCCTGCCTCACCTTGTGTGGTGGGCGGGTCTACCATCTGGGCATGGGAAATCGGCGAGGAGCATCAGAGTCTGAAGCGCAGAACTCCAGGAAGGGGCAGGTGTCCCGGCGGCCGCTGATCCCGGCGCTCCTGGCTGTCGTCGCCGTCTTCATCGCCTCCCTCAATCTGCGCCCCGGAATCGCCTCCCTGGGAGTGGTGATCACCGACATCACCGAGCATTTCGACGCCGGTGGTGCCTCGGCAGGTGTTCTCACCGCGCTGCCCGGGTTCTGTTTCGCCATCTTCGGGATCATCGCCGTCCCCCTGGCCCGGAAGATCGGCCTGACGGCCACCATGACCGGCGGCATGGCCGTCAGCCTGGTGGGTGTGGGGCTGCGTCCCTGGGTGGGTGATATCTGGGTGTTCATCCTGCTTAGCGGACTGCTGGTCGCGGGGATTGCGGTGGCCAATGTCCTGCTTCCCGCCTGGATCAAACTCCATGGCGGGAAGAACTGGATTGCGTTGACCACGGTCTACACCGCTGTGCTGGGCCTGGGCGGGGCATTGGGTCCACTTTCAGCCCTGCTCTTCCACGGGGAGGGGGCCTGGCGGTGGGTCATCTTCATCTGGGTGTTCGCCGCCGTGGCGCAGCTGCTGGTGTGGATCCCGGTCTGGCTGCGCAGCGGCAATGATTTCCCGGCATCCCCGCCCGGGGTGGGGGTCGACGGGGGCGTCGCAACGCAGCCGAAGGTGTCGCTGTGGAAATCCCCGACCGCGGTGGCTCTGATGATCTTCTTCGGCATGCAGTCCATGAACGCCTATATCCAGATGGGTTGGTTGCCGACCATGCTCATCGACGCCGGGGTCAGCCTCAACAAGGCCAGCATCGCCATCGCGCTGCTGGGCGCCTTCGGGCTGCTGGGTGGGTTGGTCATCCCGACGATGATCGCCCGCTTCCGGCACTTCCGGTT
This sequence comes from Corynebacterium occultum, assembly GCF_009734425.1. Taxonomy (NCBI): domain Bacteria; kingdom Bacillati; phylum Actinomycetota; class Actinomycetes; order Mycobacteriales; family Corynebacteriaceae; genus Corynebacterium; species Corynebacterium occultum. Next base: position 501,076 of record NZ_CP046455.1, read on the forward strand.
TTTCCCGATCCTCTTCGCCACCCTGACCATCGCCGGCTACCTCGGCATCATCCTCGCCCCGGCACAGGGCTGGCTGCTCTGGGCGATGCTGCTCGGCCTGGGTGGATTCTGCTTCCCGACGGCGCTGGCGCTGATCCCCTCCCGGACCGTCAGTGCCGTCATGACCGCCCGGCTCTCCGGGTTCGTGCAGCCGGTTGGTTATCTCTTCGCCGGTGCCGGGCCGCTGCTGGTGGGTGCCGCCTATGACTCTCTCGGGGGATGGAGTGTCATCCTGGCGGTGCTCTGCCTGGGCGCGGTTGTCAAGGGGGCCGTCGGTTATCTGGCGGCCCGGGAGCGCTCGGTGGACCGGGAGCTGGGGTTGGTTTCCTGAACCCCCATCCTCAGGGGGGCGCTGATGCCCCTGAGGTTGCGGAGTTGAACAGGTTATGCCAGCCGTCCGGCGCCTCCTCGGTGGGAGGCGGGTTTGTCGAGGTCATCAGGGTAATCAGGCGATTTGCCATTCGGGTGCCCGCTGTGGTTGACTGTTCCAGTCGCTTGTCCAGGTCGGCCCGTGGTGCGTTTCCGAATCCCGGTCCGAGACCCTTCGGCACAGATGCAGGGCATTTCATGCTCCGCAGCTGAGGTTCGTCGCTCATTGTGTAGTGGCAGGCGAGGAAGCAGTACAGACCGCGTGCGTTCGGGACGGAAATCCGACGCACATACAACCAGGTCAGGAGACCAGTAGTGATTCAGCAGGAATCGCGTCTGAAGATCGCCGATAACACCGGTGCACGAGAGATTCTGTGCATCCGCGTTCTCGGTGGCTCTACCCGACGTTTTGCTGGCATTGGCGACACCATCGTCGCCACTGTCAAGGAAGCAGCCCCCGGCGGCAATGTGAAGTCTGGCGAAATCGTCAAGGCTGTCATTGTCCGCACCAAGAAGGAGACCCGTCGTGCAGACGGCTCCTACATCTCCTTCGATGAGAACGCAGCTGTCCTCATCAAGAATGACAACGAGCCCCGCGGTACCCGTATCTTCGGCCCCGTCGCTCGTGAGCTTCGTGACAAGAAGTTCATGAAGATCGTCTCGCTGGCACCGGAGGTAATCTAAATGAAGATCCATAAGGGCGACATGGTCGTCGTCGTCTCCGGCCCGGACAAGGGTGCCAAGGGCAAGGTCATTCAGGCTTTCCCGGCAACCGAGAAGGTCTTGGTCGAAGGCGTTAACCGCATCAAGAAGCACGTTGCTAACTCCGCTCCCGAGCGTGGCGCCGAGTCCGGCGGCATCGTGACCCAGGAAGCTCCGATCCACATCTCCAACGTGATGGTTCTGGACGCCGACGGCAACCCGACTCGCGTCGGTTACCGCTTCGACGAGAACGGCAAGAAGATCCGTATCTCGCGTCGTAACGGGAAGGACATCTAAGCATGAGCGAGAACTACACCCCCCGTCTCAAGAACGTCTACCGCGACGAGATCAAGGGCAAGCTGCAGGAGCAGTTCGCCTACGACAACGTCATGGAGATCCCGGGTCTGACCAAGATCGTCGTCAACATGGGCGTCGGCGACGCTGCCCGTGACTCCAAGATGATCAACGGCGCTCTCGAGGACCTGACCCTCATCACCGGTCAGAAGCCGCAGATGCGTCGCGCCAAGACCTCCATCGCGAACTTCAAGCTCCGCGAGGGCATGCCGATCGGCGCCAAGGTCACCCTGCGCGGCGACCGCATGTGGGAATTCCTGGACCGTCTGCTGACCGTGGCCCTGCCGCGTATCCGCGACTTCCGTGGTCTCTCCGACCAGCAGTTCGACGGTCACGGCAACTACACCTTCGGCCTCACTGAGCAGACCATGTTCTACGAGATCGACGTCGACAAGGTTGATCGCCCCCGTGGTATGGACATCACCGTCGTCACCACCGCGACCAACAATGATGAAGGCCGTGCACTCCTGCGCGAGCTGGGCTTCCCCTTCAAGGGCGAAGACGGCACCCGCCAGAAGTAGTCTTCTTCAGTTCAGATGCTCCTTGAGTGTCTGACACACAAACCCTCCCTCCCCGGGGATTACCTGGGGTGGGAGGGTTTTGTCCTTGGCCCTGGCACCTTAGACCCCTGTGCATTCTAGAGTGGGGAAAACGGCACTTAAGCACGTGAGGTGGCGACCTTAAGGGCCGTTTTCCCCACTTTATACACCATCACCTCAAGGTGAGCGCCGCTCCCACCCGCTGTGTATCAAGGGTGGGGGCGGCGAATCCGGGACCTCGGCTCATGATGCCTGGTGAAGTTGTTCTACGTTATTGCCCTGCCTCAGGCAGCAGAACCTACAGAGCGCTCCTAGCGGTTCCGGTTCAGGTACACGTTCACATCATCACTGTTGAACAGGTCCGGGACAGTCCAACCGTCCAGGTCGTACTCCGCCATGCAGTCCTCGACCATGCCATGCATGGTGTCCGTGGTGCCGTTGTTCATGGCGTTCATGAGCAGCTCGATCTTCACGTTCTCGTGGTTACCGGAGTAGTTGCGCTCATAGAGCTCATGGCGGCCACCGAACTCGGTACCGATCGCATCCCACAGCAGCTTCATCAGCTTCACCCGATCCACAGCCTCGATGCCGTTGGAACCGCGGACGTACTTGTCCAGGTAGGGGCGGATATCGGCGTTCTTGAAGTCCAGTGCGCCGGAGGGCAGGTAGATCAGCCCGGAGGCCACATCCTGCTCGATGATCTCCTTGACACGTGGGTAACCCTGGGCCATGAACATGCGGTAGGCCAGACCATAATCCATCTTGGGCAGGACCGAGCCGTTCGGTCCCTCATCGGGGTTGAGCATCATGGCGTCAGCGATCGCCCAGAACAGGTTGCGCCATCCGATGACCTCACCGGCGCGGGCCTGCACACCACGGAAGTCCTGGGTGCCGGCGATTTCGAGGGCCTTGAGCAGGAGGCCGGCGATGAAGTCGAGTTTGACGGCCAGACGGATGCAGCCCTGGTAGGTGAAGCGCTGGATGAAGCCGGTCTTGGGCATGAATCCGTTGATCTGGTCCGGGTCGCCGTAGGCGAAGATGTTCTCCCAGGGGACGAGCACCTTGTCGAAGATGAACACGGCGTCGTTCTCGTCCATGCGGGAGGACAACGGATAGTCGAAGGGGGTGCCGGTGACAGCGGCGTTCTGGGAGTAGGAGGCGCGTGAGATGAGCTTGATGCCGGGCTGATCCATCGGCACGGTGCAGATCAGGGCGTATTCCTTCTTCTTGATCGGCAGCCCGTAGTGGGAGATGAAGTTGAAGTTCGTGATCGCGGAGCCGGTGGCCACGACCTTGGCGCCGGAGACGATGACACCACTGTCGGTCTCCTTCTCCACCTTCATGAACACGTCCTTGACCTGGTCCGGCGGGAGGTGGCGGTCAACCGGCGGGTTGATGATCGCGTGGTTCCAATAGAGCACCTTCTCCTGGGACTCCTTGTACCAGCGCAACGCGTTCTCCTGGTAGGGGGAGTAGAAGTCCGGCATGGAACCCAGGGTGCCCAGGAAGGCGGCCTTGTAATCGGGGGAGCGGCCGAACCAGCCATAGCTCATCCTCGCCCAGGTCTCGATGGCGGTGCGGGATGCACGCAGATCATCAACGGACTTGGGCACCTTGAAGAAGGCGTGGGTCTTGCCACCGTTGCCGGTGTCCGTGTCGGTCAGCAGCTTGTCGGAGTGCGCCGGGTCATGCATGGCGTCGTACATTCGGGCCACCATGCGGACGGAGTTGCGGAAGGCCGGGTGGGTGGTCACATCCTCGACACGTTCACCGTGGAGGTAGACCTCGCGGCCGTCGCGGATGGATTCGATGTACTCGTCGCCGGTCATCGGCATCTTCGGGTTCGCCGGGGTGGTGCGCTCAGACATGCTGCTCATCTGATCATTCTGGGGGGTGGTCATGACGTCTCCTTGAGGGGATGAGATGAAAAATCGGTTGGCAAGAAACCTGGGGGTGTCAGAAAGACTTGAAGGAGGTGCTGCCCTCGAACCATCCGAAGGCGAGCGCGTCCCCGGAAGCTTCCCAAGGGCTTCCCTCGCAGTGCGGGCCGAGTTCGCGGAACTTACCTGAGAAAAAGAGCAGGGGGTTGGCGTCGGTGACCTCGATGTCGGTGACTTCACCGATGACGATGATGTGGTCACCACCGTCGTAGATGCGCCAGGGTTTGCATTCGATGGTGGCGGCGTTTCCACAGAGCACCGGGATGCCCTCATCGGAACGCCATTCCGGTGGTGCCGCCATCGGCTTACCGGCGAAGTTCAGGCAGAGATCCAACTGGTCCTCGGCCATGATGTTGATGGCGAAAGGCTGATCCTCCAGGTACTGCGAGGCCTTGTTTCCGCGGATCAGGGTGACCTGGGCCAGCGGCGGATCCAGGGACACCGCGGTGAAGGCATTGACGGTCGCCCCATGCGGGGTGCCGTCCGGGGTTCGGCAGGTGACCACGGTAACCCCGGTGGCGAATTTGCCGAAGGCGTTGCGGAGCTCCCGAGGGTCAATGTTTTTGGTGGTGGCAGGTGCTTCAGTCATTGCTTAACCTCCAGTTGGTTGGCGGGAAACGCCAGGGGAGCCTCGGGGAATCCGCGGCCCGGCGGTTGGTGGACTAGTGCGGGTTGTCTGCTGCCTTGGGGGTGGGGTGCAGGCTCCTCCCTTGGGTTCTGATTTGTGGCGTGGCTTACAATTTAGGGATCTTGGAGACGGGAAGCATGCGTAGAATCACCCCAAGCACTACCCATTCGGTGGGCACTTCCGCTGAGCAGCGATTTTGCCCTGTACCCGGGTATAGGGGGTATGAGTGCCCGGCGATACCTGCATGGTTTTCCCGGGCAGGTGGAGCGAACTGGAAAAGGGCGACGGAGAAATTCCCGGGCGGGTTGTCGGGAGGGAAAGGAACACAGCTGTGAGCAGCAGAATTGAGCTCAAGAACCGTGGCTCCCTGATCGGTCGGGCAGCGGTCACCAGCTTCGTGGGCCGCCAACGTGAGCTCGCGGAAGCGAAGACCAGGATGGTGGAATCCCGACTGCTCACCCTCACCGGTCCCGGAGGGGTGGGTAAGACCAGGATGGCCGTGGAGTTGGTGGAGCGTTCCCGGCGGGCCTTCTCGGACGGCGTGTACCAGGTCGGCCTGGACAGCCTGGAGAGCGGGGAACGGGTGGCGTCACTGATAGCCGATGTGCTGCAGATCCCGGACCAGTCGAACCGCTTCGCCCTGGAACGAGTGATCGACTACCTGGAAGGTAAGGAGGTGCTGCTGCTGCTGGACAATTGTGAGCATGTTCTCCAGGCCACCGCTGAGGTGGTGGATGTGTTGTTGGCCATGGCCCCCAGATGTCGGGTTCTGGCCACCAGCCGGGAACCACTCGGAATCTCCGGGGAGTATGTCTGTGTGGTTCCGCCACTGAGCACCCCGCCACTGAGCACCCAGCTGTCTTCCACCGAGCAGGCTGCTGTGGCGTCGGAAGTGGTGGAGGTGGAGAACTTTGAGTCGGTGGCGATGCTGGTTGACCGCGCCCGGCAGGTGATCCCCGATTTCGCGGTGACCCCGGAGAACCGGGCCGACATCGCACAGATCTGCGCCCGACTCGACGGCATCCCGTTGGCCATTGAACTGGCTGCCATCCGGCTCCGGGTACTCTCCCCATCCCAGTTGCTGGAGCGGCTCGACCAACGTTTTCAGCTGCTCAACAAAGGGGACCGGACCAGCCTGCCCCGGCAGCAGACCCTTCAGTCATTGATCGACTGGAGCTTTGAGTTGTGTACCCCTGCTGAGCAGTGCCTCTGGCGGCGGCTGTCGATCTTCCCGGGCAGCTTCGACCTGGAGGCGGCGGAACAGGTGTGTGGTTTCGGGGAGTTGAGCAGCCCGGAGATCCTCGACCTGCTGGAGCAGCTGGTGCTCAAATCCATCGTGCTCACGGAGCGGGCGGGGGAGCAGGTTCGCTACCGCATGCTGATGACGATCCGGGAGTACGGCGGCCAGCTCTTCCGGGAGGTGAGCGAACTGGGCGAGTTGCGGCGCCGTCACCGGGATCTCTATCTGGAGCGGGTGCTCACCCGCTCCGAGCGGTGGTGTGGGCCGGGGCAGTCGGTGGCGCTGGCAGCCACCCGGAGTGAACGCCCCAACCTGATGGTGGCCATGGACTGGTCCCTCCACACCCCGGGGGAACATGACGCCGCCGCCCGCATGGCCGCCACCCTCCGCTACCACTGGGTTTCCGGTAGCTTCCTCAGTGACGGGCGCCTGGCGCTGGAACGGATCCTAAGGTCGGGGCAGCTCTCGGATCTGGAACGTGGCACCGCCGCCTGGGCGGTCAGCTGGGTCTGCCTGATCCAGGGGGATCACCGGGCCGCGGCAGATCATCTTCGGGTGGCAGAGCGGATCGCCATGGAACTGGATGATCAGGTGATGCGTGCTCACCATGACCACTGGAAGGGCCTGCACCAGATCTTCACCGGGGAACTACCGAACGCCATTGGCCTTTATCTTCAGGCGGTGGCGGCCCATGAACGGGATGGCCGGACCGCGGAGCAGCTGTTGGCGATGTTTCAGTTGGTGATGGCTCTGACCTTCCATGGGGAGTCCGAGGAGGGCCTGGTGCTGGCGGGACAGGCCCGGATCCTGGCTGAGGCACAGGGGGAGCGGTGGAATCTCGGTTTCATCTGGTGGATCTCGGGGGTGTGCCACTGGCACCTGGGAGATCATGGGGCGGCCCGGGAGGCGGCCCTGAAAGCCCTGGACATCCAGCATGATTTCCATGATGTCATCTGCACCGCCATGGGGATTGAGCTCTTGTCCTGGGTGGCGGTGTCCACCGGTGAGTATGCGCGGGGCTGGGAACTGGCCACGGCGGCGGATTCGGTGTGGCAGGGGATGGGCACCTCATTGCGTGCCTTCGGCCCCCACATCGCCGGGACTTCGGAGCGTTCCATCGACTTCTGTCGGCAGCAGCTGGGACTGGCGGAGACGGAACAGCCTGCGCTGCGGGAGATTCTCAGTGTGGCGGAGGCACTGGCAGTGGCGCTGGGTACGAAACCTAAGGGGCGGAAGGTGACACGCACCGAGGACAATCCACTGACCGCCCGGGAGATGGAGGTGGCGGAGCTGGTGACCCAGGGGCTGACCAACCGGCAGATCGCGGAGAAGTTCACCCTCTCGCGCCGCACCGTGGACGGGCATGTGGAGCGGATCCTGAACAAGCTCGGGTTCAGCTCCCGGACCCAGGTCGCCGCCTGGGTGGAGTCCCTACGCGCGGAGGCATGAGCGGCCCGCCCCCCCCGGGAGGCGCGCCGGGGGAGGGACGGGAGTGCCTCGGCTCTGGTTTGGCGCTAGTTCGGCGCGGAGGTCCGCGGATCCTGATCCGGGGTTTCCTCCCCGGTGGGGTCCACGCCGGCGGCTGCCACTGGGACCTCGGCCACCGCGGAGGTCACCGGCGGGGTGATCACGGTTTCCGCCAGCACTTCGGCGGAGTAGCTGAGGAACCCGAGGTGGGCCTCGAAGCGGTCGAGCACGTCATCGATGATCTGCTGCTGGGAGACACCGTAGAGGTCATAGCCTTCAGAGCCGGTGTGGGTGAAGACCTCCAACCGGAAGTACTTCTCGGAACGCGGTGCCGGACGGGCACCGAAGGTCGGCACCGGAGTCGGGATCGCCACGATCTGGTAGAGGAAGTCCCGCTGGCCCTTGATCTCGACGCGGAAGAGATGCTCGTCGATGCCGCTTGTGGTGTCACTGACCTGCTCCTGGGTGACCTGGTAACCCTGGTTCCGGAATTCCGCACCGACGGTGGCCATGGCTGGCGCGATGGTCTGTTCCACGTAGCGGCGGACGGTCTTGTCATCCGGGTAGGAACGCAGGCTGGCCAGTCGCTGTCGTAGCGTCCGTTCGGGGGCCTGCCCACCGGTGGTGGCTTCACTGCGGCGGCGTCTGATGTGTCCCTCACGGTCAGCGCGTTCCATGCGCAGTGCCCGGGAGAAGGACAGCATCACCAGGTAGGCGACGATGGTGACCGGGAGGGCGAAGATGAGGGTGGCGTACTCCATGGTGACCACACCACCGGCCATCAGCATCGCGATGGTGAGCAGGGCGGTGACGATGGCCCAGAAAATGCGCAGCCACTTCGGACCGTCCTCCTCGGGGTTGGCGATGGAGGCGGAGAAGTTGGACATGACCATGGCGCCGGAGTTGGCGGAGGTCAGGTAGAACAGCAGCCCGGACAGGGTGGCCAGGCCGACCAGGAACATCCCGCCGGGGAACATCTGGAGCAGGTCGTACCAGCCCTGTTCCGGGTTGTTGATGGCGGTTTCGGCGAACTCCCGGTTGCCGTTGATCACCACTTCGTGGATGGCGGAGTTGCCGAAGAGGGAGACGATCACCAGATCGCAGAGCACCGGGGCGGTGACGGCGGCGATGACGAACTCCCGCAGGGTGCGGCCGCGGGAGATCCGGGCCAGGAAGAGACCGACGAAGGGGCCCCATGCCAGCCAGAAGGCCCAGAAGAAGAGGGTCTCACCGGACATCCATTCCCCACCTTCAGGCTGGTAGGCCATGGTCTGGGTGATGCGCTGCGGCATGGTGGCGAAGAAACGGCCGATGTTTTCGACCAAGGCGTTGAGCAGGAAGGCGGTCTGGCCGCTGACCAGGATGTAGAGCATCATGGCGCCGGCCACCCAGAGGTTTAGCTCGGAGATCAGCCGGATGCCCTTGTCCACACCTGAGGAGGTGGCGGCGATGGTCAGGACAACGGCGACCACGACCAGGGCGATCTGCAGGCTGAGTCCCTGCGGCAGGCCGAAGAGGAGGGAGAAGCCGACGTTGAGCAGTACCACACCGATGCCCATGGAGGTGGCCACGCCCATGACGGTGCCGACCAGGGTGATGATGTCCAGGACATCGCCGGTGGCTCCCTTCACACGTTTGCCCAGCAGGGGGTAGAGCGCGGCGCGGATGGACAGGGGCATGCCCCAGCGGTAGGCGAAGTATCCCATGGCCATGCCGAGCAGGGCATACATGGACCAGCCGGCCATGCCGTAGTGGAACATGGTCCAGATGACGGAGTCCTGGAGGGCGGCCGCGCTCTCCGGATCAGCGCTGGGCGGGGTCAGGTAGTGGCTGATGGGGCCGGTGACCGAGTAGAAGAGCATGTCGATGCCCACCCCGGCGGCGAAGAGCATGGCCACCCAGGTGAAGAGTTTGTACTGGGGGCGGGAATGGTCGGGTCCCAGGCGGACCCCGCCTTCCTTGGAGAAGGCCACCCAGAGCACGAAGCAGATCACCACGGCCACGGTCAGGACGTAGAACCAGCCGAGGTTGTCACCGATCCAGGTGACCACGGTCTGCAGGGTTCCGGAAGCGTTGTCCGGGGCGAAGATCGCCCAGAGGGAGAAGGCGATGATGATCGCCGAGGAGATGATGAGCACCTGCCAGTTGATCTTGACGGCGCCGTCCCCGGCGACCGCGGTGCGGGCCCGGGCCATTTCAGCGCTGGACTTCGGCGGGCGGTTCGCTTCGCGTTCCAACTTTTCCGGGGGCCGGTTGCGCTGGCTGCCGCCCAGCTTTTCCCGGTCAACCCTCGGCGTGGATTCTTCGTTGTTGGGGTTCTGATGCGGGAACTCAGTCATACGCAGGCTCTCTTTCCATGGTCGGGGAGGGGGAAATAAACACCCTCAAGGCCGGCAGGGAGGAGAATATGAGCGTTGCAGGCCGAAGGCGCTTCAAACAGAGATCAATGATAGTCCCAAAGTTTTATTCGGGATAGTGTTGATGAATTCTGACTATCGGTCCAGTAGGGACTGAAAGATACCTATAAACGCTGGGCTTCCCCCATGGCCACGGGCTGGGCCAGGGGTTCAGGAAGAAAATAAAATATGAGAAATATCACTGGAATGGGCCTTGTGGTGGAGTTTCTTTCCGGCTAGTCTTCAGTATCCCTCATGGGTGGCGGGGGCCTGACCCCAGCGATGCTGGCCCGTTGCGCCCAACGAATCCAGGGCCGCCACCGCTTCCGCTCAAAGCTGCTTATCGACGGCCGCGTGACTGCCCCGCGCCGCGTGCCCGGCTTGGCCGGCGCCACCTTCTGCGCCTCCGAGACCGATCTTGGGCAGGGGGTGCTTCTGGGAGGAACCTCACGGCAATTATTGGTCATATTAGAGTTAATGTGGGAATAGATGCATTGAGCTGCGGAAACAATTAAAGGAGAAGGGGAGACATGAGTCTGAATGACACGGTATCCAAGGCCATCGACAAGAAGGTGGATCTTTATTCCCACGACTTCTGGCGCTTCGCGGTGCGGTCCATTCTCGCTGGTGTCTACCTGACCATCGGCACCGCCATGGCTGCCGCAGTGGGCAATGCGGTGGAGAATCTTGCCCCCGGTCTGGGTTCGATCGTCTTCGGTCTCCTCTTCTTCGTGGGTCTCTTCACCATCATCCTGCTCGGCGCGGAACTGGCCACCGGAAACATGATGTACCTGGTGTACGGCGCAATCCGCAAAGACCTCAGCTGGTTCAGTGCCGCCCGGATTCTGTTGGTGACCACCCTCTTCAACCTGGTGGGTGCGGTGATGGTGGGGTTCCTCCTCGGCCAGGCCAAGGTCTTCGCGGTGGTTGACCCGGGACACCTGCTCTCCATACTTTCCCAGGGCAAGCTGCTCAAGGAACCTGGGCAGATGTTCATCGAGGCGGTCCTGGCCAACTTCGTGGTCAACATGGGCATCGTGGGTGCCACCCTGATCAAGGAGTGGAGTGGAAAATTCCTCATGCTCATGGTGGTCATCGGGGCCTTCGTCATCCTCGGCCTAGAGCACCTGATCGCCAACTTCTCGCTCTTCTCCCTGACCTTCTTCAGTGCTGACCCACTGATCCCGGAGATGAATGCCGCCCAGGTCAGCCTGAACTGGGTGCTGGTCTTCTTCGGCAATATTCTCGGCGGCGGATTCCTCATGGGTGGGGTCTACGCCTGGCTGAACAAGGGCAGGGAAAGCTACCGGGATTAAGGACCTCGCCTGATCCAGCAACGGGGCGGGGCGAGAGGTGGTAACCAGGGAAAACTTAGAACAACTGAAAGATATGTTCGATATCTCAGGATGCTATGTCCGGGGCCGGTTCTAAATTGGAATTGGTGCCACGTGATGGCCGTGTGGAACTCCCGCGCCTCTCAACGCGGAAAGGATATCCCCAACGGCTTCCCTGCCGTACCCCCTGGCCCTCTACCTCGGCCTGTTGGCGAGACAACTGAAGGAAGTGTCCTGACCATGTCGTTCATCCGAACCCCGGAGACCGATGCAGCACTGGAGATTCTGCACTCGAGCGCCCATGTCCTGCTCAGCGGCAAGGCTGGCACCGGAAAATCCACCCTGCTGCGGGAATACCTAGACTCGACATCCGGAAAGCATAAGGACAAGATCCTGGTGATTGCCCCGACCGGTGTCGCCGCGCTCAACGTTGGTGGTTCCACCATCCACAAGGCCTTCGGTTTCCGGCCAGGCATGTACCCCGATGATGTCCGGGGATTTTCCAACTACCACCCCAGCAATCAGATTCGTTCGGTGATGAAGGCGGTCTCCACCATCATCGTGGATGAGATTTCCATGGTCCGTGCGGATCTCTTCGACATGATGGACCTCGCCCTGCGGCAGATCCGGGGAGTGAACACCGTCTTGGGTGGAGTCCGGATCATTCTGGTCGGCGACCTGTTACAGCTGCCTCCGGTGATCACCGACCGGGAACGTGCTGAGTATTTCCAACGCTGGCAGACCCCCTATTTCTTCTCTGCGCACTGCTACCCGGCGCTGGCACTTGAGTCCATCAACCTGCAGACGGTGTGGCGTCAAAATGATGAGGAATTCATCGAGATCCTTAACCAGGTGCGTGAGGGGAAGGTCAATGAGAATGCCCTGGAGATCCTCAACTCCCGGGTCCGAGAAAACCCGCCCACTGATGAGGGGTTTGTCACCCTGACCTCCCGTAGGAGGCGGGTTGCCCAGATCAACCAGGAATGGTTGGAAAACCTCGGTACTCGGATCTACACTTCGGCGGCCACCTTCACCGGAGAGGCAGAAGAAAACTCTTTCCCTGGGGATATTGAGTTCCGTTATGGCGAAGGCGCCCGGGTGATGACGGTGATCAATGATCCCCTGGGAAGATTCGTCAACGGCAGCATGGGTGAGATCATTCGGGCCACCGGGGAATCCATCACCGTGCAGATCGATGACACCCTCGCCCTGGTTGAACTTAAACCCCACACCTGGGAAATTCTCCGGCCCAAGGTCACCGGGGGAGTGCTCAGCAGCGATGTCATCGGCACCGTCACCCAATTCCCGCTCATCCTTTCCTGGGCGATGACCATCCACAAGTCCCAGGGCAAGACAATCCCGAAGTGCATCATCGATCTCAAGGGCGGCACCACCACTGACGGACAGTTCTATGTGGCACTTTCGCGCGCCGTGTCCCTGGAGAACCTCTATTTCACCGAAGTCGTCCGGCACGCCAATGTGCTTGCAGATGCTTCCCTGGTCCGCCGCATTCTCCGGGACAGCTCCCCGGAGCGCATCCCGGAACGAGTTGCCTTCATGTCCTGTGACTACGTTGATTTCGGCCGTAGTCAGCACATTGCCAGCATCCACGCCACGGTCATCGAACACGGCAGCATCACCGCCGACTTCGGTTCCTGGCTCAACCCTATGGCTGATCTGGGTACCCTCACCGGGAAATACTCAATCCCCGCGGGCGGTATGGCTGCAAACCCCACCATTGAGGAATTCTGGCCCCTGTTGTTGCGACAACTCAATGGCGCTCTCGTGATCGGTGACGGCCTGGCCACCTTAGAACGCGCAGTCCGCCACCAGTCTCGGGAACTGGAAGTGGACCTCGGGGTCGGTTATGACATTCACGACCTCGGCTTTTCCCCGGTCGGCGAGGATCCGGTCTCCCGCTGCAACAGTATGAGCACCGCCTACCTGGAGGGCCATTTCAACCCCACCCGCGGCACTGAGGTGAGGGCGAATCCCACTGGTGCTGGGGCGCTCTTCATCCCTGCCTGGGCACCATCGGAGACCCCGATTCTGGATGAACGGCAGGCCAATGATAATGACCTGGCGTGGGTGGCACTGAATGGCGAGGGAGATGCCGCTGAACGGGACATCCACCACGCTGCACTCCAGATCGCTGACACCGCCCGGGTCCGAAATGGTTGGACCAGGGAGCTTCACGACGACCTCCGTTGCCGCATCACCAAGACCGGCGCCGCTGTCCCAGAGCTACCGCAGGTGGAGGAAAGCGGTGTGGACATCCATGAGGTGTTGCTCCCCGGTGCCCGCCTCGCTTTTAGCGGTGGTGGAAACATCCTTGGAAAGCCACGTAGTGACGAGGAACTTGAAGAACTCTGTGCGGAAAAGGGATTGGAGTATAAGGGAGCTGTTTCAAAGACCCGTTGTGATGCCCTGATCGCCCTTGATGTGGCGACCATGTCCACCAAAGCTAAGAACGCCCGTAAATGGGGCAAACCCATTTTCTCCAATGACCAGTTCAACACCTGGTACCTGGGTGATGCACCACAGCACATCAAGGAGGTACCTCCGCTGGTAGAAGAAGTATCGGAGGCGGAAATGGACAGGGAAGTTCCAATAGTGGCCCCAGCGACAGAGTTGATACTCGAGTCTGAATTCGCGGATCCCCACGAAGTGCTCGCAGCAGGCACCCGCGCCGCCGTAAGTGGAGTACTCCAGCTCAAGGGCGAGCCTGTTCCACGGGGAGATCTTGAGAAGTTCTTTAAGGAGCTGGGGCTGGAATTCAAGGCAAATATCAGTCGCACCCGCTGTGATGTTCTCATTTTCAACCCGGCCTCCACCCCCACGGCAAAATTCGAGCAGGCTAGGGAATTCGCTAAACCGATCATCTCCACCGATGAATTCGAAAAATGGGTGGAATCACAGGAACTGACGAGGGTCGATGAAGAAGCAGAAATAACCGCCGAGCGAAAGCCGGAAGAAGCTCAGCATGGGGAAGAAATAAGTTTGCCTGAGCCCCTGCCTGAGTCGACATCGGGGAGCACTGAAACGGTGGAGATGGTTCCGCCCCTGAGGGAAGCAGACAACCCTGAACCGGATCCTGTTGCAGAAAACCTGGAGCTGCAGGAACCACCTGTCCCTGAGCCGATGTCAGAGGCAGCCACCGTCCCAGTTGAGCAGCCCACCCTACTTGAGCTGATTCTCGGGGAGCGTAATTTCCTCACGCTGGTGAAACCCACCAATGAACCACTGCTCAACGGCACTCGAGCGGCCTTTTTCGCGGATGATGCCGCATTGCAGAACCATGTCCTGGAGACGCTGGCGAAACAACCCTCAAGAATGATGAAGAGTCTCAAACGAAGTGGCATTGCCCTGGCCGTGGGCGTGGCGCTCTTCATTGTTCTGGCCATATTTTCCGGCGGGGGAGAAGATGACCCCTTTGTGGCGGCCGCCGGGATGATCATGATGGCGATTATGTTCGGTGCCCCCATCGCCATCTTCCGGGCGGTGTATCTCGGGATTACTTCCAAGAAACAACAGCGCACGGAGGCTGCACAACAATTAAAAGCTGCTCCATTACCAGTGCTATCCGCGGGCGGTCGGCCGATCAGCCCCCAGGAACAGGAGCTGATGGCGGCGATGGTGGCTTTCCACGATTATCAGCAGCAGTCTGGATATCCCATCCCGGTGGATTCCTGGAAGAACCTGGTGGCAGAGGCATCGACCGCGTTGAACTCCGGAAATAGAAGGATGGCGCAGAACGTGGGCGTCAAGATCAATGAATGGTGTGCGGGTGCGGAGGCTGCAGCCGAAACCAAGCAGAAGTACGCCTTCTAATTGTCAGGGCCCCTCTCCAAGTCCGCCCCGGGGAAGAGGATCGCCGCCGTGAGGGGAGAAGATCTGACTAGCCTTGAGCCCATGAAGCGCCTCATCCTGCTGCTTCCGGTTTTCGCCCTCACCGGTTGCGGCAACTATGTCAACGTGGAGTCCCAAGGCATATCCGGTATCTCCTCCGATGACGAGGGGAATATCACCGTCCATATGTATGTCTGTGACAACAATGCGGTAAACCGCCTTGAGCTTTTGGGTGGTTTCTACGACGGCCCTTCCGGGACGAATAATCCCCCCTTGGGGGAATTGGAGCCACCCGAGCCAATGTCGGGGTACATCGCCATCAACCTGGCTGATCCAGCACCATGGGAGATTGTGGAACCACTTGCGCTACCCACGGAAAAGGAAAAGTACATTATCACCCACCCGAGCGTTGAGAAAGGTGGTTCACCCCTTCCTTTTGCCGAGGAAAAATACCTTTCCGGTGTGGCATTGACCGTAGAGGAGATTGAGTCACTCGAGCCTGATCTGGTCGTGCGTGATGCATTTCAGGCATCAAACCACGTGTACGGCACGCCGGAGGACTTCCGTAAGTATGGCGAGCAGTGGTGCGCGGAGAACTTCGGATAACCAGAACCCCTTCAGCAGCATCAGATCAACGCCCCCTGAATCCGAAAGATTACAGGCAAAGCCCGCTTTTCTGCCCTGCCTCGACACCCTGCCTCGACCCTTGTCTCGACCGCAGGGAAGGCTGATGTGGGAATGCCGTGTTCAGCGCTCATGGGGTAGCCGCCCGACGGAGATGAAAGCGGTGCGTAAACAACAAAGGGGCCGGGTCCTGCACTGCAGAAACCGACCCCTCACACGTCAAGGTGAGCAGGGGGGCAGGCGCTCTCGCTCAACTGCTTCACCGGTTTCAACGCACCCGAATAGAGGTTGAAACGTTCCCCACGGGTGAAACCGGTCAACGCCATGCCGGCCTCCCGGGCCAGCTCCACCGCCAGGGAACTTGCCGCGGAGACCGCCACCAGGGCAGGGAAACCCGCCATCGCGGCTTTCTGCACCAGCTCAAAGGAAGCACGGCTGCTCATCACCAGGATCAGATCCCTGGCGGGCAACCGGTCCTGCAGCAGGAGGGCACCGATGACCTTGTCGGCGGCGTTATGGCGGCCGATGTCCTCCCGGATCACCACCGGTTCCCCATCGAGGGTGAAGGCGCCTGCGGCATGGATACCACCGGTACGTTTGAAGGCCTTCTGGCCCTCGCGCAGCTTCTCCGGCAGGGAGATCACCACCTGGGGATCCAACTCCACCGGCTCAATCGGATGAGCCTGCTTATCCATGATCTGCTCAATGGAGGTGGAACCACACACCCCGCAGGCGGAGGTGGTGGTCACGCTACGGATGAACTCCGGGCCCGGGGCCTTGACCCCCTCGGCCAGATCAACCTCCAGCAGGTTATAGGTGTTCTGCCCCTGCTCATCGGTACCCGCACAGTAGCGGGCCTCCGCCACATCCACCCGGGAACTGATCAGACCCTCACCGTGGAGGAAACCGTGGATCAGCTCGATATCATCCCCGGGGGTACGCATCGTGGTGGTCAGCGTGGTGTTGTTTACCTTCAACTCCAGAGGTTCCTCCACCGCCACGGTGTCAGCGCGGGTGTCAGTGAAATACCGGCCATCCGCGCCAACGGAAACACGGGTGACCGCGAAGTTTCGGGTGATCCGTCCCATCTACTTGTCCTCCTTGTCCGGCATATCCTCAGCCCGCTTACCCAGCGGCTCCAGGCGCACGATCACGGACTTGGAGACCGGGGTGTTGGACTTCTCCGCGACCGAATCCATGGGCACCAGAACATTGGCCTCCGGGAAGTAGGTGGTCACACAGTCCCGGGCGGAGGAGTACTCCACCACCCGGAAATTGGGTGCCCGGCGTTCCTCACCCTGGAAGACGGAGACAATGTCCACCAGGTCACCATCCCGCAGCCCACGCTCCCTGGCGTCCTCCGGGTTGACGAAGACCACCCGGCGGCCATTCTTCACCCCACGGTAGCGGTCATCGAGGCCGTAGATGGTGGAGTTGTACTGGTCATGGGAACGCACCGTCTGCAGCAGCAGATAACCCTCAGGCAGGTCGATGACCTCGGTCTGGTTGACCGTCAGCATGGCCCGCCCGGTGGGCGTGTTGAACACCCTCTCCCGGGGACCATTCGGCAGGGCGAAACCACCCGGGGTGCGGATCCGACGGTTGTAGTCATCAAAACCGGGGATCGTGGCCTCGATATGTTCACGGACCACGCCATAGTCATTGACCATCGGCATCCAGAACTCATCACCGAAGGTGTGGTGCCCGATCTTGCCGATGATCTCCGGCTCCGCCTGCAGGTTCAGGTCCTTATTCGCACGGCGCTTACCGACACTCGCGGACACGATGCCCGCCGAGTTCTCCACCGTCAGCTCCTGCCGGCCCGAAGCCTGCACATCCTCATCGGTACGGGCCTTGACCGGCAGGATCAGGGACTTCTCACCCGGCCAGGCATGGGAACCATTGGGCTTGGTGGACAGATGCACCGTCAGCTCCTGTTGACTCATCGCCTTCTCCAACCGGGTGGTGTCCGAGGCGACCCGAACCAGGTTGCCACCGAGAGACATGAAGAACCTGGTCTTGCCCTGCCACATCGCCCGCAGTGAATCCACCGTGTCCAGACCATCCTCGCGGGGGACATCAAAACCGAAGCGATCCTGCAGGGCCTGCAGGAAACGTTCCGGCATCTTCTCCCAGATACCCACGGTGCGGTTGCCCTGCACATTGGAGTGGCCACGAAGCGGGGCGGTACCCGCGCCGGGTTTGCCGATATTTCCGGTCAGCAGCAGGAAGTTCACCATCTCACGGATGGTGTAGACGGCGTTCTTGTGCTGGGTGACACCCAGGGTCCAGGAGAGGATGACGCTGCTGGACTGCTCCACCATGTCCGCGGCCTTCTTGATCTCCTTCATGCTCAGCCCGCAACCACGCAGCAACTCCGCATCATCGAGGCTGCTGAGATGCGCGATGGTCTCATCCACACCGGAGCAGAACTTATCCAGGAACTCATGGTCGATGGCATCACGACGGATCAGTTCCCGGTTCAGGGCCTGGAAGAAGGCACGGTCACCATCGAGCCGGATCTGCAGGTACTCATCGGCTAATTTTTCGGACATACCCAGCGCGCCCTTGAGGGACTGCGGCTCGGAGAAAGCCATCAGGCCGGTCTCCGGGATGGGGTTGATCGCCAGGATCTTGCCACCATTGGCCTTGCACTTGTGGAAGGCCGTCAGCGCGCGGGGATGGTTGGTTCCCGGGTTCTGACCCACCGAAATCAACAGATCAGTGGTGTAGAAATCATTCATCGTCACCGAACCCTTGCCAAGACCCAGGGTCTCAGACAGGGCGGTACCGGTGGACTCATGGCACATGTTGCCGCAGTCCGGAAGATTATTGCTGCCGTGACGGCGGGCCAGCAGGCCGAACATATATGCAGCCTCATTGGAGGCGCGCCCCGAGGTGTACCAGATGGCTTCTTCCGGTGGGGTCTCCTTCAACTGGGCGGCGATGATCCGGTAGGCCTCATCCCAGCTCACCGGGCGATAATGCTCATCCCCGGAGGAACGGTCATAGAGCAGGGGAGTGGTGATCCGGCCCTGCTTGCCCAACCAGTGATCGGTCTTGGCCCGCAGATCCTGCACGGAGTGCTGGGCCCAGAAATCCACGTCCGCACGATCCGGGGTGGTTTCCTCGGCGATAGCCTTGGCACCGTTCTCGCAGAACTCCACGATGCCCAGGTCACCCTGCTCCGGCTCGGGCCAGGCACAGCCCGGGCAGTCGACGCCGCCGTGCTTGTTCATGTCCAGCAGTGGCATCACACCATGCGCCGGAATAGCATGCGCCATGGCGTGCAGCACTCCGGGGATACCGGCAGCGGACTTCGACGGCTTCGTGATCTTCGGCTTGTCGAATTCATTGGCTAGAGGGTTGACGGCGGAGACTTCAGCGGGAGGGGTAGTCATGGGCTCTACTTTAGCTGTCCTGAAAATCAGGTCTAGGGTTTTTGTGAATTCTTCACTTCGTCTGCTCCAGCAGTGCCAGCACCTTGGTGATGTTCTCCCGGGACTTATCGACGGCCCCCGCGGCCCCTGCCTCAGTGTCCAGGGCCCGGCCGCTGGCCAGGCCCACCAGGAAGGCGGTCAGTGGTGCCGCGGGGCGGGAAGGTCCGTGGGCGACATCCCTGGTGAGGTCGAGCAATTCCTTCACCAATGCCTGGATCACCGCCGGATCCTGGTCGAGCTCGGTGGAGACCGCGGCCAGCCAATGGTGGGCGCTGCTCAAATCCTGCTCAGATTTATTTTCACTCATGTTTTCCTGTTCCCTATATATCTCTTGAAGTGCGTTGCCCCAGGCTATCCCTGAAGGTTGTGTCCCCGGGGTCAGAGCACTCCCCGGATCGGCTGGGGGGGGTGCGCGGGGCGTCGATAAGCGCGGGTCTTTAGCATATCGGAATCGAATGGGTGCATTAAGGCCTCCCCACGGGGTAGATGAGCCCAGGGCTTTAGGGGTTTAAACAGGGATTTTGTTCTGCAGGTTCGGGCGAGTAAGGTTGGCCAACGGACTCGTGTGCATTTTGAATTATCGATATAAGTCGCCCTGGACCAACAAGAACATTGAACCCAACTTTGTTACAGGCCCCCCGCCACTATGCGGACCGTGTGGGACAAGAGCAGCGAGCACCCCAGACTATTGAGCCTGGGGAGCGTAAAGTGGCCCGAGATCACACGGCAAACGTTCAGGTGGGTAGGGAACCCTAACGAGAAAGGCACCGGTCACCTCTATGACCATGACTGACCCCATTGCCGACATGCTGTCGCGCGTGCGCAACGCTAACCATGCGCACCATGACACCGTGTCGATGCCCTCTTCCAAGCTGAAGGTCAACATCGCGGAGATCCTCAAGCAGGAGGGCTACATCGCTTCCTACACCGTTGAGGACGAGAAGGTCGGCAAGACCCTCTCCCTCGAGCTGAAGTACGGCCCTTCCCGCCAGCGTTCCATCGCCGGCGTGCGTCGTGTTTCCAAGCCCGGTCTGCGCGTGTACACCAAGTCCACCAACCTGCCGCAGGTCCTCGGCGGCCTGGGCGTGGCGATCATCTCCACGTCTCAGGGTCTGCTGACCGATCGCCAGGCTACCGAGAAGGGTGTAGGCGGAGAAGTTCTCGCCTACGTCTGGTAAGGGAGGATTGAAACACTATGTCGCGTATCGGTAAAAACCCGATTGCCATCCCGTCCGGCGTCGAAACCAAGATTGACGGCCAGCTCGTTGAGGTCAAGGGCCCCAAGGGGTCCCTGTCCTTCGAGCTCCCGGCCCCGATCACCGTTGAGGTCGTCGAGAACGAGATCAAGGTCATCCGTCCGGATGACCACCGCAAGAACCGTGCACTGCACGGACTTGCCCGCTCCCTCGTCAACAACATGGTTGTCGGCGTAACCGAGGGCTACACCATCAAGATGGAAATCTTCGGTGTCGGCTACCGTGTCCAGGCCAAGGGAAAGAACCTCGAGTTCGCCCTGGGCTACAGCCACCCGGTCCTCATTGAGGCTCCGGAGGGCGTCTCCTTCGCCGTTGACGGAAACACCAAGTTCTCCATCACCGGTATTGACAAGCAGCAGGTCGGACAGATCGCCGCCAACATCCGTCGTCTGCGGAAGGACGATCCCTACAAGGGTAAGGGCATCCGCTACGAGGGCGAGCAGATCCGTCGCAAGGTCGGAAAGACGGGTAAGTAAGCATGAGTAATTCCGCAGAAACCACTAAGAAGCGCACTCCGGTCGGCAAGGACATCTCGACTCGTCGTCGTGTCGCTCGCTCCCGCCGTCACTTCCGCATCCGCAAGACCCTGCGTGGCACCCCCGAGGCGCCGCGTCTGGTCATCCACCGCAGCTCCCGTCACATGCACGCGCAGCTGATCGACGATCTCGCCGGTCACACTGTTGCCGCAGCTTCCTCCATTGAGGCTGAGGTTCGTGCACTCGAGGGCGACAAGAAGGCCAAGGCAACCAAGGTTGGTCAGCTCATCGCTGAGCGTGCCAAGGCAGCCGGCTTCGAGACGGTCGTCTTCGACCGTGCGGGCTACAAGTACCACGGCCGCGTTGCCGCGCTGGCCGATGCTGCTCGCGAAGGTGGTCTGAAGTTCTAATGAAGATCACCAGCACCAAGAACATCTACGGAAGGAACGCGTAATGCCGGGACGTGAACGGCGTGACGGCGGACGCTCCGCCGACGAGAACCAGAGCCAGAACAAGAACAAGAACGAGCGCGGTGGCGGGCGTCGCAACGACCGCGATCGTCGCAACAAGCAGGATGACGAGCGCTCGCAGTACATTGAGCGCGTTGTCACCATCAACCGCGTGTCCAAGGTCGTCAAGGGTGGTCGTCGCTTCAGCTTCACCGCTCTCGTGATCGTGGGCGACGGCAAGGGTATGGTCGGTGTCGGTTACGGCAAGGCCAAGGAAGTTCCGGCAGCCATCCAGAAGGGTGCAGAAGAGGCTCGCAAGAACTTCTTCCGCGTCCCGATGGTCGGCGGCACCATCACCCACCCGGTCCAGGGCGAGGCTGCAGCTGGCGTTGTCATGCTGCGTCCGGCCGCTCCGGGTACCGGTGTCATCGCCGGCGGCGCTGCCCGTCCGGTACTTGAGTGCGCCGGTGTCCAGGACATCCTGTCGAAGTCCCTGGGCTCCGACAACGCCATCAACGTCGTCCACGCTACCGTGGCCGGCCTGAAGCAGCTGGTCCGTCCCGAAGAGGTCGCCGCACGTCGCGGTAAGACCCTGGAGGAAGTTGCTCCGGCTCGTATGCTGCGCATTCGCGCAGGGCAGGAGGCATAATCATGGCTCTGAAGATTACCCAGAAGAAGGGGCTCGTCGGCACCAAGCCGCAGCACCGCTCTAACATGCAGAGCCTCGGCCTTAAGCGCATCGGCCACAGCGTTGTTCAGCCTGACACCGATTCGGTGCGCGGTATGATCAACGTGGTGCGCCACCTGGTCGTCGTCGAAGAAGTGGCGGGAGAGTAAAACATGAGCGATCCCATCAAGCTCCACGATCTGCGCCCGGCCAAGGGCGCTAACAAGCAGAAGCACCGCGTTGGTCGCGGTGAAGCAGGCAAGGGCGGCAAGACCGCCGGCCGTGGTACCAAGGGCACCAAGGCTCGCAAGCAGGTTTCGGCCGCTTTCGAGGGTGGCCAGATGCCGCTTCACATGCGTCTGCCGAAGCTCAAGGGCTTCAAGAACCCGAACAAGGTTGTTTTCCAGGTCGTCAACGTTGCTGACCTCGAGAAGGCCTTCCCGCAGGGTGGCGACATTGCCATCGCCGACATCGTTGCAGCGGGCCTCGTGCGCGCCAAGCAGCCGGTGAAGGTGCTGGGCAACGGTGACCTCGGCGTCAAGCTGAACATCACCGCCACCAAGTTCTCCAGCTCCGCCAAGGAAAAGATCGAGGCCGCTGGCGGCTCGGTCACCGAGGCTTAGTCTCCGAGACTTGAAATAAGGACCATCTGGTCCTGCACAATCCCCCGGAATCAGTACGTCACTGTGCTGAGCCGGGGGATTTTTGTGTCCCCGGTCCGGGAAGACTCCTGGGGCATCACCGGTTCAGGTGGGGGATGCATAAAGGCCGGTGGTCATCGATATCTGAGTTTTCGAAACTCTGTGCTATAACTGGGTATTAATGACCGCCCCGGAAGGAAGAATCTCCCCGATCAGGGAGAAATCCCAACCTGCGGCGCCGGATGTGCGCCGACCAATGTCCAGCTCAAGAGGAATATCGTGAAACCCACCTTTGAAATCCAGGTTCTCAGGCAATGTCGGTGGGAGACCATCGCCACCGAGACAAAGCGGGGGGAGGCGAACAAGGCACGGCGTCAGGCGCGCTTCTTTTACCCGGTGGTCCGCATCGAGCAGATACCCAAACCGGAACCAAAGCCGGAGTCGCTGCTGCAGGGGAGTGCCGGAAAATAAGCTAAAGAGGGAAATGTCCTCCTGCACTCCCCTGGGGGCTTGCCATGCTTCAGGATGACACTCATCTGCATCGAGCCGCACCTGATCGAAATTGGTGAGGTGAAAAATTGGTTTCAGGCTGATGCTGATCGGGATTCCGGGGGCAGGTTGGACTCTTGGGTGCCGCCAGGCTGGTGCGTGGTGAACCAGGGGGTGTGCTGCAAGGGGGCGCGGCGGCGTGGGTGGGCGTCCTTAAGTTCTTATGGGGGCGCGCGTCTCGGGTGGTGGAGGGGGTGGCTGAAGTATGGCATGCCTTACATTCGGGTGCTTAAGTGGGCGGCTCCTGGGGTGGCTGGTAGACTGGGTAGGTCAAATGTGCCCATTGCCCAATTGGGCCAGTATCAGAAAACACATCTTCTCGACCTCACGGGCCCATCTTCATGGGTTGCTCTGGGGGAGGGCGAGATCCAGGAGGATATGTGTCTGCCATTATCTCGGCATTCAAGGACGCTGATCTTCGCAAGAAGATTCTCTTCACCATTGCGATGATCATTCTGTACCGCGTCGGCGCACAGATCCCGTCTCCCGGCGTGGACTATGCCTCGATCAGCGGTCGGTTGCGTGACCTCACCCAGGAAGAGGGCAGTGTCTACTCACTGATCAACCTCTTCTCCGGTGGAGCGCTGCTGCAGTTGTCGATCTTTGCGATCGGCATCATGCCGTACATCACGGCGTCCATCATCGTGCAGTTGCTGACCGTGGTCATCCCGCACTTCGAGCAGCTGAAGAAGGAGGGGCAGTCGGGGCAGTCCAAGATGATGCAGTACACCCGCTACCTGACCCTCGGCCTGGCGCTGCTGCAGTCCGCGGGCATCGTCGCCCTGGCGGATCGGGAGCAGCTGCTCGGCGCCGGCATTCAGGTGCTCAATGCTGACCGCACCATCTTTGACCTGCTTCTGCTGGTCATCGTCATGACCTCCGGTGCCATCCTGGTGATGTGGCTCGGTGAGTTGATCACCGAGAAGGGCGTGGGCAACGGTATGTCCCTGCTCATCTTCGCCGGTATCGCCACCCGTATCCCGACCGATGGCATGAATATCCTCACCGGTTCCGGTGGTCTGGTATTCGCCGCTGTCGTGGTTGCCGTGATCATCCTGGTGGTCGGCGTGGTCTTCGTGGAGCAGGGTCAACGCCGCATCCCGGTCCAGTACGCCAAGCGCATGGTGGGTCGTCGCCAGTACGGTGGTTCCTCCACCTACCTGCCGCTGAAGGTCAACCAGGCAGGCGTGATCCCCGTGATCTTCGCTTCCTCCCTGATCTACATGCCGGTGCTGATCACCCAGATCGTCAACTCCGGTTCGGTGGAGGTCACCGACAACTGGTGGCAGCGCAATGTCATCCAGTACCTGCAGACCCCTTCGTCCTGGCAGTACATCGTTCTCTACTTCGCACTGATCATCTTCTTCTCCTACTTCTACGTTTCGGTGCAGTATGACCCGAACGAGCAGGCGGACAACATGAAGAAGTACGGTGGATTCATCCCGGGTATCCGCCCGGGTCGACCGACTGCCCAGTACCTGGGCTACGTCATGAACCGACTGCTTTTCGTCGGCGCCCTGTATCTTGGACTCATTGCGGTGCTGCCGAATATTGCGATGGATCTTGGCGTGGGCAATGCCTCCAGCGCGGGTATGACCGCATTCGGTGGTACGGCGATCCTCATTCTGGTGTCGGTGGCGCTGACCACCGTCAAGCAGATTGAAAGCCAGCTTCTGCAAAGCAACTACGAAGGACTACTCAAATGAGACTCGTACTCCTCGGACCTCCCGGTGCCGGCAAGGGCACCCAGGCCGCACTTCTTTCCGAAAAGCTGAATGTGCCGCATATCTCCACCGGCGATCTCTTCCGCGCCAACATCGGCGAGGGAACCCCGCTCGGTGTGGAGGCCAAGCAGTACATCGACGCTGGCAAGCTCGTGCCGACCGATGTCACCGCCCGCATGGTCAAGTCCCGTCTGGCTGAGGCTGATGCCGCCCAGGGCTTCCTGCTGGATGGCTTCCCCCGCACCGTGGAGCAGGCCGAGATCCTGAAGACTCTGCTGGAGGAGAACTCCCAGCAGCTCGATGGCGTGCTGAACTTCAAGGTGTCCGAGGACGTCGTGGTTGAGCGCATGCTGGCCCGCGGCCGCGCCGATGACAACGAGGAGACCATCCGCACCCGCCTGGCCGTCTACCGTGATGAGACCTCCCCGCTGATCGACCACTACGGTGAGAAGATCATCAACGTCGAGGCCGAAGGCACCGTCGAGGAGATCAACGCCCGCGCGTTGAACTCCCTGGGCAAGTAAGACGGAGCTCTAACCTCCGAGATAATCGGGACTGCGACCTGAAAGCTGGCTGCGGTCCCGGTTTTCCATTTCCGGGGCCTTTCCCCGGAGGGGTGCGGGGTGCTCAACCCCGGAACCTGAAAACCAGAACCAGAAGAATCAGTCAAGGAGCCCTGAAAACATGGGATTTCGATCAAAGAAGCGCCAGATACCGGCTAAAACCCCCGGTGAACTCGAGGCCATGCAGGCTGCCGGTGAACTCGTCGGCCGTACCCTCCAGGCGGTGAAGGCAGCCGCCAAGCCCGGGGTGAGCACCCTCGAACTCGATCAGATCGCGGAAACCACCATCCGGGAGGGTGGGGCAATCCCCAGCTTCCTCGGTTACCACGGTTTCACCGGTTCGATCTGTGCCTCACTCAATGAGGTCGTCGTTCACGGCATCCCCAATAGCGAGACCATCCTGCAGCCCGGTGACCTGCTCTCCGTCGACTGTGGTGCCACCCTGGACGGCTGGGTCGGTGATTCGGCCTGGTCCTTCGGGATCGGTGAACTCGATGAAGATGTCGAGAAATTGAACCAGGCCACCGAATGGGTGCTGATGGAAGGCCTTAAGGCCATGGTCCCGGGCAACCGGTTGACCGATGTCTCCCATGCCCTGGAGATGGCCACCCGCCGCGCGGAGCAGAAGTTCGATGTTCTCCTGGGGATCGTCGACGGCTACGGCGGGCATGGTATCGGCCGTGAAATGCATGAGGACCCCTACCTGGCCAATGAGGGCAAGGCTGGCCGGGGTCCGATGATCCAGGAGGGGTCGGTGTTGGCGATTGAGCCGATGCTGACCCTGGGCACGGTGGACAGTGCGGTTCTCGAGGATGAGTGGACCGTGGTCACCCTTGACGGTTCCTGGTCCGCCCACTGGGAACACACCGTGGCCGCCACCGCTGAAGGACCCCGCATCCTGACCCCGCGATACTAGGAACCCTCAGATCCTTGGGGTCATTCCCCGGGGGAACTGAGCGTGTTGAGGTTGAGCTCAGGTAATATTTTCAAAAACCGCTGAGCAGCTGTGATGGAGATTCCTCCTGGGGTTTGTGGGGGAGTATCCTGCCTTTCCCATCCCCTTAATGGTCGTGAAAGCCGTGAGTTCAGTCAGAAGGGTTTATACTCCACACTATGTTCCATAAGCCTTCCCACGCCCAGCCGACATCGATCAAGCGGCGCCTGGCCGTGTTCGCCTCTGCTGGCGTCACGGCACTCGCCCTGCTCAGCACTCCGATCAGCGCGAGCGCAGCCCCGCAGCTGCCGGTGAACGGATCCTCCGACTTCCTCAACATCGAAGACATCGAATCTCAGCTGCGTGAGTTCGGCAGCTCCACTGACCAGGCCGCACGTGATGCTGCCTGGCGTACCCGCCAGGATCTGCATGCTCAGGCAGAAAACCTGCCCGGGGATGCCTCCCGGGCGGCCCAGCAGGCCGTCGACAATGCCGTGAACGCCGTGTTTCCGGGACTGATCGCCGCCCGCACCGCACCGGCACCGGCGCCCGCACCGGCCCCCCGCGTGGCTCCTGCCCCTGCACCAGCTCCGGCTCCGGCACCAGCCTTCGACCGTGGTTCCTGCCCGACCCATGCTGATGCCTGCATCGACATTGATGGCGGCCGTTCCTGGCTGCAGGAGAATGGCCAGGTCGTCTATGGTGCGGTTCCGGTGTCCTCCGGAGCTGCCGGACCGACCACTGCAACCCCGCGTGGCACCTTCTACGTCAACCGCAAGGTCAAGGACGAGATCAGCTACGAGTTCAACAATGCGCCGATGCCCTACGCGATCTACTTCACCTACAACGGCCACGCCTTCCATGAGGGCAATGTGAACACCACCTCCGCCGGTTGCGTCCGCCTCAACCACAATGATGCGGTCCATTACTTCAGCAACCTCCAGATCGGTGACATGGTCTACATCTACTGATCCCCCGGACAGTGGCATCCCGCCGGTGTCCTGAGCCTGTTCGAATCGCCTGAAACTCACCGGCGATCCCCGGACAGGCTTTTCCTTTTCTCTTTCCCCGGGGGTGGAGTGGAACAGTGGGGAAGAGGAGCGTAGGGGCAGGGGGGGATCCGGAGTTGCTGTCCTGCGGGGAAGTGATGAGCGTTATATAGTGGATTCTTTGCATTCTCGCAGCGCGGCAGGTAGAGTTTACCTCCGGTGTATATGTATCTCATGCACCGATACAAGCTGTGGAAAATATGAAGCTGGTTCAGCTGCGGGGAATCACCCCGTCGCCCAGTTTCGGGAATGCGGAGGATATGGCTAAGGAAGGCGCAATCGAGGTTGAGGGTCGCATCGTCGAACCTCTACCGAATGCAATGTTCCGTGTCGAGCTCGACAATGGGCACAAGGTTCTCGCTCACATCAGTGGCAAGATGCGCCAGCACTACATCCGTATCCTCCCCGAGGATCGCGTCGTCGTGGAGCTTTCTCCCTACGATTTGACTCGCGGACGCATCGTCTACCGCTACAAGTAAAGCAAACCGCCTCCCTTCTCTGAGCACGCCCATATGGCTGAAATATTGCCGGGCGTGCTTAACACACCTGCAGCCACGGTGGCTACAGCCTCATGAATCACAATCCATCGTCCGGATTCCGACCGGGCAAAGTATTGCTTTGATGAGGGCGAGCTGGGAGAAAACCACCGTACAAAACCGGAAAGGTTATGCCACATGGCACGTCTTGCTGGAGTTGACCTCCCGCGCAACAAGCGCATGGAAGTCGCTCTCACCTACATCTACGGCATCGGCCCCGCCCGTGCTGAGCAGCTTCTGGAGCAGACCGGCGTCTCTCCTGACCTGCGTACCGACAACCTCACTGATGAGCAGATCGCTGCTCTGCGTGACGTGATTGAAAACTCCTGGAAGGTCGAGGGTGATCTTCGCCGCGAAGTCCAGGCTGATATCCGTCGCAAGATTGAGATTGGCAGCTACCAGGGTCTGCGCCACCGTCGTGGCCTCCCGGTCCGCGGCCAGCGCACCAAGACCAACGCACGTACGCGTAAGGGTCCGAAGAAGACCATCGCCGGAAAGAAGAAGTAATGCCCCCGAAGACTCGCTCTAGCGCGCGCCGTCGCGTTGTAAAGAAGAACGTGGCCCAGGGCCACGCCTACATCAAGTCCACCTTCAACAACACCATCGTGTCGATCACCGACACCACCGGTGCTGTGATCTCCTGGGCTTCCTCCGGCCACGTCGGTTTCAAGGGTTCACGTAAGTCGACCCCCTTCGCCGCTCAGATGGCTGCTGAGAACGCTGCCCGCAAGGCAATGGATCACGGCATGAAGAAGGTTGACGTTTTCGTCAAGGGTCCGGGCTCGGGCCGCGAAACCGCTATCCGTTCCCTTCAGGCTGCCGGCCTGGAGGTCAACTCGATCTCCGACGTGACTCCGCAGCCGCACAACGGCTGCCGTCCGCCGAAGCGCCGTCGGGTTTAATACAGGGAATAGGAAGAGGTAACCAAAAATGGCTCGTTATACCGGCCCCGCAACCCGCAAGTCCCGTCGTCTGCGCGTAGACCTTATCGGCGGAGACATGTCCTTCGAGCGTCGCCCCTACCCTCCGGGTCAGGCTGGCCGCGCCCGCATCAAGGAGTCTGAGTACCTCCTGCAGCTGCAGGAGAAGCAGAAGGCTCGTTTCACCTACGGTGTGATGGAGAAGCAGTTCCGTCGTTACTACGCCGAGGCTAACCGTCGCTCCGGCAAGACCGGTGACAACCTGGTCATCCTGCTCGAGTCCCGTCTCGACAACGTGGTCTACCGCTCTGGTCTGGCCAACACCCGTCGTCAGGCTCGTCAGCTGGTTTCCCACGGTCACTTCACCGTGAACGGCAAGCGCGTCAACGTCCCGTCCTACCAGGTCTCGCAGTACGACATCATCGATGTCCGTGCGAAGTCTCAGAAGATGAACTGGTTCGAAGAGGCTCAGGAAAACCTGGTCAACGCCATTGTTCCGGCTTGGCTGCAGGTCGTTCCGTCCACCCTGCGCATCCTCGTGCACCAGCTGCCCGAGCGCGCTCAGATCGACGTTCCGCTGCAGGAGCAGCTCATCGTCGAGTTCTACTCGAAGTAACACTGGGTTCCGGCTCCGGCCGGAAATCAGTAGCCTTCATCATCCTTTCCGTCTAAGACGTCAAATAACGGTCGTCACCCAAGGAGAGTTCCATGCTCATTTCCCAGCGCCCCACCATTACCGAGGAGTACATCGACTCTGCGCGTTCGAAGTTCGTCATCGAGCCGCTCGAGCCGGGTTTCGGTTACACCCTCGGTAACTCGCTGCGCCGTACCCTGCTGTCCTCCATTCCGGGTGCAGCAGTGACCAGCATCAAGGTGGATGGTGTGCTCCACGAGTTCACCACCATCAACGGTGTGAAGGAGGATGTCTCCGACATCGTCCTGAACATCAAGGGTCTGGTCCTGTCCTCCGACTCCGATGAGCCGGTCGTCATGTACCTCAGCAAGGAAGGCCCGGGAGAGGTCACCGCCGGCGACATTCAGCCGCCGGCAGGTGTGGAGATCCACAACCCGGATCTGCACATCGCCTCCCTGAATGAGCAGGGTCGTCTGGACATCGAGCTAGTTGTCGAGCGTGGCCGCGGTTACGTTCCGGCAGCCCTGGCGAACACCTCGGGAGATGTCGGCCGGATCCCGGTCGATCAGATCTACTCCCCGGTGCTGAAGGTCAGCTATAAGGTCGAGGCCACTCGTGTTGAGCAGCGCACCGACTTTGACAAGCTGATCATCGATGTCGAGACCAAGAACTCCATCACGGCACGCGATGCGATCGCATCTGCTGGCAAGACCCTCGTCGAACTGTTCGGCCTCGCCCGCGAGCTGAACACCGCTGCTGAAGGCATCGAGATCGGACCCTCCCCCCAGGAGACCGAGTACATCGCCGCCTACAGCATGCCGATCGAGGACCTGAACTTCTCCGTTCGTTCCTACAACTGCCTGAAGCGTCAGGAAATCCACACCGTCGGTGAGCTCGCAGAGTGCACCGAGTCGGATCTGCTGGATATCCGCAACTTCGGTCAGAAGTCGATCAACGAAGTGAAGATCAAGCTGGCTGGCCTGGATCTGACCCTGAAGGATGCACCCGAGGACTTTGATCCCTCCTCCCTGGAGGGCTATGACGCCGCCACCGGTGACTACATCGACCTCGAGGCTGAAGGCTCCGAGTAAAACGCTTCTAGGAGAGTGGCCCAGCACGCTGGGTCCTCCCCGCGCTTAACTATCCGTACACGAGGAGTACACAATGCCTACCCCGAAGAAGGGCGCCCGTCTCGGCGGCTCCGCGTCCAACCAGAAGAAGATTCTCTCGAATCTTGCTGCCCAGCTTTTTGAGCACGGTGCCATCAAGACCACCGATGCCAAGGCCAAGACCCTGCGTCCCTACGCGGAGAAGCTGATCACCAAGGCCAAGTCCGGCTCCGTTGCCGACCGTCGCCTGGTGCTCGCGCAGATCCCGCACAAGGATGTCGTGGCTTACCTGTTCAACGAGCTCGCTCCGAAGTTCGAGGGCCGTGAGGGTGGTTACACCCGCATCGTCAAGCTCGAGAACCGCAAGGGCGACAACGCTCCGATGAGCCAGATTTCCCTGGTTCTGGAGGAGACCGTCTCCACCGAGGCCAGCCGCGCAACCCGCGCTGCCGCCTCCAAGAAGGCCGCTGAGGAAACTGCTGCTGAGGCTCCGGCCGAGGAGGAGAACACCGAAGCTGCAGAGGCTGAGGCAACCGAGGCTCCGGCCGAGGAAGCTGCTGCTGAGGCAACTGAGGCTCCGGCCGAGGAGAAGTAATTCTCCCCGATATCTTCACCTGCTGAAGTATCCACCCCGCACCACCGAGTTCATCTCGGTCAAGGTGCGGGGTGTTTTCCTTTCTCCACCCTGGAACTGGAAGAATGGCAGCCATGCTCTACCGCATCTCCGGAATACTCCTGATCTTGAGTTCACTTCTCGGTTTCCTCGGCCAGATTTTCGCCCTGGCGCTGTGGGAGGGTTACTACCTTTTCGGCCATCACCTCATCGGCGATCTGGGGGTCTCTGCCTGCGAACAGATCCGGGATGATTCCGGGCCGCGTTATATCTGCAGTCCCGGCCATGACTGGTTCAATTATGGCACCGCCCTTTCCGGCATTCTGCTGCTCATCGGCGCCGTGGTGCTGGTGGCCGCGGGAAGGGAAACCGGCCCTGCGGAAAAGGTGGCCGGCTTTTATCCGGTGGGCGTCGCCCTGATCATCTCCGGTATCACGATGAGCGTGGTCGGGTTCTTCCCCAGTGATGTCAATGCCCCGCTTCACGACGCCGCGGCCACCACCCGGGTGCTGGCCACCTGGGTGGCCATGGTCACCGCCACCTGGGTGGTCGGCGGGGCCGTCGCAAAGCAGCAGATGCCCATCCTGCACGGAAGCAGCCGCATCCTCAGCCTCATCCTGCTGCTGGTTTCGGTGGGAGCTTTCGCCCTGCTGTTCAGCGGTGGTGGGAGCACACCGGGGTTTTATCAGCGTTTGAGCTTTGAGGTGCTCTCGGTGTGGACCATCCTGCTGGGGGCGGTGCTCTATCGGGTGCCGGGCCGGGGGCAGCGGGAAGAGAAGAAGCGGCGGCAGCGGGAACAGTTCCGGGCCGCCCAGCAGGAACGTGATGAAGCCGTGAGAAAGGCAGTGGAGAACCTTGAGGGAAACTAGCGGGCTGGTGCGTATCCGCCTGGATCTGGCCTATGACGGCACTGATTTCCATGGCTGGGCCAAGCAGGGGAACTCGGATCTGCGGACCGTGCAGCGCTCCATCGAGGAGGCGCTGAATCTGGTGCTGCGGGTCCCGGCGGAGTTGACGGTGGCGGGCCGCACCGATGCGGGGGTGCACGCCAGTGGGCAGGTCGCCCATGTGGATGTGCCCCCGGAATCACTCGACACCCGCAGCATTGACGGGGACCCGGCCCGCCTGGCGCGGCGGCTTTCCCGGTTGTTGCCGCCCGATATCCGGATCAGCAGCTGCGAGCTGGCTCCGGCGGGTTTCGACGCCCGTTTCTCGGCGCTGCGCCGCCACTACGTCTACCGGGTGACCACCCACCCTTCCGGGGCGTTGCCGACCAGGGTGCGGGACACCGCGGTCTGGCCGAAGACGGTGCACCTGGCGGATATGCAGGAAGCCGCCGAGGTTCTGCTGGGGCTGCATGATTTTGCCGCCTTCTGCAAGGCCAAACCCCATGCCACCACTGTCCGTGAGCTGCAGGCCTTCGAGTGGCATGATGTCTCCACCGCAGCCGAACCCCAGCTCTATGAGGCGCATGTGACCGCCGATGCTTTCTGCTGGTCCATGGTGCGCTCCCTGGTGGGTTCCTGCCTAGTGGTGGGGGAGGGGCGTCGTCACACTGGTTTCACGGAAGCGTTGCTGACGGAACGCAGCCGTTCCTCCCGGGTTCCGGTGGCACCGGCCTGCGGACTCAGTCTGGTGGGGGTGGACTATCCGGAGCCTGCGGAGCTGGCCGCCCGGGCGGCGGAAACCCGGGACCGCAGGGTACTCCCCGAGCAGGGTTAGCACATCCTGCTACCGCTGTGTTCCAGATCATAGCCACTTAATTAATTCCCGCGCTTTGCGGGGCGCAGCCCAGTCGGCTGGGGTGGGGCGGTTACACTCTTAGGCGTTCTCAAACCCCGGATGACGCAAAAGGAAGGTAACCGTAACGGGCCATGGATACCTATCAGACCATTATCATTGCGGCACTCGTGTTTACGGTGCCGGGTCTGGTCCTCAACTGGATCTCCGGGCTCAAGGGCCCCTGGGCCATCGCGGCCGCCATTCCCAGCACCTTCGGTCTCTACGGGCTGGCCGCCTGGCTGATCGGGTTGACGGATGCCCGCTTCAGCGTGGGCACGGTGTCTGTGGTGTGGGCGATTCTGCTCCTGCTCGCCCTGGTGTGGCGGGGCGCTTTCCTCACCTTCCGGGGATGGCGGGAAAAGGGCAGTCGCCGGGTTGAATCCGCTGAGCCGGACACCCCGCGGACCAGTCCTCCCACTCCGGTGGAGTTTACCCCGGCTGCCGAGAGCGGCCGGGTGGCCGGGGATGCCGCCCTGGACCTTTCCCCGGCTTCCGGAGTGGTGCTCACCCTGCCGGGGGAGCATGCCGGGGGTGGCTCCGCCCCGGTCCTCAGACAGCGGCGCCGCTGGTGGCTGCAGGACTGGCGGACGGGAAGTTTCCTGGACCCGGTGTGGCTGTTGCCAGCCGCCGGTTCCCTGCTGGGCGCCTGGTTGCTGATCTCCCGCAGCCTGGAATACCTGGAGGGAACCGCCCAGGGGGTGAACCACATCTTCCAGGGCTGGGATGTTCACTGGCACGCCAGCGTGGTGCAGTTCATCGAACGCGAGGGCATCGCCTCCGCTACCCGGATGGGTGAACTCCAGAACCTGGAGACCCAGGCCGAGATGTACTATCCCACCGCCTGGCACGCCGGTACCTGGTTGTTCGCCGAGCTCTCCGGGGTCTCCGTGATCGCCGCGGTCAACCTCACCTATATCGTGCTGACCGCCCTGGCACTGCCCCTCTCCACGGCCCTGATCGCCTGGCGACTGGTGAATAAGCGGGGACTGACCGCCCAGATCGCCGCGGGTCTGGCAGGTGTCGCCGCCTTCGGCTCCCCGGTCCTCTTCTGGATCGGCCACTATGTGGGCGCCTGGCCCTACCTGGCGGCCGTGGGAGTCTCAGGCATCGTGCTTGCCCTGTTCATGGCGGTGCCCTATCGTCCGGTCGCGGCTTTTGCCGCAGCCATGGCCCTGATGGGCATGACCCAGCTGCACCCCTCCGCCGCCACCATCGTGGTGCTGGGATTGGGCTTCTGGTGGCTTTTCCACCTGCTCTGGTCCCCGGCCCGCAGGGCACGCAGCGTCAAGGGTGCGGTGGCTACCCGCCTGCGGGATCTGGTGCTGCTGGGTGGCGCCGGGCTCCTGGGTGCGGTGGCACTGTTGCCGCAGATTCTCTCCGGTGCGGAACAGACCGAGGAAGTGGCGTCCTTCTCCGCGGAGGAGAACGTCACCCATGCGGAGGCCTGGACGAAGGCCTTCACCATGATGACCCGTCACACCGATGCCTTCGAGGACTTCAACCCGACCTGGGTGATTGTCCTGGCGGTGGTTGGTGCGGTCGCGGTGCTGGTGTGGCGCCGTAATATCTGGGCCCCGGTGTTCTACTTCCTGAGTGTGTGGTTGACCGCCAATGCGCTGCAGCCCTTCGAGGAACCCTGGGGAAGCTGGTTGAACACCATCGGCAGCCTGCATTACTCCACCGCCCACCGGCTGGTGATGCCGGCGGCGATGTTTCTCTTCGCGGCGGCTGCGGTGGGGGTGGCGGTGATCATCCGTCTGATCACCCTGGGGCCGGTGAAGAAGTGGGCGTTGCCCTCCACCATCGCTTCGGTGGTGCTGGCGCTGCTGCTGGGTTGGGGGACCGCCGTCTACTCCGAGCACAACCTCGGTGAGGGTGCGGAATGGTCGATTGCGGCTCCCCGCGATGACCGCATGGTTTCTGCTGTTGATCTGCGTGCCTTTGACTGGTTGGCACAGCAGCCCAGTGCCTATGAGGGTGTGATCATGGGTGAGCCGGCGGATGGCCATGGCTGGATGTACGCCTACAACGGGTTGCCCTCCCTGAACCGCCATTACCAGTGGCCGACGACCGGTCCGGATGACAACACCAACCTGCTCTACTGGCATGGGAATCTGATCGGTGCGGGTAACCATGGTGACCCGGATCAGCGCAACTATGTTGATGATGCTGCGGCGGATCTCGGGGTGAACTACTTCTTCATCTCCCCGAGCAACTTCTGGCATTTCCAGGGCATCAACCGGGCACTGAATGAGGGACTGTGGAACGCCCCGGGTCTGACCGCGGTGTACCAGGATCAGAATGTCTCGATCTTCGCGGTCAATGAGGCTTTCACTGATGCGGAACTGGCGCAGATGCGGGCGCCGGGTAATTCCCCGATGCCGCTGGGCCCGGTTCCCACCAAGGGGGAGCTGGACCGGGCGGAGACCCCGACGGAGGAGGATGAGCCTTTCTTCCACCGTCCCACGAAGCCGGATCTGGGTGGCCCGGATCCGGATGATCCGGTCAATGAGGGTTATGTTGAGCCGATCCGCTATCCGATCGTCGAGGTCCCGGTGAACCAGTAGCTGCGGTTGTTGTTTCAGGGACACACCCCCTGGTGCTCGTCGCTGTTCCTCGGGGCTCGTCGCGCCAGGGGAACCCTTTCAGCCCTCCCACAGTCCAAGGAGATGGTGGGAGGGTTTTGTGCACCCCCTCCCCCTGGTGTGATCGGGGTCCGGCTGGAAGGGGAAGTGCAGGAATGTCGGAGGTGTTGCTGCCCACCACTCGGGCGCAGGTGTCGGGTCACCGTTTCCTCAGGCGTCGGGTGGAGCATGCCCTGGTGTTGGGGGATCTGCGGATGATCCATGACCCCCTGGCCCGACGGCAGCGTGCCCTGCTCTTCGGGGTGGTGGCGATGGTGATGATCGGCCTGGGGGCGGGACTGTTGGCATTGGTGCGCCCAGCTGCGGACCCAGGGCAGGCGGCGATCCTGCGGGCTGATTCCGGGGCGTTGTTCGTGCGGGTGGAGGAGCGGCTTCATCCGGTGCACAATCTCGCCTCTGCCCGCCTGGTGGCGGGGGAGGCCGCCGACCCGGCGAAAATCTCTGATGAGGTGCTGCTCAGCCACCAGTTGGGTGCCCCGGTGGGGCTTATCGACGCCCCTGCGGTCCTCCCCGCCGCTCCTCCCGGGGAGGTGGGCTGGGCGGTCTGCGAGGACGTGTCCGCCCAGCGACTCGGGGTGGTGGCCGGAGTGCGGCCTGAGAACCTGGGTGAGGAGGAGGCGGTGCTGGTGGAGAGTTCCGGGGCCAGCTATCTGCTGAACACCGAGGGCAGGTTCCGGTTGCCGGATCCGGATTCCCGGGAGGGCCGGGTGATCCGCCGGGCCCTGGGGATCACCAGCGACACCCCACGCTGGGAACCCCGGCCGGAGGTCCTGGAGGTGGCGGTTGCGGGACCCGACTTCGCCGTTCCGGCGGAGGCCCGCAGGGTGCTGTTGGCGGCGGAGCTGGCCTGGTTGGAAACTCCGTCGGGTCTGGTGCAGCTGAGTGAGGTGCAGTCCCGGATCCTGGGTGATCTGGGGACCCCGGTGGAGGAGGTGCCCCGGGAGTTGGTGGCGGATCATCCGGATGCCCCGGACCCACCGCCCCTGAACCTCCCGGAACGGCGGTACACCTGGGTTGATCCGGCGGCGGGCCCCTTGTGTCTGAGCGGGGAGAGAGGGCATCCCGGCAGGTTGGCGGAACTACCGGGGGCAGTGGAGCTCCCCGGGGTCTCGGTGGCGCAGTTCTATGCGGGGCCGGTGACGGGGACCCTCGCGGTGGACACCGGCTCGGGATACCGGGTGGTGTCCGAGAGCGGGTTGGTGCACCCCGTTCCTGACCCGGAGGTGTTCGGGGTGTTGGGGTTGTCCCCGGAGCAGGTGTCCGCGCCCTGGCCGATCCTGAAGTTATTGCCGCAGGGGACGGTGTTGGATCCGGTGGCGGCCCGCCGAATTCAGTTTCCCGGACCTTCCGCGGAGGGGGTGGGGGAGTCTTGATGCCGTGATTATTCGGCTTGATCCTCACAGCTCAGCAACCCCCTGAGACAGCGCCCACAGGGCCAGGGGCAGGGGTTTTGGTGCAGGGCTCCCTGGGCAGAAGTGGGAATTTGGGGTTAAGCTGGACTTTCATGAGCTTCCTTGACACCGCCCTGGCTGTGGCCGGGCGCGCGACAAACCTGATTAAACCGGGGCGTGGACTCGATGCGGTTCGGGTCCAGCCGGTGGGCTGGTACCGCCATGAGCAGGCGGTCAAGACACTGCTGGAAAGTTTTGCGGCGGTGCCGGCCGGGGAGCGGGTGAGACTGGCGAAAAAGACCTCCAACCTCTTCCGGGGCCGGCAGAA
The DNA here is from genome assembly GCF_009734425.1 of Corynebacterium occultum. Taxonomy (NCBI): domain Bacteria; kingdom Bacillati; phylum Actinomycetota; class Actinomycetes; order Mycobacteriales; family Corynebacteriaceae; genus Corynebacterium; species Corynebacterium occultum. Next base: position 538,263 of record NZ_CP046455.1, read on the forward strand.
TAGCCAGGTCCCCGGCCTGGATGTGGCCCAGTTGGGTGGGGTGATCGAGGTTGATCCGCTCACCCGTACCGCCCAGGTGCAGGGGATGTGCACCTATGAGGACCTGGTGGATGCCACCCTGCCCTATGGCCTGATGCCTTTTGTGGTGCCGCAGCTGAAGACCATCACCTTGGGGGGTGCGGTCACCGGCATGGGGGTGGAGTCCAGTAGTTTCCGCAATGGCCTGCCCCATGAGTCGGTCCTGGAGATGGATGTGCTCACCGGTACCGGGGAGATCCTGAACTGCTCGGCCACCCACAACCCGGATCTCTTCCGTGCTTTCCCGAACTCCTACGGTTCCCTGGGTTATGCGGTGCGGTTGAAGATCGAGCTGGAGGAGGTCAAACCTGTCGTGGCGCTACGCCATGTGCGCTTCCACGATCTGGAATCCATGTCCCGGACCCTGGCGGAGGTCGCCATCTCGCGGGAATACGAAGGGGAGCGGGTTGACTATCTGGATGGTGTCTCCTTCAGCCCCGGTGAGTCCTATCTGGTGCTGGGGCGGCAGACCGATGAGCCCGGCCCGGTCAGTGACTACAGCCGGGACCTGATCTACTACCGCTCCCTCCAGCACCCCGAGGGCATTCTCCGGGACCGGTTGAATATCCGGGACTATATCTGGCGCTGGGACATCGACTGGTTCTGGTGCTCCCGGGCTTTCGGCGCCCAGCACCCCGTGATCCGTCAGCTCTGGCCCCGCCACCTGCTGCGCTCCAGTTTCTACTGGAAGCTGATCGGGTTGGACCGGAAATATGATATCGCCGACCGGATCAACGCCCGGCAGGGGGAAGCCGCCCGGGAACGGGTGGTCCAGGACGTTGAGGTCACCGTGGACAAGGTGCCGGAGTTCTTGGAATGGTTCTTCGGGGCCAGCGATATTGAACCGGTGTGGCTGTGCCCGATCCGGCTGCGTTCCGGGGTGGCTGATCTCACCGCGGAGGGGGAACTGCTGCAGAGTGAGCAGGCGCTGCGTGATGGGGCGGGGGAGCATCCCTGGCCGCTGTACCCCTTGAGTGCCGACACCACCTGGATCAACCTTGGTTTCTGGTCCTCGGTGCCCGTGGATCAGTTGGGCCAGGATGCGGGGGAGGGGGCCTTCAATAAACTCATCGAGTCCCGCGTTGCCGAGTTGGGTGGCCACAAGTCCCTTTATTCGGAGGCCTTCTACACCCCGGAACAGTTCGAGGCGCTTTACGGGGGGAAGATCCCCGCCCTGCTGAAGGAGAAATTTGACCCGGCGGGCCGTTTCCCGGGGCTCTACGAAAAAACCGTGCGGGGTGCCTAGCGTCAGCTTCACCCCGGTGGTCAGAAAAAAGAGGAGCAGTGGAGCTCCTCAGGAAAAATCAGGAATCAGAGGAAATAATGGCAGAGAATTTTATCCCCATGACTGTCGCGGAGATGGTGGAGGCCGTCACCGAAGCACCCATCCCCTTCCGGATCACCGCCTTCGACGGCAGTGCCACCGGGCCGGAGGATGCGGAGTACTCCCTCGAGGTGACCTCCCTGGAGGGGCTGAGCTATATTGCGACGGCCCCCGGTGACCTGGGGTTGGCCCGGGCCTATATATCGGGTGGGCTGAAGGCGCATGGGGAGCACCCCGGGCACCCTTATGAACTCTTTGATTCCCTGCGTGACCTCTACGACTGTGTCCGCCGCCCGGAGGCGGCCGAGATGGTGGACCTGGTGCGTTCCCTGCGGCACTTGGGCGCCCTGCGGATCCAGCCGATCCCGGATGTCGAACAGACCAGCTGGTGGCGAAAACGCCTGGTGCAGGGCCTGACACGGCACTCCAAGGAGCGGGACAAGGAGTCGGTGTCCGCGCACTATGACATCTCCAATGAGTTCTATGAGCTCTTCCTGGGCGATTCCATGACCTACACCTGCGCCTACTATCCCAGCCCGGAGGCAACCTTAGAGGAGGCCCAGGAGAACAAGTACCGTCTGATCTTCGAGAAACTGCGGTTGAAGAGCGGCGACACGCTTCTCGACGTCGGCTGTGGCTGGGGTGGGATGGTCCGCTACGCCGCCCGCCGCGGGGTGAAGGCCATCGGTGTCACCCTCTCCCAGGAGCAGTATGAATGGGGGCGGGACAAGATCGCGGCGGAGGGGCTGCAGGATCTGGCGGAGGTCCGCTGCATGGATTACCGTGATGTGGCCGAATCCGGTTTCGACGGTATCTCCGCGATCGGCATCCTGGAGCACATCGGGGTGGACAACTATTCCCTTTACTTCGGAAGCCTCCATGAGAAGCTGAAGCCGGGTGGCCGGATGCTCAATCACTGCATCACCTACCCGGACAATAACCCCCGCAAGGCCGGTGCCTTCATCGACCGCTATATCTTCCCGGATGGTGAGCTCAGTGGTTCCGGCACCGTGCAGAAGCACATGCAGGACGCCGGTTTCGAGGTCCTCCACGCCGAGAACCTCCGCTTCGACTACCAGCGCACCCTGCACCAGTGGTGTGTGAACCTCAAGCAGAACTGGGAGGCGGCGGTCCAGCTGGCCGGGGAGCCGACGGCCCGCCTCTGGGGGCTGTACATGGCTGGTTCGGAATGGGGTTTTGAGCACAATGTGGTCCAGCTGCACCAGGTGCTGGGGGTAAAACTGCTGGAAGATGGCTCCCGGGGGGACTTGCCGGAAAGAATGTGGTGGAGTGTCTAGGTAGCTGACACGGAACGCAGGGGAAGGTACGGGAACTTCCCTGGAAAGAGCGGAGTTATAACGGTATGACAACGATGCGCGAGATGGTCAGCGATCGAGTCCATCGGCTCTCCGAGACCCATCAGAAATCCAAGGAAGCCAGATATGGTTTCCTGGTCCGCCCCCTCACCCTGATCCTGGGGTGGACGGTGCTGATCATCGGTCTGATCACCATCCCCCTGCCCGGGCAGGGCTGGTTGACCACCTTCGTCGGTGTCGGCGTCCTCTCCCTGGAACAGAAATGGGCCCATGACCTGCTGGGCTGGGGAGTGCACCTCTATGACCGTTTCTTCGCCTGGTTCCACCGTCAGCCCCTGACCCGCCGGATACTCATGGTGTCCAGCCTGATCCTGGTGATCTGGGGGATCTTCACCGCCATCGCCATCGGCTGGTGGCATGCCGGTGGCCTGGACTTTCTTTCCCCGGTGGCCTTAGAGCTGGGGATGAGCCGCTGAGCCGGTTCCCCAGGTTAGCGGCGTCCACCCAGGAAGGTCAGCGTCAGCAGCACCCCCACCCCCAGGGCGGTCAGCAGCCCCAGGGTCCGCTGGGCGGCCACCGGGCGGGTGGGTAGTAGGGCCGGTACCTCCAGCACCCGGGCCGAGGTGCTGTTCTCCGGAGGCAGATGGCTGAGCACCCGGAGGGGATCAACCGCCCCGGAAGCCGGATCCGCGGTGGCCAGTATCCACTCCCGGATCTCAGCGGAACTCAGCTCTGGCTGGTGCTCTTTGAGCAATGCCACGGTGCCGGCCACCACCGGGGCCGCGAAACTGGTCCCCTCAAAGGGCACCGCCCCCTGCTCTCCCGCCAACCCCAGGGCCAGCCCCTCCCCATCGGGGGAGAGTGCGGCGGGCACCAGTCCCGGCGCGGAGAGCAGCGCCTGTTCCGGAACGGGGAGTGAGTATTCGGCGATCTGGTGGGGATCCCGGTAGCCGGAAACCGCCAGTACGGTGGGGGAATGTGCGGGGTAGACCACGGCGCCGGGTTCGCAGCCGGAGCCGTGGTTGCCGGCGGCGGCAACGACCACGATCCCGGTTGCTTCGGCGCGGTGTAGTGCCGCATCCAGGGTGCTGGTGTCTAGTCCGGCTGCGATGTCGGTGGGGACGCAGGCCACCACTGAGATGGAGATGATCTGGGCCTGTTGTTCCACCGCGCGGTGGATTGCGGTGGCCAGGGTGCCCAGGGTTCCCACCGGGGAGTCATCGGCCGCGCGGTAGCGGGCACTGCTTTGGCGGATGCTGAGGATTTCGGCGTCCGGGGCCACCCCGATGAAGTCATCCCGGGGGTCGGGGCGGGTGGCGATCACCCCGGCGACGACGGTGCCGTGGCCATCGCAGTCCTGTAGGGCACCGCCGGGGTCTTCGGGGTGGTCGGTTGCCGGAATGTCGATCAGGTCCCCGCCGTCGATGACCCCGCCCAGTCTGGGGTGGGGGCTGACTCCGGTGTCGATGACCGCCACTCTTATTCCCTTTCCGGTGGCCAGGGCATGGGAGGGGGCCAGATCGAGGGTGGGGGCGGGCATTTCGGCGAGTAGTTCCGGGGTGGCTGCCACGGGTTGGGAGCAGCGGACCGGCTGTTGGGCTTCAGCGGGTGGCGGTGGTGGGATCAGCAGGAGCAGGCTGAGTGCGGGAAACAGGAGGACTTTTTTCAATTTCATCCCAACCCCCGGATCATGGCGAAGATGCCCATCAGCTGGGCGGCCAGCGGGAAGAGGGTGATGATTGCCAGGGATTCGGCCCTTTCCAGCCACACCACCGTGGTGGGTTCCAGTTCCGGGATCTTCCCGGCCCACAGTGGAGCGCTGAGGGTGGCCAGCGCAGCCACCATGGCCACTCCCAGTTGGGTGGGATGCCCGGGGCCCTGGACTGCGGCGAGGACCACCGCGGCCAACCCGCCGAGGGCGCCGAGGAACAGGGCCCAGGTGGCCAGCGGGCTGCGGTGCCGGGCGGAGTGCAACAGCAGGGCACCGGCGGTGGACACTCCCAGGGCCTGGGCGAAACCACCTCCACTCAGCCCGACCATCAGGACCGCGGGGAGCAGTCCGAGGAGTGCACCTAAGATGATTCCTTCATGGATGTGGACTGCGCGGTGTGCCCGGTCCATGATGTCCGGGTCGGGGCGGTCGCTGGCTTTGAGGTCCTGCCCGGCGGAGGGCAGCGCGGGGACCTTCAGTCCGGCGAGTTGGCTGCCGGCTGCCGGGGCGGCCAGCAGGATCAGCAGCACCGCGGCCACCACCGCGGCGGCTGTCCCTTCCGGGGTGATGCCGAAGCTTAAGGCGGAGGCGGCCCCCAGTGCCAGCACCACCAGGGTGTAGAGGGTGGCGGCACTGCGTAGGGGCAGCACCCTGAGGAAACTCAGTCCGGCGATGGCGACCACGGCCCCACAGGCACCGGCCCCGAAGGCCCAGGCCGCGACCTCCGGGGTCCAGGCCAGCCCCTCGGCCACCGCCAGTACCCCACTCAGGGCACTGAGCAGCACCACCATGATCGCCAGGGAGGGCAATCTCCGGTGCCAGGTCAACACCGTCACACAGACCAGGGCGACCACTCCGGAGAGCAGTGCGGCGGGCAGTGGACCGCGCAGCGGGGAGCTGAGCAACACCAGGGCGAGGAGGATGGCCCCGATGGTTGCGGCGAGCGTCGATAAGCCCTGGGCGGGGCGGGCGGCGGTCCCCTCCACCAGGGCTTCGGCGGCATCCCGGACCACCGGTGCAGCACTTTCGGTTTCGGGTTGGAGCACCAGCACGGAGCCCTGCTCCAGGCCGGATTCCCCCAGCGGCAGGCTCTGGTCGAGGGGTTGGCCGGCCGCGGTGGTGGCCTGCCAGGGCAGGGAGATCATCGGGGCGCCACATAATTCGAGCACCTCCGTCAGGATCTCCGCCAGGGAGGAACTGTTCGGCACCGCCACATCCATCTCACGGTGGAAGGTGCCGACATGGACGCGCACGCAGAGCCGCAGCGCATGGTTGATGAGCACGGAATTGATCCCCCCGGATCTTTGTCGCTTGAATCGAAGGACGCTGACTCCCCGGGCAGTGTTCCCGGGGCGGAAATCCTCAGCGCCGGACAGCCCCCACTGTCCGATGTCCACATCATGGCCTATGCTCTGCGCTGTGTCCACAGTTGTGGGACATGGTGGGGTGGCACACCCCGGTCGGGGGACCGGGGATGGGGCCGACTCATCGGACGGGGAAGTTTTCAGGGGAATTTTCAGGGGGAGATCCACGTGCTTGCCGTGGCAGAAAATCATGTCGTTGAACCATTGAGCACCACCGAAAGGGAACCGGCACCACCCTTGCCCAGCGGGCAACTCAACGCCGAATCCGTGCCGGCCGCCAGCCGACCGGGGCCGACCCCGCTGCTGCGCATCCTCATGCCGGTGGTGATGATCTCGGCCATGATCGCCCTGGTGGCGATGATGTTCCTGAACTCGGGGGATGGTCCCATCTCGCCGATGATGCTCGTTTTTCCCCTGATGATGGCCATGGGATTTCTGATGATGTTCGCCCCACCACAGGGGGAGGACACCGATGAAACCCGACGCACCTTCCTCCGCCACCTGGCGTTGCTGCGGGAGAAGGCCCTGGCCCATGCCGCCGCCCAACGCGCCCATGAATTCCACCGCCACCCGGACCCGGCGCGCCTGCTGCAGCTCTGTGGTTCCCGCCGCATGTGGGAACGTGGCACCGGGGATCCGGATGTGCTGGAGGTGCGCATCGGCACCGGCACCACCACGCTGTGCACTCCGGTGGTGGTGCCGGATTCGGGTGCCACCGAAGACCTGGATCCGGTGTGTGCGGTCTCGCTGCGGCATACCGTTGCGGCGGTGGGGACGGTGCCGGGGATGCCGGTGGTGGTGGCCCTGCAGGCTTTTCGTTTCCTGAGTCTCTCCGGGCCCGGGGCGGAGGCGCTGGGCCGTGCCATCCTGGCCCAGCTGGTGTTCCACCATGGCCCGGAAACCGTGGGTGTGCAGGTGCTGGGTTCGGGTTGGGAGTGGGGCAAATGGTTGCCGCACACCCGCAACCCGGAGGTCGCGGCACACCGGGTGCTCTTTGTGGTTGATCAGCCCACCACCGGGGTGGAGGAGTTCATCGAGGATGGTTTTTGGAGTGTGATCATCGACATTTCCCCGGGTGGGAACACCGCCCTGGCGGAACGTGCGGAGCAGGAGGGGCTGGCCTTGAGTGCGGACCCTGAGCTGGTGGTTCACACCGCCGGTGGCCCGGAAATTCTCGGGATCCCCGAGCAGATGGGGACCGAGCAGGCGGTGCTGCTCGCCCGCTCACTGAGCGCTTATCGACGGCCCGCCGGCACCCAGGGCACCAGCAGTGGTGACCTGCTCAGCCTGCTGGGCTACCGGGACATCACCGAACTCACCCCGGACACCATGTGGGCCCCACGTGGGGCTCGACGCCTGGCGGTACCGGTGGGGTTGAGTGACAACGGCACCCCGCTGCTCATCGACCTGAAGGAATCAGCCCATGGTGGGATGGGCCCCCACGGGTTGTGCATCGGGGCGACGGGATCAGGAAAATCAGAACTCCTGAGAACTCTGGTGCTCTCCCTGATCGCCACCCACTCTCCCGATGACCTGAACCTCGTGCTCGTCGACTTCAAGGGTGGGGCCACCTTCCTCGGTCTGGAATCCCTGCCCCACACCTCCGCTCTGATCACCAACCTCGAGGAGGAGGCGGTGCTGGTCGAAAGGATGCAGCAGGCCATCAGCGGGGAAATGAACCGCCGCCAGGAACAACTCCGCCAGGCCGGCAACTTCGCCAATGTCAGCGACTACACCGCCGCCCGGCAGGACAGACCCGAACTACCACCCCTCCCGGCCCTGTTCATCGTGGTGGATGAGTTCTCCGAACTCCTTGGCCAACACCCCGACTTCGCCGAACTCTTCGCCGCCGTCGGCCGCCTCGGCCGCTCCCTGCAGGTACACCTGCTGCTGGCCAGCCAACGCCTGGAGGAGGGTCGCCTGCGGGGCCTGGATTCCCACCTCTCCTACCGCATCGGCTTAAAAACCTTCTCCGCTGCGGAATCCCGGCAGGTCCTCGGTGTGGTCGACGCCCACCACCTGCCCGCCAGCCCCGGCGCAGGTTTCCTCAAATCCGACGCCGAAACCCTCACCGCCTTTCAGGCCTCCTACGTCTCCGGGCCCCTGCCGCGCCGGGTCAGCACCGAACTCCCCGCCGGACACCAGGTGCGGGCCTTCAACAGCTGGGAGGACATCGACACCCCCACCGAGGAGGTGGACACCATCCTCGATGAATCCCTGAGCCTGCTGGACGCGGTGGTGGACGTCGCCACCGAAGCCGGGGAAAAACGTGGCCAACAGGCCCACCGCATCTGGCTGCCACCCCTGCCCCCGGTGGTTGAACTGGCCGGGGTGGCGGAGAAACAACGGGACCTGGCGGTGGCGGTCGGCATCATCGACCGCCCCTACCAGCAACGCCAGGACCCCTATGTCCTGGACCTTTCCGGGGCCGGGGGGCACGCCGCCATCTGTGGTGGCCCACAATCCGGAAAATCCAATGGGCTCCGCACCATCGTCGCCGCCCTCGCCGCCACCCACTCCACCACCCGGATCCGCTTCTACATCCTCGACCTCGGCGCCCGGGAACTAGCCACCCTGGCCCGCCTCCCACATGTCGCCGGAGTCGCCGGGCGGGGTGACACCGAGAAAATCAACCGCATCATCGACGAGGTCAGCGGCTTCGTGGCGGAACCCGAGGAATACCACACCTTTCTCGTCATCGACGGTTGGCACAGCCTCGCCACCGAACATGAAGAGCTGGTGGAGAGGATCGGCGCCATCGCCGCCGACGGCCTCTCCGCCCGGGTGCACCTCCTGCTCAGCGTGCCCCGCTGGACCGTACTGCGACCCTCCATCCGCGACCTGATCCACCACCGCATCGAACTGCGCCTCGGCGAAGCCATGGACTCCCTCATCGACCGGAAAGCCCAGCAGAAACTGCCCGCCGCGCCGGGCCGGGGTCTGACAGCGGATGCCGAGCACATGTTGCTGGCCTTGACCGCCAACCAGGACATTGCACACATCACCACCACCGCGGAGCAGGCCGGGGAGTCGCCGGTGCCGGCCCTGAAGATGCTGCCCGCGAATATCGCGGTGGGGGACTTGGCGCTTAGCGATGATCCCGGCATCCCCTTCGCGGTGGGTGGGCCCCGGCTGGCCACGCTGTGCTGGGATCCGGGTCACCACCCCCACCTGATCTGCCTGGGGAGTCAGGGTTCCGGTAAGTCCGGCCTGATCCGCACCCTGGGGCTGGGTATCGCACACCTGGGTAGGGAATCCGCCCGGCTGGTGATCATCGACCATCGTCGCACCCACCTGGGGGTATTCCCCGAAGATCTGGTGGCTGCCTATTCCGCTGCGGCCGCCAGCACGGCGGTGGTGGTGGCGGATCTGGTGGCCACCCTGCGGTCCCGGCTGCCTGGTCCGGAGATCACCGCCGCGGAACTGGCCTCCCGTTCCTGGTGGTCCGGGCCGGAACTCTATCTGCTCATCGATGATTTCGACCTCATCCCGGAGGGTTCGTTGCAGGAGCTTGTGGAGCTGCTGCCCCATGCCCGTGACATCGGGTTGCATGTGGTGCTGGCGCGGAAGGCCGGTGGGATGGGCCGGGCCCTTTTCGCCCCCTTCCTGAGCACCCTGAAGGATCAGCAGCCGGCGGTGCTCCTGCTGGATGCGGACCGGGAGGAGGGCGCGGTGCTGGGCATCAGGCCCAGCCCGCAGCCACCAGGAAGGGGAATCTGGCAGCTCCGTGGCTCAGAGGTGGGCATCTGTCAGGTGGCGAGAAGTGAAATGGAAACAGGTGCTTCGGCGGGTTCAGCTAATTCAGGTGGTTCAGATAACGAGGGGGAGCAGTGATGGGTACACCGCAGAAAATATCGAGCGTCAAGGAGGTGCTCGATGCCACCGAGGTCACCGTGACGGTGGGGGAGAACGCCACCATCTTCGAGGGGCCGGACACCGTCTACCGTTATGACCTCCCCGGTTCCGGGGTTACGGAGGGCTGGGCCCTGGCCGCGGTGGTGGACCAGATCAAACAGCTGACTTCCCTCTACTGGCCCGAGATCGAGGTGATCGTCGATGCTGATGAAGCCGCCACCGACATTCTGACCCGCACCCTGTTGAACAAGGGGGTGGCCGCCTACCCGAAGGAGGCGATGCGGGAGACTCCGCTGCCGGTGGCTGAGGAATTGGAGATCGAAAGACCCACCTCCGGATCCACGCACCGCAGCCTGGGAATACACCCCCTGCATGTGGTGATCGCCGCCGTCATCCTGGTGGTGGCGGGGGTGGCCTGGTGGGCGATTGACAGCGCCACCACCAGGGCAGCATCCGACCCCCGAGACACGGCCGCGGTGGCCACCCCGGTATCAAGTGGCGCCCCGACCTCCACCCCGGCTTCTGCCAGCTCCTCGGCCACCACTCCCGCCAGCACCCCGAGCAGTGCCCCGGGAGTGGTGCTGGAACACTCCGGCCTGCGGGTTTCGGTGCCGCAGGGATTCCGCGCCGAGGCCCGGGAGGACATGGTGATGGTGGTGGGCCCGGATCCGGACCTGCGGATCCTCATCTCCGCTGACCCGGTGCACTCCGTGCCAGCCGATGCCGTCTACCAGGAGATTGAACGGATGATCAATGATGATCCGGCCCTGCACCACGGGGGCGGGGACGGGGAGGGACGTCTCTTCTACCGAGAGGAACCAGGGGATGGTTCCGAGGTGGGCTGGAGCACCTGGGTGACCCCGGAACATCAGTTCAGCGTGGGTTGTCACACCAGGCAGAGCCCGAACCTGCCCCAGCAGGCGGCCTGCCGCATGGCGGTGGAATCCCTGGGGCTGGGGGAGTGAGCGTACCGGGGCCCCGGAAAAATCCTGGGGGACGGGGGAACCTTCTGCCACCGGGCGCAGTCATAGATGGGTGAGAGGGCCGGAACATCGGCCTTTTCTTCCATTGCAGAGAACAACGCCACACTCGGGGAGGGGCGAATACACAATGTCCAGCAACATGTTCCGGACAGAAGCCGACGTCATGGTCGCTACGGCAGGCCGCGTCGATGACACCAACACCCAGGTCCAGGGGGAACTGGGACGACTCCGCAACACCGTGGACGGTATCCGCGGCAGCTGGGTCGGTTCTGCACAGGTCAGTTTTGACGCGCTGATGCAGCGCTGGGACACCTCCGCACGTCAGCTCCAGGAGGCGCTGGACAGCATCGGAGGCAATATCCGCAGCAACGCCAAGAACTTCGAAGGCGTGGAAGCCCAGAACGCCCAGTCCTTCGCCGCAGTCGGCGGCCAGGGCCTGAGCCTTTAAAACACCAGATCGGGAAAGGGAACACACTGACATGAGCCAGATCAAATATCAGTTCGGCGCGATCGAGACCGCAGCCGCCGACATCAACTCCACCTCCGGCCGCATCAACCAGCTGCTGGAAGACCTCAAGACCCTGATTCAGCCGATGGTCGCCGCCTGGGAAGGCGATTCCGCCATTGCCTACAACGAGGCGCAGGCAAAGTGGGACAATGCCGCAGCTGAACTGAACACCATCCTCGCCACCATCTCCCGCACCGTCTCTCAAGGCAATGACAGGATGAGTGACGTCAACCGGATGGCTGCCGCCAGCTGGGGATAAACCACCCTGACAAGCCCGGAAGGTGCCGGTTCACCAGGGGCCGCTGGCAGGGCAATGATGGGGCAGAGCACCCCCTGGCCAGCAGGCTGCGCACACCGGGGCTAGTGCGCCCCGGCACCTTATGGATATGAAGCTTCCGTCACTGCAACGGGGGGATCTCTGATGATCCCCCACCACAGTGGCGGAAGCTCTTTCTGTTTTGAATATGTACCCACAGACGTTTTGGTGTATTAGACGGTCATGCTCTAGCATTGAATGGTCTTGTGTGAAGTCCGGGTTAATTCCCGGACAGCAATTCCCTGCGGGTCTCCACCGGCCGCCGTAGGGACATTTTCACCCTGAAGTGCTTTGGCCGGCAGTCCTAGACAGACTTTTAAGGAGTCATTTTGTCTACTTTCCACCCGAAGAGCGGTGACCTTACCCGTAAGTGGTACGTCATCGACGCCACTGATGTGGTCCTGGGTCGCCTGGCGACCCACGCAGCTGATCTGCTGCGCGGCAAGGGCAAGCCGATCTACGCCCCGAACGTTGACTGCGGCGACCACGTCGTCATCATCAACGCCGACAAGGTTCACGTCTCCTCCAACAAGCGTGATCGTGAAATGCGTTACCGCCACTCCGGTTACCCGGGTGGTCTGAAGAGCATGACCCTGGGTCGCTCCCTCGAGATCCACCCGGCTCGCGTGATCGAAGAGTCCATCGTCGGCATGATGCCGCACAACAAGCTCTCCGCTGCCTCCGCCAAGAAGCTTCACGTCTTCGCTGGCGCCGAGCACCCCTACGCTGGCCAGAAGCCCGAGACCTACGAGATCAAGCAGGTGTCCCAGTGACCGAGAACAACATCGAGAACAACGCAGAGTTCGAGGCAGCTGACGCCGCCGACATCGCTGCCGCTGCTGCTGCGACCGAGGAATTCACCAACACCATCGGTGACTCCATCGCTGTCGAATCCGCTGAGGACGAGGTCGATGAGGCCCCGATCCAGCACGAAGGTCCGATCCAGACCGTCGGTCGTCGTAAGCGCGCCATCGTGCGTATTCGCCTGGTGCCCGGCACCGGCGAGTTCAAGTGCAATGGCCGCGACCTGGAGGACTACTTCCCGAACAAGCTTCACCAGCAGCTCATCAAGGAGCCGCTGACCCTGCTTGAGCGCGAGGGCCAGTTCGACATCCAGGCCACCCTCTCCGGTGGTGGCCCGACCGGTCAGGCTGGTGCATTCCGCCTGGCTATCGCCCGTGCACTGAACGTGTACAACCCGGCAGACCGCGCCGCCCTGAAGAAGGCCGGCTACCTGACCCGTGACGCTCGTGCAGTTGAGCGCAAGAAGGCTGGTCTGCACAAGGCACGTCGTGCCCCGCAGTACTCCAAGCGTTGATTCTTCTCCGCTTCACGCTTATGCCGTCTTACCTTCCGGTGGGGCGGCATTCGCCGTTTCTGGGGTGAGATTGCCCACCGGGAGGCTGCCGGAACACTGTTTTCCACGCCGCCGGGGCTCGAATGATCCCCCTCTGAAACCTCTGCCCCCATAACAAGGGGGTGTGATCTGGGTCCGTCCGGGTTTCACATCAGGTTTCCCGCCGCCACAACAGGCATAATGAACGGCATGACTCGACTTTTTGGCACTGATGGCGTCCGCGGACTAGCGAATAAGAACCTGACCGCTTCCCTGGCGCTGCGTCTGGGCGCCGCGGCAGCGCATGTCCTGACCGCTGACAACCGCAGCGACGGCCGTCGCCCCACCGCTATTGTCGGCCGTGACCCCCGTGTTTCCGGTGAGATGCTCGCCGCCGCCCTGGCCGCCGGGATGGCCAGCCGGGGGGTGGATGTGCTCCGGGTCGGGGTGATCCCCACCCCGGCTGTTGCCTTCCTGACTGATGACTATGGTGCCGACATGGGTGTCATGATCTCGGCCAGCCACAACCCGATGCCCGATAACGGCATCAAGTTCTTCTCCGCCGGTGGCCGCAAGCTGCCCGACGCGATCGAGGATGAGATCGAGGCTGTCATGGAGAACCTCCCCGAGACCGGCCCCACCGGCCACGGCATCGGCCGGGTCATCGAGGAGTCCCCTGACGCCCAGGACCGCTACCTGATGCACCTGCGCGAAGCTGTCGGGACCGACCTGAAGGGCATCAAGGTGGTGGTGGATGCCGCCAATGGTGCGGCCTCTGAGGTTGCCCCGCGGGCCTATGCCGCCGCTGGGGCCGAGGTCATCGCGATCCATAATGCGCCGAACTCCTACAACATCAACGACAACTGCGGTTCCACCCACATTGACCAGGTTCAGGCCGCCGTCGTGGAGCACGGTGCCGACCTGGGGCTGGCTCATGATGGTGATGCGGACCGTTGCCTGGCGGTTGACTCCCAGGGCAATGTGGTTGATGGCGATCAGATCATGGCGATCCTGGCGGTGGGCAAGAAGGACCACAACTCCCTGCGCCACAACACCCTGGTCGCCACCGTGATGAGCAACCTTGGCCTGAAGTTGGCGATGAAGCGTGAGGGCATCAAGCTGGAGACCACCAAGGTCGGGGACCGCTATGTGCTGGAGGAGCTCAACGCCGGGGGTTATTCCCTGGGTGGCGAGCAGTCCGGCCACATCGTGGTCCCGGAGCACGGCACCACCGGTGACGGCACCCTGACCGGTCTCTTCCTGATGTCCCGGATGGCTGAGACCGGAAAATCCCTGGCTGAGCTGGCTGCCGTCATGGAGGTCCTGCCGCAGGTCCTGATCAATGTCCCGGTCTCTGACAAAGCCATGATCCTGAAGTCGGAGGCTGTGCAGCAGGCCATCGCCGAGGCGGAAACCGAGCTGGGTGACCAGGGCCGCGTGCTGCTGCGTGCCTCCGGCACCGAGGAACTTTTCCGCGTCATGGTGGAGGCCGCCGATGGCGAGGAGGCACGTCGTATCGCCGGGAAGTTGGCGGCTGTGGTGGCTGCGGTCTAAATCCCCGGGGGAACCATTTCCCACTGTATTCAGTCAAAGCTGGTGAATGCCAAGACTGAAAACACAGGGGGAAATCTTGTCCGAGATCTCATTGGACATCACCGCGGCACGTTCTGCGTTGCGGGAGATGTCTGAGGAAACTGATATTCAAAGACACCGGCATGCTGCCCGGACACCGGATTTCCCGGTGTCCGCCGCAGGTGCCGGTTTTGCCTCTCATGGGGTGCGCCTGCGGGATATGCTCACCAGGTTGCATGACCTCGGCAGTGAGCGCCTCGACGCCGTTGCAGTGACCACCATCGCCGCTTCCCGGCAGGTGGAGGTCTATCACGTCACGGATGAGGATTTCGGTGTGGAGCTGGGGGCGCAGGCATGAGTAGCGCGCTTATCGACGCCTCCTCCTACGGCTCCGCGGTCCGCGCACTCTCCAGCGCCTCCCGCGGTGTCTATGGCGGGCCCGCAATCCCGGAGCAGGCGGTCAATGCTGCCCTGCAGACCGTCGAAGGGTTGGACACCAATCTCCTGAGCAGTGGTTTCGCGGTAGCGAAGGGAAGCAGTCAGAGCGGGGGACTGGTGGAACGCCTGGGCCCCCTGGTGATCGGGATCCTGAGAGATGTCGCACTCGGGCTGATCAGTGACCTGCTCGGGGATGTGGTCGGCAACTGGTTCTCCGGCAAGAACAAGACTGAACAGCTGGAGGAACACGCCAAGGATGCCGCAGAGGCGGTGGAAACGGTGGTGGAGGACGCCGACACCGCCATGGATGCGGTGCTCACTCAGGCCTTGCAGCTGCTGGATACGCTGCTCAAGTACATAAATTCCCTTGACCCTTCGCAGTACCCGAATGAGTTCCTCAGCGCGGTGCGCTGCGCCGCCGAGATCATCGATAACGCCGCGAAGATGATCATCGGCACCTGCGGGCAGCGTGATGAGATCATCGAGAGCTGCTATGAGCAGTTGATCTGCGAGGCGGAGCAGATCTGTGGAGAACCCGCCCCGGAGCTGCCCCCGGAGGTGGAGGAGTGCGCCAAGGAAGTCCCACCGGTCAGCAAACCCATTGGTGGGGGCAGCAGCACACCTATCGGCGGTGGCAGCAGTACACCTCCCGTAGAGAAGCCAGTCCTGCCGCCTGCCCCTGAACCGGAGCCGGTACCTACTGTGAAGGATCCTGAGCCCGAGCCGAAGGATGAGTGTCCGCCGGAGGATCCAGTGACGGTGCCTACTGTTAAGGAGCCTGCTCCTGAACCAGAGCCGGTACCTGAACCGGTGGAGGAGCCGGGGCCGGAGCCGAAGGGTGAGTGTCCGCCGGAGGTTAAGCCTGTTCCGGAACCTACGGAGAGTGAGTGTCCGCCGGAGGATCCGGTGACGGTGCCTACTGTTAAGGAGCCCGAACCGGTACCGGAGCCTGAACCGGAGCCGGTGGAGAAGCCGGTGCCGGAGCCGAAGGGCGAGTGTCCGCCGGAGGTTGAGCCTGTTCCGGAGCCTACTGAGAGGGAGTGCCCGCCGGAGGATCCGGTGACCACCCCGAATGGACTGGACCAGGTGGAGACCCCAGAGACCCCGGAAATCCCGGAAATCCCGGAAGAACCCGAGGAACCTGCTGAACCTGAGGATGTTGAGGAACCCGAACCGGAAGAACCCGAGGAACCTGTGGTTGAGCCGGTCGACGATATGGAAGTCGTGGACTCGGATGATTGCGGCGATATCTGCTGCGGTGTGCTCGGTCTGGTCGGTATCGGTGTCGCAATCCTGACGATCAGTTTCCTGGTGGAGTACATCTCCGAATATGAGATGCCGATTCCGGAACCAGGTCCGCTGCCAGAACCCGAACCGGAACCAGCACCGAAACCTGCCCCTGCCCCGGAACCTGATCTCTCCCAGGTGCCGGAGCCCACGCCACCGGCACAGAAGGTGGCGCATGTTCAAGCCCAGCAGATGTCTGCCCCACCGCCAGCCCCTGCACCTGTTGCTGCACCACTGGCACCTCCGGCCCCCGCTCCGGTCCCGACTCCTGAGCCAGCACCCATGACGGCCGGATCGGCACGGAAGGCGGGTGTCTGGTGAGCATGGAGTTTGATGAGTTCGTGAAGCAGTTCCGGGAGCGCACCGCGCAGCGGATGGTGGAGTTCGAGAAGGCATTGGCCAAGGCTCAGGCTGAGATGGAACGTCAGGAAGGGAAATCTGTGTCGGGGCACCGGAAGGGACATTCCGCACCCCTTCCGCCGAACCTGATGATGTCCCAGACAAGGAAAACCCCTGGTCGGGGGCGGCGTGGTGCCGGCCCGATCCAGGGGGTGCTGAAGAAGTTCTAGTTAGCGGGTGGTGGGTATTTCTTTCGCCCGCTCAGCCAGCTCGGGGCCGGTATAGGAGGTGACGTTCTTGGCGGTTGCCTCCGGGTCAGAGAAACCGGAGTACTTGTTCTCATCGGCGAGGCGGTGCAGCAGGAAACCGGTGAGCAGACCGCGGGCCAGTTCCTGGCCGGCGAACTGGGGGCGGCCGATGCCCAGGGTCAGCTTGAAGATGAGGTCCTCGGTGAATCCCTGCTGGTTGCCGTTGCTCAGTTCCCGGTAGGTCACCGGTCCTGCCCAGTTCGTGGCGACGCGGGCGGGGTTCCCGGCGTCGACAATCCCGCTCTGCCCAGAACCGATGATCAGACCGGGACGGGTGATGTGTTTGGCGGCTTCCTCCGCAGAGGGGGAGGTGACAGCAGGGTAGAGCGCAGCGACGGCCTTGACCTTGGGGCTGTCGGTGGCGGCCAGGATAGCGGCCCCGGCGCCCATGCCATGGCCGGCGATGCCGAGGCGGCCGGGGGCTACGGTGACATTGCCCTGCCCCAATTTCACCCCGGCGAGGATTTGCAGGCAGCTCTCCAAGTCGCTGGCGAGACCGCGGTGATCCGGCAGGAAACCTTTTTCGGTGTCCGGGGCGGCTACGACGATGCCCCAGCTGGCCAGGTGACGCAGCGTGGCGTGGTACTTCTCAACACCCTTCATCCAGTCGTGTCCAAAGGCGATGCCGGGCCTGCCGTTGCCCTCCGCAGGGGTGTACACCTTGCCTTGAATTCCCGCGTAATCGAGGGAACCGACCAAGACCCGGTGGGGGCCACGTTTGGAGAGTTTTGCCAGATGCTTCTTCAGATTCTCAGACACAACCTCAAGGATAATCGAAGCCGCCCCAGGGTGGGTCGAAGAAGGCCATCGGAAGAGATTCTGGGATCAATGTGCATGAGGGGACTTCGACGTTTATTCTTTTCTGCATGTGTGGAATCGTTGGATATGTCGGAAACCGACAGGGCCTGGAGGTCTCGCTTGAGGCACTCCGCAGGATGGAATACCGGGGATATGACTCCTCGGGTATCGCAGTGACGGCTCCCGACGATCCCCTGGGTGCCGGCATCAAGTTGGTCAAGCGGGCTGGAAAGCTGAAGAACCTGGAGGACCGGATCACCGAGATCGGTGCTGATCAGTTCACCGGTGGCACCGCCATCGGCCACACCCGCTGGGCCACCCATGGCCGTCCCACCGATGAAAATGCCCACCCGCACCGTTCCTTCGACGAGAAAGTGGCCATCGTCCACAACGGCATCATCGAGAACTTCGCGGCCCTGCGCAAGGAGGTTGAGGGCCACGGCATCGAGTTCGCTTCAGAGACCGACTCCGAGGTGGCCGCCCATCTGCTGGCACTGGCCTACAACGAGGGTGATACCGCCGGGGATTTCCGCGCCAGTGCGCTGAAGGTGCTGAACCGTCTGGAGGGTGCCTTCACCCTGCTGTTCATGCATGCCGAACATCCCGGCCAGATCATCGCGGCGCGTCGCTCCACCCCGCTGATCATCGGTGTCGGTGAGGATGAGATGTTCCTCGGCTCCGATGTCGCCGCCTTCATCGAGCACACCCGCAACGCGGTGGAACTGGGCCAGGACAATGTCGTGGTCATCACCAGGGAAGGCTATGAGGTCCTCAACTTTGATGGCTCGACCTCCGAGGGCAAGCCCTTCACCATCGACTGGGATCTCGCCGCCGCAGAGAAGGGTGGCTTCGACTCCTTCATGATGAAGGAGATCCACGAGCAGCCCGCGGCCGTTCGTGACACCCTGGCCGGTCATTTCCAGGACGGCAAGATCATCCTGGATGAGCAGCACCTCAGCGAGCAGGATCTGAAATACGTCAACCAGGTCTTCGTCGTCGCCTGTGGCTCGGCCTACCATTCCGGTCTGCTGGCCAAGTACGCCATCGAACACTGGGTGCGCATCCCGGTGCAGATCGAGGTGGCCTCCGAGTTCCGTTACCGCGACCCGGTGCTCGATGAGCGCACCCTCGTGCTGGCCATCTCCCAGTCCGGTGAAACCGCCGACACCCTTGAAGCGGTGCGTCACGCCAAGTCCCAGGGTGCGAAGGTCCTGGCGGTGTGCAACACCAACGGCTCCCAGATCCCGCGCGAGTCGGATGCGGTGCTCTACACCCACGCCGGTCCTGAGATCGGGGTGGCCTCCACGAAGGCTTTCCTGGCACAGGTCGCCGCGAACTACATTGTCGGCCTGGCCCTCGCTCAGGCACACGGCACCAAATACCCGGATGAGATCGCCGAGATCTACGCCAGCCTGGAGGAGATCCCCGCCAAGATCGAGCAACTGCTTGAGGTCAACACCCAGGTCAAGGAGATCGCCGACTACCTGGGCACGGTCAAGACCATGCTCTTCCTGGGCCGTGGGGTCGGGTTCCCGGTCGCCCTGGAGGGGGCATTGAAGCTGAAGGAACTGGCCTATATCCACGCCGAGGGTTTCGCCGCCGGTGAGCTCAAGCACGGCCCCATCGCCCTGATCGAGGATGATCTTCCGGTGGTGATCGTGGTGCCCTCCCCGAAGGGTGTGAAGCAGCTGCACTCCAAGATCGTCTCCAATATCCAGGAGATCCGGGCCCGTGGTGCGAAGACCATCGTCATCGCCGAAGAGGGCGACACCTCGGTGGAGCCCTACGCCAACTGGCTGATCCGGATCCCGGAGTCCGCGTCGATCATGCAGCCCCTGCTGGCGACGGTGCCGCTGCAGTTCCTCTCTGCGGCGATCGCACGCAACTGCGGTAATGATGACATCGACAAGCCCCGTAACCTGGCGAAGTCCGTGACCGTGGAATAAGTCGCCCTCAATGACAACAGCTCCCGCATCCCCCTGAGAGATAACAGGGGGAGCGGGAGCTCTTGCATTCTAGAGTGGGGAAAAGGGCACTTAAGCACGTGAGGTGGGGACCTTAAGGGCCGTTTTCCCCACTCTAGAATGCCGCGGTCTCTAAACCTCCGCCGGAACCGAGGCCGCCAGCTTGTGCAGCCGGGGAATCGGCATCCGCATGTTGAGGGAAGCCGCGCAACCCTGACCGGGCCAGTGCAGCACAGCGGAGCGCTCCGCCAGGGACCCCTTGACCACCAGCGGCTCCTCGGAACCATCCGGGATGGGGCCGGAAACCTTGAGGTTCATGCCCCACTGATCGGTCCAGAAATAGGAGTGGTAGCTCAGCGGTGCCGCCTCATCACCCTGGAGGAGGGCGGCGGCCGCAGTCTTGGCCTGCTCGATGGCAGCAGTCCAGATCGGGGTGCGGCGCAGCCCCCGCGCACCCTGCTGCCACACCACGTCACCGGCGGCGACGATCTCGGGGCGGACCCGGCAGCGCTCATCGGCGATGAGACGGCCGTCGATAAGCAGACCGGAATCCGCTAGCCAGGAATCATTGGGAATGTCACCGGCCGCGGAAACCACCACATCGGCGGTGATCTCCTGGCCAGAACTCAGCCGCACACACATGCCCCCGGGGGTTTCCGCCACCGCAGCGACAAAATCATCCACGATGTCCAGACCATTTTCAAGGGCAACCTCAGTGAGGATACCGGCGAGCTGCGGTCCGATATGGGGCTCCATGGGGGTCCCTGGGTGGATGAGAGTGACCTCGCAACCCAGGCCGATGGCACCGGAGGCGACCTCCATGCCCAGTGGGCCGCCACCGATGATCGCCACCTTGGGTGCTGAGCTGAGACGCTCCCGCAGGGCGGTGGCATCATCCAGGGAACGCAGCGTGTACTCCCGCTCCGAATCGGTGAAGCGGCGCGCGTGGGTGCCGGTGGCGATGACCAGCCCCTCATAGTCCAGGACGGTGCCATCGTCGAGGGTGACGCGCCGGGCTTCGGGGTCCACTGTGGTGGCGCTCCGGCCGAGGAGTTCGGTGCCGCCGTGGGTGGCCTCGGGGAGGAAGTTCAGTTCCATCTCCGGCCCGGGTGCCAGGGCCGCCTTGGAGAGTGCGGGGCGGGAGTAGGTGGCGTGCTTTTCATCACCGACGATGGTGATGGCACCGGTGTAGCCGAGACGGCGGAGGGTGTCCCCGGCGGTCAGTCCGGCCACACCATTGCCGAGGATGAGGATGTTGTCCATGCTTAAACCAGCTTCAGGGCGGCGACGGGGCAGACGCGGACGGCGTCGCGGGCGGCATCGAGGTCCTCGGGGCCGATCTCGACCTTGTCGAGGATGAGCTCGCCCTCGTCATCGAGGTGCATCAGCGCCGGGGCGGCTTCCTCGCAGAGGCCGTGACCTTCGCAGCGCGGGCGGTCGAGTTCGATGAGGGTCGGGTTGCTGCTCATGGGAGTTCTCCTTCTGCTCTTCGGATCCCGGCGACGGCCCCTCCCTGAGAGGTGGAGGAGATTTGGCCATCATTGTGATCCGAGTCATGTTCTGATGTGCCTGAGCTTTTCAGACTTGAGGGAATCTGTCTAATGAATAATGAAAATGATCTATATTCATAGTATGAATGAAACTTTTTCGCTCCCTGGGGTTCAGTCCATCTCGCCGCGCCGCCCGCTGGGGGCGAACCTGGCCAATGTGGACCTGAACCTGCTGGTCTCCCTCCATGCCCTTCTGGAGGAGGAGTCGGTGACGTCGGCGGCGCGGCGGGTGGGACTCTCCCAGCCCGCGATGAGTCATGCCCTCCGTCGCATCCGCAAGCTTTTCGACGACCAGATCCTGGTGCGGCAGGGCGGGGGGAGCGTGCTCACCCCGCGGGCCAGGGAGCTGCTCGGCCCCCTGCGTGAGTTGCTGCGCCAGACCTCCCGGCTGCTGGGCGAGGAGGAATTCATCCCGGAACACAGTCGGCGTGCGGTGACCATCGCCATGTCGACCTCCATGGCCTTCCTGCTGGGGAGGGTGATCCTGAAGCTGCTGGAGGAATCTGCTCCGCACATGGAGTTGGAGATCATCACCACCGATGAGATCGGTGATGCCGTATTCACCGACCATGGGGTGGACCTGCTTCTGCTGGCCGAGGGTTATCCCACCTCCCATCCCCGGGAAAGGCTCTTTGATGATGAGTGGGTGGTCATCGGCGGTGTTCCGGAACTGCTGGAGGGTGATGCCATTTCCAAGCTGCAGGACTGGCCACATGTGGCGCTGGAATCGGAGCGGATGTCCCGGGGCTATGAGGTGCTGCGTCACCGCGGGGTGGCGGCGAAGGTCCAGGTGCGGGTCAATGACTATCTGCTGCTGCCCCAGTATGTCTCCGGGATGCGCAAGATTGCGCTGCACCGCCGGCGGGTGATGGAGGTGATGGAGCACGGGGAACCGCTCTACTGGCGGGAGTTTCCCTTCCCGATCCTGGGGCTGGGGGTGGACATGGTCTGGAACCCCTGGCTGCGGGAGGAGAAATTCCGTGGCTGGTTCCGGGAGCTGCTCTTCCGGGCCTGCGATATTCAGTTTGTGAATGGAGATAATTAGCAGTATTCATTTGTGTGATGTCTAGGCATGGGCTTAACTGTGACGCAGATCAAAGAACAGTCACGGCTCGCTCACCCAGGAAGGCCAAACATGACCACCGTCACCAGCCCCATCACCTCTCCGATCGACCTCTTCTCCGACCACACCCTCCAGAACACCGAAGCGGTCTTCGCCGAACTCCGCGAAACCGCCCCGGTGGTTCACCTCCCGGCCAATGACGCCTGGGCCATCACCCGCTACGAGGATGTCCGCGAAGCCCTCGGTGACCCCGCCACCTTCTCATCCAAGCAGGTCGCCTTCAACCCGCAGATGAACCAGATCCTCTCCGGCACCAGCCTGGCCGCCGACCCGCCGCAGCACGGTGACCTGCGCGCCGTCCTCACCGACAATCTCTCCCCCCGGGCGATGCGCAAAATGAAGGGTGAAATCTACGCCAAGGCCGATGCCCTGGTCCGCGAGCTTGCCGGCCGCGGCAGCTTCGAGGGCATGACCGACATGGCCGTCGCCTTCCCGGTGCAGATCGTCCTCGACCTCATCGGCGTCCAGGGTGAACTCCGCGCCAAGATCCTGCCCTGGGGTGAAGCCGCCTTCAACCTGCTCGGTCCCCTCAATGAGCGTGCCCAGGCCAGCTTCCCGATCGCCGGGGAGCTCTTCAAGTGGACCCACGAGGAGATGAAGGGCGAGGACCTCGCCGAGGGCAGTATCGGCCGCAACATCTGGGAGGCCGCCGAACGCGGCGAGATCTCCCACGAATCCTTCGGTTATATCGTCCACCAGATCCTCGCCGCCGGCATGGACACCACCATCACCACCATCGGCAACCTCCTGGTCCAGCTGGGCAACCACCCCGAGCAGTACGCCCAGCTGCGTGAGAATCCCTCCCTGGCGGCCGCCGCCCTGGCCGAGGTCCTGCGCACCAAGACCCCCGCCCCGGTTTTCGGCCGCGTCACCACTCGCGAGGTCGAGGTGGCCGGCCAGACCATCCCCGCCGGTGCCCAGATCGCCCTGCTGTACGGCTCCGGCAACATGGATCCCCGTAAGTTCGAGAACCCGGAGATCTTCGACATCACCCGCAACCCGGTCGACCATCTCGGCTTCGGCTACGGCATCCACGCCTGCGCTGGCCAGGGCCTGGCCAAGCTGGAGATCAACGGCCTCCTCGAGGCTCTGATCCGCCACGTCGAAAGCTTCCGCATCGGTGAAGTCACCCAGCGACTGAACAACTTCACCCGCCCCCTGGCCACCATCGAGGTCCTCGACATCGTCACCGCAGAGGTCCCCGCGACAGCCTGACCCCGGGCAATGGCAGAATATCTGTCATGGACCTGTTGAGAACCCGCATTGACCTGGGGGCCATCGCCCACAACACCCGCCTGCTCAAGGAGCTGGTGGGTGCTGTGCGTCTCATGGCGGTGGTCAAAGCCGACGGCTACAACCATGGAGCCGTCGACGTCGCCCGCACCATGCTCGCCAACGGTGCCGACGCCCTCGGCGTAGCCACCCTCGCCGAAGCCCACGCCCTCCGCGAAGCCGGCATCAGGGCACCCCTGCTGGCCTGGATCTGGTCCCCGGAACAGGACTTCCGGGCAGCCATCGCCGCCGACATCGAACTCGGCATCCCCACCACCGCCCACGCGAAGGCGCTTATCGATGCCGCGGCCCCCGCCCGCGTCGCCCTCAAGCTCGACACCGGCCTGCACCGCTCCGGCCTGGATGAAACCGAATGGGAACCGGTGTTCCGGGCCCTGAAGACCGCGGAACATCTTGAGGTCACCGGCCTCTTCTCCCACCTGGCCAGCGCTGATGACCCGGCTGATCCGGAAACCGACCGCCAGGCCGAACGTTTCCGCAGCGCCCTCAACCTGGCCCGGGATATCGGACTCGAGACCCCCTGCAACCATCTCTGTAATTCACCAGCCACCCTGACCCGTCCTGACCTGCACTTCCAGCAGGTGCGGGTGGGCCTTGCCTGCTACGGCCTGGAACCTGTTCCCGGCCTCGCCCACGGTCTGAAACCGGCGATGAGCTGGGAGGCGAGCGTCGCCGCCATCAAACCCATCGCCGCAGGAGAAGGCAGCAGCTACGGCCTGACCTGGCGTGCCGCACAGGATGGGCAGCTGGCGCTGGTGCCCTGCGGTTATGCCGATGGTCTGCCCCGGGCCGCCCAGGGGCACCTGGAAGTGGGAATTAACGGCCAGCGTTACCCGCAGGTCGGCCGGGTCTGCATGGACCAGTTCGTGGTGGACCTGGGGGAGAATCCACAGGAGGTGAGCCCCGGGGACACCGTCACCATCTTCGGCGAGGGCGGCATGTCCGCCACCGAGCTTGCCGATGGGTTGGGCACCATCAACTATGAAGTGGTGTGCCGGCCCACCGGCCGCACCGTCCGCACCATCCTGGAGGAGAATTAAGCGATGAAGAACAGCTTCCCGGCCACTGGAACCCGCCGCCTTGAGGACCCCGAGGAGACCCGCGCCTTCGGAGCCGAGCTCGGGGCCGCCCTCGAAGCCGGTGACCTGGTCATTCTCGACGGCCCCCTGGGGGCGGGAAAAACCACCTTCACCCAGGGTATTGCCGCCGGCATGGGGGTCCGCGGCAGGGTGACCTCGCCGACCTTCGTCATCGCCCGGGAACACCGCTCCGCCACCGACGGCCCCGGCCTGGTGCACGTCGACGCCTACCGCCTGCTGGGGGAGGGCAGCTCCGGAGATCCCCTCGGTGAGCTCGATGCCCTCGACCTGGACACCGATCTGACTGAGGCGGTGGTCATCGCGGAATGGGGTGGTGACCTGGTGGAGCAGATCAGTGAACGCTACCTGCTCATCCAGATTGACCGGGAAAGCGCGGTGCTCGAGGACCCGGAATCCGAGGCCCGCATCTTCAGCTGGGAAATACGCCGAAACTAAAGGCGCCCCCCTGGGTTTGCCGGAACCCGAGCATGGGACAACCATGAGGTGACGTTGTCATCCTTCTTGGGAAAGGCCCCGCCGTGCTTGATTTTCTCGCCGACAATCCCCTGATCGCCCTGGTGGTGATCCTCGCCCTGGGCCTGGCCCTGGGAAAGATCAGACTGCTGGGGATCTCCCTCGGTGCCGCAGCGGTGCTTTTCGTCGCCCTGGGCCTGGCCACCGTCAACCCCGAGATTCAGATCCCGGCGCTGATCTACCAGCTGGGCCTGGCGATGTTCGTCTACGTCATCGGGCTTTCCGCAGGCCCCCTCTTCTTCCGTGAATTCCGCACCCGGGGCTGGAAGATCACCCTCTTCGTCCTGCTCCTACTGGTCGGGCTGGCACTGCTGGCGATGCTCCTGATCCGGGGCCTTGATCTCGCGGCCACCACCGGTGTCGGTATGTTCACCGGGGCGCTCAGCTCCACCCCGGGCATGGCCGCGGTCGTCGAGATGCTCACCCAGCTGAACCCGGACATCGCCAGTGAACCCGTGGTCGGTTACTCCCTGGCCTACCCGGGAGCGGTGATCGGTTCCATCCTGGTGGCCGCCCTCGGCGCGAAACTTCTCAAGGTCAACCACCACGCCGATGCGGAGGCCGAGGGACTGATCACCGCGCCCCTGGTGTGGAAGGGTGTGAAACTACGCCCCGGTCTCAGCGGCAAGGTCGGTGATCTGCCCCGGTTCTCCGGCCAGCAGATCATCGCCACCCGCATCGTCATCGATGCCCACGCCCACAAGCTGGCGGATCCCGGATTACCCATCACCGAGGGGATGGAACTGGTCATCAACGGCACGGCGGAGGCCGTGGCGGCGGCCATCGCGGAACTGGGGGAGGAACGCCACATCGGGCTTGATGACACCGACCTGGTCTACTCCCGTTTCACCGTCTCCAACCCGGAGATCGTCGGCCGCAGGGTCGAGGACCTGGACACCGTGGGACACGGCTTCATGATCGCCCGGATCCGACAGGGTGACTCCGAGGAGGTGCCGCGCGGGGACACCGTGATCAACTACTCGGACCGCATCCGGGTGATCGCCGCACCCGGCCGGATGGCTGAGGTACGACGCTTCATGGGGGACTCCGAGAAAAAACTGGGTGATGTGGACCTGCTGCCCTTCGCCCTGGGACTTTCCCTGGGGCTGCTGCTGGGGGCGATCCCGATTCCACTGCCCGGTGGCGTCACCCTCTCCCTGGGTTTCGGTGGCGGCCCGATCGTGATGGGCCTGATCCTGGGGGCGCTCAAACGCAGTGGGCCGGTGACCTGGCAACTGCCCTTCCACGCCAACCGGACCATCTCCACCCTGGGGCTCACCCTCTTCCTGGCCGGGGTAGGGACCTCAGCCGGGGCGGGTTTCCGCCAGGCACTGACCGACCCCTTCTCCCTGGTCTACCTGGGTGGTGGACTGCTGATCACCCTCACTTCGGCACTGGTCTGTGGGCTGGTGGGGCGCAGCCTGTTCAAGCTTCGCTGGGATGAGGCGATGGGTGTGGCGGCGGGCACCACCACCAACCCGGCGGTGCTGACCTACCTCAATGGGCAGACCGGCACGGAGCTGGCGAGCCGGGGTTATGCCACCGCCTATCCGGCGGCGATGATCGGCAAGATCCTGGTCGCCCAGATGCTTTATCTCCTGCTGGTATGAAGATTCGCAGTAAACTGGCAGGGACCGGGGGCGCGGGAACCCAGGGGAGGCGGCTACGCTGAACAGGTCAGTAAACCGCAGTGGGAAGGTGGGGAACGCGAGTGCGTCTCTCAAAGATCAGTCAGGGCATCATCGCCGCAGTCATCGTCATCTGGATCATCTGCCTTGCGGCACTGGTGATCAACGCCGCCGGCAAGAATGATGTCGACTTCCCGGCCAAGGGCGCACTGGAGCGTAATGTCACCGCCCTCGATGAGCAGGGTCTGCAGCTCTCTGCACTGTCCATGGCGGACATCTACGGCGAGGAGTACGTCGCCGGTAGTTTCATCTGCCCCGGTGCCACCACCGAATCCATCAACCAGTCCCTGGAGGTTGATGCCGGTGAACTGAACCTGGGTGCGGAGGGCGTGCCGGCGGGCAGCAGCTACCTGCTGCTGCGCACCGCAGATGGTGCCGCCCACTTTGATGAGGTCGACATCGACACCGTTGATTTCTGCTCGCAGCCGTTGGAGGGTTATTTCAACACCTATGATCTGATGCCCCTGGGCAAGTACGCCGAGGGTGGCTGGGCACTGCTGTTCTAGTCGGAGGCTGCCCCCTGGGCAGCCTTTTCCTTTCCCCTCAGGTGCAACGACTAGCCTGGGAGATGTGCTTGTACTAGCTATCGACACCTCAACCCCGGATCTCGTCGTCGGCGTGGTCGACCCCGCCGCCGGGACGCTCCATGAGCAGATCATCCCCGACACCCGCCGCCACAATGAACTGCTCACCCCCACGGTGCAGCAGGTTCTGGCCGGCGCAGGCAAGACCTTCGCGGACCTGGATGCGGTGGTCGTCGGCTGTGGCCCAGGGCCCTTCACCGGACTGCGGGTCGGCATGGCCTCCGCGGCCGCCTTCGGTGATGCCCTCGGCATCCCGGTACACGGGGTCTGCTCCCTGGATGCCATTGCGCAGCGGGTTCCTGCCGACACCGTCCTGGTGGCCACCGATGCCCGCCGCCGGGAGGTCTACTGGGCCACCTATCACAACCTCACGCGTACCGAGGGCCCGAATGTCCAGGCCCCGGGCACCCTCACCCCAAGCCATCCCGTTGCGGTGGTCGTGGTTCCGGAGCATCTGGCCGAGCAGCTGAGCGAGTTGCAGCATGTGGAGAAGCGGCACCTCGGCCCGAATGCCGCTTCCCTGGTGGAGGTCGCCGACCTGAGTGCTCAACCTCAACCCCTGGAGCCGCTCTACCTGCGGCGCCCCGATGCCAAGGAGCCGGCCCCCAAACCGAAGTCCCCGGCAATCCCGGATGTGGAGCTCTAGATGGAGATGCGGGAACTGCGCCCCGGTGACGCCGCCAGATGCGCCGAATTGGAAAAGATCCTCTTCCCCGATGAGAACCCCTGGTCGGAGAATGTGTTCATGGTGGAATTCGCCCACCCACACACCTTCTATCTGGGCGCCTTCGAGCAGGACGGGGATGCGGAGGGCCAGTTGCTCGGCTATGCCGGAATGGCGATGCTCGGCCCCCGGGATGACCCCGAATTTGAGATTCACACCATCGGCGTGGACCCCGGACACCAGCGCCGTGGCATCGCCAGGCTGCTGATGGACAACCTGATGCTGGTGGCGGATAACTTCGACGCCCAGGTCTTCCTGGAGGTGCGCACCGACAATGAGCCGGCGATCGCCATGTACGAACGCTATGGCTTCACAAACCAGGGGATCCGCCGCAACTACTATCAGCCGTCCGGAGCGGACGCCTACACCATGAGCCGACCCAGCAGGAGCGAGAGATGAGTCAGGAACGCGACATTATTGTGCTGGGGGTTGAGACCTCCTGCGATGAAACCGGGGTGGGCATCATCCGCTTGCGCCAGGGTGAAAACGGTGCGGAGATGGAGGTGCTGGCGGACTCCCTGGCCTCCTCCATGACCCAGCACGCCCGCTTCGGGGGCGTCGTCCCCGAGATCGCCAGCCGCGCCCACCTGGAGTCCATGGGCCCGGTGATGCGTGCCGCGCTGGCTGAGGCGGGCATCGAGAAGCCCGATGCGGTGGCGGCCACCATCGGCCCCGGGCTTGCCGGCGCCCTGCTGGTCGGTGCCGCCGCGGCCAAGGCCTACGCAGCCGCCTGGGGGGTGCCCTTCTACGCCGTCAATCACCTCGGGGGGCACGTCGCCGTGGCCAACCTCGAAGGTGAGACCCTGCCGCATTCCGTGGCACTGCTGGTCTCCGGGGGACACACCCAGCTGCTTGAGGTCGATGCCGTGGGCAAACCGATGCGCGAACTCGGAGCCACGCTTGACGACGCCGCGGGCGAAGCCTACGACAAGGTCTCCCGCCTGCTGGGCCTCGGCTACCCCGGCGGCCCGGTCATTGACCGCCTGGCTGTCAGGGGAGATGCCACCGCAATCAAATTCCCCCGCGGCCTGATGAAACGGGTGGATGAGGAACGCGGCCACCGCCACAACTTCTCTTTCTCCGGACTCAAGACCTCCGTGGCCCGCTATGTGGAGGCCGCCGAGCGGGAAAGCCGAGTCATCTCCGTGGAGGATGTCTGCGCCAGCTTCCAGGAAGCGGTCTGCGATGTACTCAGCTTCAAGGCGGTGCGCGCCTGCGAGGACACCGGGGCGAAGGTGCTGCTGCTCGGCGGGGGTGTGGCCGCGAACTCCCGGCTCCGCGAACTGACCCGGCAGCGTTGCGAGGCCGCGGGCATCGAGCTGCGGGTCCCCCGCTTCAACCTCTGTACCGATAATGGCGTGATGATCGCAGCCCTGGCTGCCCAACGTATCGCCGAAGGAGCCGGTGCCTCCGACCTCGGGGTGGCCACCGATCCCTCCCTGCCGGCTGAGGTGCCGCAGCTCTAGGTTCTCCAGCACCCGGTGAATTCTCTCAGCGGTATCGTGGCCATGTGATCTTGGATAACTTTCTTTCATGTTCCCTAAGACAAGAACGTTAGTGATGCAGCCATGCATGGATTGAGCGGATCCCTTCCCCAGGGGTGTACCCATGCGGTCTCCACTTTCGGGGGCACCATTCTCATCCAGCGAAGGTGGGGAAGCTGACGTACGGTAAATCTGTCCCAGGCAGATTTCTGATCCATGGAAGTGATCTCATATGACTACTGGATTCCTCGTCAGCCCCGATCTGACCTCCCGCATCATCGAATTCGAGCTTGACCAGGCTGCGCAGTTCCTCGGTGGGGTCATCGATGACCGTGTTTCAGTGGCGTTCTCGGAAAACAACAAGACCTACGTCGCCCTCTTCAACGCCGAAGCCAAGGTGAATGCCGCGGAACCGAACCCGGTGGCTTCACTGGGGCGTAATGAGGCTGACACCGGAAACTCCGCCTTCATCTCCGATCCGACCCGCGCCATCTCCGGTCCGGTCATCTTCGTCGGCTCGGAGGGGGAGGACATCGCCCTCGATGAGGTCAACGAGATCAAGGATGGCATTCGGGCGGCCCGCAACTACATCAAGGACAATGAGGAGGACTACCGCTATTGGCGGGCGGCCGTCCTTAACCTGGGTGCCCGCCAGTTCTAAATCCGCTGAGCTCCAGCACCTGTTCCCCTGAGAATCGGGGGCCCTTATTTAGGTGGGGGCCAACACTGATGCTCCCAGGTTAGAGTGTCTCTGAGATAGATCATGAAAGTTTCCCATCTCTGAAAACCTTTTTCCTGAGAGGAACCACCCATGCATACTCCACCCCTGGCTTCACGTCTCGGCGCTGAGGCGATAGGCACTTTCTGGCTCGTTCTCGGCGGCTGTGGCTCCGCGGTATTTGCCGCACTCTTCCTCAATAGCGAGGGCACTCAGATGGGAATCGGATTCCTCGGAGTGGCCCTCGCTTTTGGTTTGAGCGTTCTGACCGGCATCTACGCGTTCGGGCATATCTCCGGCGGGCACTTCAATCCGGCGGTCACCATCGGACTGGCCATGGGTCGACGTTTCGAGTGGAAGGACGTTGTTCCTTATATCCTTGTCCAGGTTGTCGGCGGACTGATCGCCGGTGCCGTTATCTATTTCGTGGCCAGCGGAAAAACGGGCTTCGAGGCGGCCGGCAACATGGCTGCCAATGGCTTCGGGGACAACTCCCCGGGTGGATATACCCTGATGACCGCCGCGGTGATCGAGATCGTGCTCACCGCCATCTTCCTCTATGTCATTCTCGGGTCCACCGATGGTCGCGCACCCAAGGGATTCGCCGGCATCTCGATCGGTCTGACGCTGACCCTGATCCACCTGATCTCCATCCCGGTGACCAATACCTCGGTGAACCCCGCCCGTTCCACCGCGGTGGCGTTCTTCAATGGGGATGGCGCCCCGGGGCAGCTCTGGCTCTTCTGGCTGGCCCCGATCATCGGCGCGCTGATCGCCGGTGCGACCTACCGCTTCATCTCCGCGGAACCCAGGCCGGACATCTCCGGCGAGGTCAGAGATTAGCGCCCCTGCCGGCCCAGCGCTGCACCACGGCATCCAGGTCGCCCGGGTCGGTGGCCGTGTAGCGTGCGGTGGCATGTTCCGCTGGGGTGCCATAACCCCAGGTGACGGCGACGGTGTCGATGCCGAATCCGGCGGCCCCGTCGATGTCGTGGCTGCGGTCCCCGATCATCAGGATCTTATCCTTCTGGTCGTGCAGCCCCACTGAATCCAGGACGTGGGAGATCACCGCGGACTTGGTGCGGCGAGGGCCCGCCTCCTGGGCGGCGCCGATGAAGTCGAAGTACTCGATCATCCCGAATTCGCTGAGGGAGATGCGGGCGAATCCCTCACCCTTGCTGGTGGCGGTGCACAGCCGGAACCCCTGCTCTTTCCATTCGGCCAGTAGTTCCCGCATGCCTTCATAGGGTTGGGAATTCGCCCTGCCTTCCCGGGCATGGTGGTCCATGTAGGCGGCGAAGGCGGCCTTGACCTGCGCCGGGGACATGCCCAGGGACTGCAGGGTCTGTTCCATCGGGGGCCCGGCGATCAGGGCGATGCGTTCCTCGCTGGGTCTGGGCCAGCCGACGGTCTCCAGCCCGTGGAGAAAGGACGCCCGGATTCCGGGGAAAGAATCAATGAGGGTGCCGTCGACATCCAGGAAGAGAGTTTTCATGCCCTTCAGTCTGCCTCAGCTCTCGACCTCAGGCGGGGGAAGGGCACCCCAAAAAGTTCACTTTGGCACCCGCAGAGGTTGAGTGCTGGCACTCTCGGGGGTAGAGTGCCAATTGGTTGTCTGACACACAGTTGTTCACCCGCGACGACGACTGTGCCCTAATCGCAACCGGCACAATCATCATTCTTTTCACTGAACACACGGAGGAATATCGTGGCGAACGTCAACATCAAGCCGCTCGAGGATCGCGTCCTGGTCCAGATCAACGAGGCAGAGACCACCACCGCTTCTGGTCTGGTCATCCCGGACTCCGCCAAGGAGAAGCCGCAGGAGGGCACCGTCGTGGCCGCTGGCCCGGGCCGTTTCGGCGATGACAACGAGCGCGTCCCGATGGACATCAAGGAGGGCGACACCGTCGTCTTCTCCAAGTACGGTGGCACCGAGCTGAAGTACGACGGTGTCGAGTACCTGCTGCTCAACGCTCGTGACATCCTCGCCATCGTCGAGAAGTAGGCGACACCTCCATGGCAAAGCTCATTGCATTTGACCAGGAGGCCCGCGAAGGTCTCCTCCGCGGCGTCGATACGCTTTCCGACGCCGTGAAGGTCACCCTCGGCCCCCGCGGCCGCAACGTCGTCCTGGACAAGGCCTTCGGTGGCCCCACCGTCACCAATGACGGTGTCACCATCGCCCGCGACATCGACCTCGAGGATCCCTTCGAGAATCTCGGTGCCCAGCTGGTGAAGTCCGTGGCCGTCAAGACCAACGACATCGCCGGCGACGGCACCACCACCGCGACCCTGCTCGCCCAGGCCATCATCTTTGAGGGTCTGCGCAACGTGGCCGCCGGTGCCAACCCGATCGAACTCAACCGCGGTATTGCCGCCGGTACCGAGAAGGTCATCGAGGAGCTCAAGGCTCGCGCCACCCCGGTTTCCTCCGCGAAGGAGATCGCCAACGTGGCAACCGTCTCCTCCCGCGATGAGATCGTCGGCGAGATGGTTTCCGGTGCGATGGACAAGGTGGGCAAGGACGGTGTCCTCACCGTCGAGGAGTCCCAGTCCATCGAGTCCTCCCTGGAGATCACCGAGGGTGTGTCCTTCGACAAGGGCTTCCTCTCTCCTTATTTCATCACCGACACCGACGTTCAGCAGGCGGTCCTCGAGGATCCGCAGATCCTGCTGGTCCGCAACAAGATCTCCTCCCTCCCGGATTTCCTTCCGGTGCTGGAGAAGGTCGTCGAATCCGGTAAGCCGGTGCTGATCATCGCCGAGGACATCGAGGGCGAGCCGCTGCAGACCCTCGTGGTCAACTCCATCCGCAAGACCCTGCGGGCCGTCGCCGTGAAGTCCCCGTACTTCGGTGATCGCCGCAAGGCCTTCATGGATGACCTGGCAGTGGTCACCGGTGCCACCGTGATCGACCCGGAGGTTGGCTACAACCTCACCGAGGCCGGTCCGGAGCACTTCGGTACCGCCCGCCGTGTCACCGTCACCAAGGATGAGACCATCATCGTTGACGGTGCCGGCACCGCCGAGGCCGTCGAGGAGCGTCGCGAGCAGATCCGCCGCGAGATCGAGAACACCGACTCCACCTGGGACAAGGAGAAGGCCGAGGAACGTCTGGCCAAGCTCTCCGGTGGTGTCGCCGTGATCAAGGTCGGTGCCCCCACCGAGACCGAGGTCGGAGAGCGTAAGCTGCGCGTCGAGGACGCCATCAACGCTGCCCGGGCTGCCGCCCAGGAGGGCATCATCGCCGGTGGTGGATCCGTGCTGGTCCAGATCGCCGAGGGACTGAAGTCCTACGCTGAGGAGTTCGAGGGCGAGGCCCGCACCGGTGTGCTGGCACTGTCCCGCGCACTGGTGAAGCCGGCCTACTGGATCGCCGATAACGCCGGTCTGGATGGCGCCGTGGTGGTCTCCAAGATCACTGAGCTGCCGAATGGTGAAGGTTTCAACGCCGCCACCCTCGAGTACGGCAACCTCATTGAGCAGGGCATCATCGACCCGGTGAAGGTCACCCTCTCCGCGGTCATCAATGCCTCCTCTGTGGCACGCATGGTGCTGACCACCGAGGCATCCGTGGTTGAGAAGCCGGCTGAGCCGGCCTCCGCCGGACAGGGCGTCCACGGTCACCACCACTAGGTCTGAACTTTTGATCTAGTCGGAGGTGCTGACGGGGCCCAGATAGCCAGAAGTGGTTATCTGGGCCCCGTTTTCATTCCCCGGCCCCTGAAATGCAAAAATCGCCCACTGGGGGCGGTGTGTTCTTCCTCGGCTTCATTGACAGGCAACCCCCTGGGGTGGGGGAGAGGTAGCGCGGTGGCTGGGCCAGGGGAATGATCAGGCGTTGACCTTCTGTACCTTCTTGACCTTGGGGCGTTTATTGTTGCGCAGCACCAGCTGACGCTCCGATTCACTCAGACCGCCCCAGATGCCATAGGGCTCCGCGACCTTGAGGGCGTGTTCCCGGCAGGAGGCCAACACGGGGCAGGCGTTGCAGATGGCCTTGGCGCGGTTCTCACGCTGGGCGCGGGCACGACCTCGCTCGCCGTCCGGGTGGTAGAACACATCAGACTCTTTTCCGCGGCAGGAGCCGTGGAGCTGCCAATCCCAGAAATCTGCGTTCGGTCCCGGAAGCAGGTGGGGCTGTGACATGTGAAATTTCTCCTTCAAGGCAAGAGCAAACAGATCACACCTTTGATTCGGTGCACTTCGCAGTGTTATCTGCTTTAGTGAACAATTGGTTGCCAATTAGTGGCAGGAAGGTGGAAACCTTAGCTCTGCTTCAGTTTTCATGCCCCCTACCTGCGGGGATTGCGAAGGTTAAAGGTGAATGAATTTTCGTGACATGGAGAAAACGGGGCCGAAGGGTAGGGTGATACTCCGACTTTGTTCCATACTTATCCAATAGGATTCCTTTATCCGGGTATCTGAAAATGTGTCCTTATTGCAGTTGTTGAGTGGAGGCTTGCGGCGTGACCGATTCCGAGAGTGAATTGGCCGAATTGGTGCCTTCGGCCGTCCGGGGTGACCGTCGGGCGCTGCAGCGGATCATTGAGATCATCCACCCACAGGTGCTGCGCTATGCACGTGCCCGGGTCAGTGGGGGCAGGACCCCCACCCCGGAGGACATCGCCCAGGAGATCTGTCTGGCGGTGGCCACCTCCATCGGCCGTTATAAGGAACAGGGTCGTCCCTTCATGGCCTTCGTCTACGGCATCGCCTTCAACAAGGTCGCGGATGCTCATCGGAGCATGGCCCGGGACAAGACGAATCCCACCGATGAGGTTCCGGAATCGGTGAATGAGGTTGACACCCCCGAAGAGTATGCGCTCATCGCCGATGGAAGTAACAGAGTGCGCGTCCTGCTCGATTCATTAAGTGACAAGGCCCGCGACATTGTGATTCTGAGAGTGTTCGTTGGTCTCTCGGCTGATGAGACGGCCGCTGTCGTGGGGAGTACCCCGGGTGCGGTGCGTGTGGCACAGCATCGTGCATTGGCGAGTCTGCGTAAGGCTTTGGAGAAAGAGGACACACAGTGACGAAGCGTCGCGAAGATGAAACCGGCAACGGTGACTTCACCTACCAGTTTCCTGCGGTGGTAGCTGACGATGCCTTCCTCACCGCCATCTCGCGAGGGGTGCGGGCGGAGGAAGACGAACTGTCTGACCTTCTCCTGGGATTCCGGAAGGAGATCGTTGAGGCACCCATGCCAGCTGCGCCGACCCTGGCAGAGCTGGGTTTGGGTCCCGAGGAGGAACCCGAGCGTGGTGCCCAGGTGCTCCCCATGCGCCGTCGGGGTGGTTTCGGCCGCAGCCTGGTCAGCGGTCTGGTCGGGGCGGCAGCCGCAACCCTGGTGATCGCCGGTGGTGGCGCGGCCGTCTACAACGCGGAGCCGGGCTCCCCGCTCTGGGGCATGTCCAAGACCATGTTCAGTGAACGCGCCTCCGTTGTGGAGCTGGCCAGCACCCTGGATGAGATGGATGGTTTCGCCGAAACCGGTGATGTTGAGGGGATGCGTGCCCTGCTTGCCGACGCCCGCGCCCAGCTGTCCAGCGATGGCCGTGCCGTCGCCGCAACCCCGCTGACCGAAACCGCGACCACCACCGTCACCGTCGATCTGGAGCCGCGTAGCACCGCCCCGGCCCCGGCCCCGGAACCTGAGCCTGGTGAGCCGACGACCACCACCGTCCGGGAGACCATCGTCGAGGAGCAGACCCTCACCGAGACCGCGGTCCAGACCGTCACCGTGACCGTCTACCCGCAGGCACCGGTCGAGCCGACCTCAGTTCAGCCTGCGCCGACCGCCACCGCAGAGCCGGGCACCCCGGCTCCCACCGAGGGGAATGCCGGGGCGCCGGGCGGCGAGTAAGCCGCTGCTTTAACGCTGTTCCATACCGTCGAGGTAACCGAGGCAGTAGTCCCAGGGGACATACGCCGTAACCTCCGGCTCAGCCCCGGGCTCATGCACGGGGCTGAGTTCATCGGCGAGGGTGGCGCGCATATTCGCCGCCAGGATCTCCCAGTCGTAGTAGTGGTTGACTGCGCAGTCCTCACAGAGGAAGAAGATTCCCCGGATCCCACGGGGGCTGAGAATCTCCTTGAAACGCTTGACGAGGGAGAGGTCCTGGATAATTCCTTCGCGCTCTTCCTCCGTCAGCGGCGGCATCGGTTCATCGGCGTCCAGGAATGATGCAGGATCATTCGGGTCGTCGGCGAAAGGGTCGCGGGGCATTTGAGCATCGAAGTTCACACCGGTAACCATATTGCTCCGCCCTACCGAGTGGCAACAGTATGCCCTCGGGGAGCTGTACCGGGGTTGGATAGGGATTTAGGGAGGAACACACTAAAGTGTTTGTCACCGCGGTAATGATCTATATGTAGAAGGAGTCAGCATGACCGATCAGCGAGTGTCCACCGGTGGCGATGATCCGAACAAGGTGGCCCTGGTTGGCCTGACCTTCGACGATGTGCTGCTGCTGCCGGACGAGTCGAATATCGTCCCCAGCGAGGTGGAGACCAGCACCCGGTTCACCCGGAACCTCACCCTCGGTATCCCGGTGGCATCCGCCGCCATGGACACCGTCACCGAAGCCCGCATGGCGATCGCCATGGCACGTCAGGGTGGCGTCGGTGTGCTGCACCGCAACCTCTCCGCTGAGGAGCAGGCCGAGCAGGTCGAGATCGTCAAGCGTTCCGAGTCCGGCATGGTCACCGATCCGGTCACCTGCAGCCCCGACATGTCCATCGGTGAGGTGGATGCACTGTGCGCCCGTTTCCGTATCTCCGGCCTGCCGGTCGTCGACACGGACGGCAAGCTGCTGGGTATCTGCACCAACCGTGACATGCGCTTCGAGCGTGACATGAACCGCCGGGTTGCCGAGGTCATGACCCCCATGCCCCTGGTCGTCGCCGAAGAGGGTGTGACCAAGGAGCAGGCTCTGGAGCTGCTTTCCGCCAACAAGGTGGAGAAGCTGCCGATCGTCGACAAGCAGGGCAAGCTCGTCGGCCTGATCACCGTCAAGGACTTCGTCAAGATCGAGCAGCACCCCAACGCTTCCAAGGACAGCTCCGGCCGTCTCCTGGTGGCCGCCGGCATCGGCACCGGCCAGGATTCCTGGGAGCGGGCCGGTCTGCTGGTTGAGGCCGGTGTCGACGTCCTCGTTGTCGACTCCGCCCACGCCCACAACAACCGCGTGCTCGAGATGGTCGCCCAGGTGAAGAAGGAATTCACCGGTGTCGAGATCATCGGCGGTAACCTGGCCACCCGCCATGCCGCCCAGGCCATGATCGACGCCGGAGCGGACGCCATCAAGGTCGGTATCGGCCCGGGCTCCATCTGCACCACCCGCGTGGTCGCCGGTGTCGGCGCCCCGCAGATCACCGCCATCATGGAGGCCGCCGTGCCCGCCCGCAAGGCCGGCATCCCGATCATCGCCGATGGTGGCATGCAGTTCTCCGGTGACATCGCCAAGGCACTGGCCGCCGGTGCCTCCTCCGTGATGCTCGGCTCCATGCTGGCCGGCACCACCGAGTCTCCCGGTGACATCGTCGTGGAGAACGGCCAGCAGTTCAAGCGTTACCGTGGCATGGGTTCCATGGGCGCCATGCAGGGCCGTGGCCTCAGTGGCGAGAAGCGTTCCTACTCCAAGGACCGCTACTTCCAGGCTGATGTCCGCAGCGAGGACAAGCTGGTGCCGGAAGGCATCGAAGGCCGCGTGCCCTTCCGAGGCAGCATCGAAGCCATCACCCACCAGCTGGTCGGTGGCCTGCGTGCCGCCATGGGATACACCGGTTCCACCACCATTGAGGATCTGCAGCGGGCCCGCTTCGTGCAGATCACCAGTGCAGGTCTGAAGGAATCCCACCCGCACCACATTCAGCAGACCGTCGAGGCCCCGAACTACCACTAGTTCCCGGCCCCACCCGAAACCGCCTGAACAGCTTTTGTTCAGGCGGTTTTCGCGCGCTCATCGGGGAGTTGCCGGGGTGGTGCGGTAGAGTTGGCTACCGTCGTATTAGCCCGAGGAAGGGATCTCAGCATGCGTGACTACGTGGAAATCGGTATTGGCCGGGAAGCACGTCGAACCTACAGCCTGGAGGACATCTCCATCGTCCCCTCCCGGCGTACCCGTTCCTCAAAGGATGTCGACACCACCTGGCACATCGACGCCTACACCTTCAACATCCCCGTGATGTCCCACCCCACTGATGCGCTGGCATCCCCGGAGTTCGTCATTGAGATGGGTCGACAGGGAGGTCTTGCGGTGATCAACGCTGAGGGACTCTGGGGTCGCCATGAAGATCTGGATGCCGCCATCGCACGCGTGGTGGCGGCCGCGGAAAGCACCAACCCGCTGGAACTGCTCAGCACCGCAGCCACCACCGCGCTGCAGGAACTGCATGCCTATCCACTCAACGATGAGCTGCTGGCCCGACGCATCGGCGAGGTCCGTGAATCCGGGGCCACCGTTGCGGTGCGCGTCTCCCCGCAGAAGGCCCGCGAACTGGCACCCAAGGTCATCCAGGCAGGTGCGGAGCTGCTGATCATCCAGGGCACCATGATCTCCGCGGAGCATGTCGCCACCGGCGGGGAACCGCTGAACCTCAAGGAGTTCATCGGCTCCCTGGAGGTGCCGGTCATCGCCGGTGGTGTCACCGACTACACCACTGCCCTGCACCTGATGCGCACCGGCGCCGCCGGCGTGATCGTCGGTGGTGGCACCAACACCAACGCGATCTCCCTGGGCATTGAGACCCACCTGGCCACCGCCATCGCCGATGTCGCCGCCGCGCGCCGGGAGTACCTGGATGAGACCGGGGGGCGCTATGTCCACATCATCGCCGACGGGGACATCGAGACCTCCGGTGATGTTGCCAAGGCAATCGCCTGCGGTGCCGATGCCGTGGCACTTGGTGAGGTGCTGGCGCCCGCCGCCGAGGCTGCCGGCCAGGGCTACTACTGGCCTCCGGTTGCCGCCCACCCGCGGTTCCCCCGTGGTTTCGTCTCCGAGGCACCGACGGTGCTGCTGGAGAATGAGGAGCGGCCCAGCCTGGAGACCCTGCTGCACGGCCCCTCCACCGAGCCCTATGGCTACCAGAACATCGTCGGTGGTCTGCGTCGGGCGATGGCCAAGTGCGGCTACACCGATCTGAAGAGCTTCCAGAAGGTTGGTCTCTCGGTTCGTTAACCACGGATCGGGGCACTACCAGATCTTGGAAACAGGGGAGAGTCTAGTAGACTTCTGGCTTGTGACCCAGCAGAATCAATCTCCCGTCCTCGTCGTCGATTTCGGCGCCCAGTACGCCCAGCTCATCGCCCGCCGTGTGCGCGAGGCGCACCTCTACTCTGAGGTGGTCCCGCACACCGCCACCGCGGCAGAGATCAAGGCCAAGAACCCGGCCGCACTGATCCTCTCCGGTGGTCCCTCCTCGGTCTACGCCGACAATGCCCCCAAGCTGGATCCGGAGATCCTGGAGTTGGGCTTGCCGGTGTTCGGCATCTGCTACGGCTTCCAGGCCATGACCGATGCTCTGGGCGGCACCGTCGCCGAGACCGGCAACCGTGAGTACGGCCGCACCCAGATCCAGGTTGCCGGTGGCGTGCTGCACAACGGTCTCACCCAGACCCACCAGGTGTGGATGAGCCACGGCGATGCCGTCACCGCAGCCCCCGAGGGCTTCGAGGTGACTGCCTCCTCCGAGGGTGCGCCGGTGGCCGCCTTCGAGAACGTCGAAAAGCACATGGCCGGTGTGCAGTACCACCCGGAGGTGCTGCACTCCCCGCACGGCCAGGAGGTGCTGAGCCGTTTCCTCACCCAGATCGCTGGTCTGAAGCCGACCTGGACCGCCGCCAACATCGCTGAGCAGCTCATCGAGCAGGTTCGCGAGCAGGTCGGCGAAACCGGCCGCGCCATCTGTGGTCTTTCCGGTGGCGTGGATTCCGCCGTGGCTGCCGCCCTGGTGCAGCGCGCCATCGGTGACCGTCTCACCTGCGTATTCGTTGATCATGGTCTGCTGCGTGCCGGTGAGCGCGAGCAGGTGGAGCAGGACTTCGTCGCCGCCACCGGTGCGAAGCTGATCACCGTCGATGAGCGCGCCGCCTTCCTTTCCAAGCTGTCCGGGGTGACCGAGCCGGAGGCCAAGCGTAAGGCCATCGGTGCGGAGTTCATCCGTTCCTTCGAGCGCGCCGTGGCCCAGGCCATGGAGGGCCAGCAGGTTGACTTCCTGGTGCAGGGCACCCTCTACCCGGATGTTGTCGAGTCCGGTGGGGGCAGCGGTACCGCCAACATCAAGAGCCACCACAATGTGGGCGGACTGCCTGATGATGTGGAATTCAAGCTGGTGGAGCCGCTGCGTCTGCTCTTCAAGGATGAGGTCCGTGCCGTGGGCCGCGAGCTTGGTCTGCCGGATGTCATTGTCAGCCGTCAGCCCTTCCCGGGTCCGGGCCTGGGTATCCGCATCATCGGTGAGGTCACCGAGGATCGCCTGGAGACCCTGCGTGCCGCCGACCAGATCGCCCGTGAGGAACTGACCACCGCTGGTCTGGATGAGCAGATCTGGCAGTGCCCGGTCGTGCTGCTGGCAGATGTCCGCTCGGTGGGTGTGCAGGGCGACCAGCGCACCTACGGTCACCCGATCGTGCTGCGTCCGGTCACCTCTGAGGATGCGATGACCGCTGACTGGGTGCGCATCCCCTATGAGACCCTGGAGAAGATCTCCACCCGCATCACCAATGAAGTCGCTGAGGTCAACCGCGTGGTGCTGGATGTCACCTCCAAGCCGCCGGGAACCATCGAGTGGGAGTAACCCTCCTGCTCTGAGCCGTACCTGAAACCCCCGTTTCCCCACCCATCCCCAGGGGTGGGGGAGCGGGGGTTTCCACGTGAAACCATCCCCCTCTCAAGCCTCCTGATTTTCCTCCGGCACCATCCCGGAGGACAGGAATGCGCGCTAATCCGCCAGGGAGAGTTCCTCATA
The DNA here is from genome assembly GCF_009734425.1 of Corynebacterium occultum. NCBI lineage: Bacteria > Bacillati > Actinomycetota > Actinomycetes > Mycobacteriales > Corynebacteriaceae > Corynebacterium > Corynebacterium occultum. Next base: position 579,514 of record NZ_CP046455.1, read on the forward strand.
TGCATTGGACCAGTCCAGGATGGCGCCCCCAGGCCACGGCATAACCGTTGAAGGACGTGCCATTGAGGATTTCCAGCTCCCCGCTGCCCTTCATATCGTGGTACTGCCTGACATAGAAGGAGCGCCCCGAGGGGCCGGAGAGCAGGTGACCCAGGAAAGGATCCGAGTAGGCCTGCAGGATGCGTTGCAATCCCACCATCCGGGCGCCCTCCCCGGTGTCCTCGGTCATGTCCCGCAGGGCATCTGGCTGGGGGCAACCACCGTATTCCTCAAGTGCGCTGCGCAGGGCCTGCTTGACCTGGAGGATCAGCACCCCCACCGTCCATGTCGCGGAAAAGCACCAGGTAGCAGCGGGGTACCTACACTGCCGATGCCCACGACCCGCTGCCCGATGTCTTCCATTGTGTAGTGGGAGAGCAACATGCGGATGTCCGCATTGGCGGAGAGCAGGTACTGCCGGTAGTTGGCGTCCATATCCAGCTCAACCAGGTCCTCCACATGGGTCATCACCGGAGGTGACTCAATGAAACGGCGTTGCCCCGCACCGATGTCCTCGGTCAGGCGCCGGGCTGCCCGGGCGCTGGTGCGTTTGCGGGCTTCCTCGGCAGCTTCCTCCAGCACCCGGCGGGAGGCTTTCCCGAGATGTCGGGGGGCCATTTCCTGGTTGAAGTGGGAGTAGTAACGGTCCAACGGACCGCATTATCGGCCGCGGCCTGCACCACCTTTTCCTTCCGCTCACTGTCCCGCCCCCCCCGATAATCACGCTGATGACCAGTCGCTTGAGATCCCATTCCCAGGGTGCCCAGGCGGATTCATCGAAGTCATTGAGGCCGAAGTTGCTCAGGTGAGCATCCCCGCAGGAGACCACCGGGATGTCACTGCGGGGATCCCGGGAGTGATCGGCGGCCATGATTACGGCGTTGCCCCGGTAGAAGGTGAAGGGGCTCTGCGCCATCCGGCTCATCCGCAGTGGGATCAGCCATTGTTCACGGGTGCTGTTCTGCCTGGCCAGGATCCCCAGGGGGTCCCTCCCGGTGCTTTTGAGGGCAAAGTTTTAGCCACAGCTTGGTTCTTAAGCAACCTCAGCCCCAGTCGATGTCCGTGTCACCGATGCCGGCTTCGACATGAACGAGGAGGAGTTCACCTTCGGCATCTTCGTTGTAGAGACCAGGGGTGCAGTTACTGTCCCCGAGGCCATTTTCGCAGCTGAGCTGAACCGGGATGTTATCGGGCAGGCGGACATCAAGGTCACCGATGAAACCTTCGATGGTGATCTCCTGTCCTTCCTGAACATCATTGAGGTTGCGGAGGTCGATGGTGGTGTCGCCGATGCCGCCGCTGAACTGGTGGTTGCCGGATTCGATGCTGCTGGGGGAGTGGTGGGTGTCGCCGACGGCACCACCGTCATAGCCTTCGGAGAAGGTGATCACACCACCGATGACCACGGTTGTGGAGACCAGAGCACCGAAACCGAGGATCATCCAGGGCCAGAGTCGGCTGCGTTTCTTTTCCACCACCACCGGGGCGGGGTCTGGCAGATCCCAGGCGAAGGGGGCGGTGCCCAGTGGATCCCAGGCAGGAGGTGTGCTGCGGCCCGGCGGATAGGGATAACCTTCAGCCGGGGTGATGCCGGAGAGATCGGGTTGGGGGGTGGTGTTCATGGGAGCCTCCTGGGTTTCGCTGTGGTGGGTGACGAGCAGCCCGGCTGGGGGCACAGGTTCCTTCTTGTGCAGGGCCCACCAACCCAGTCCGCTCAGCAGGAGGGCGAGGAGGGTGGTGGAACCGAAGAACTCACCGATGCCGGCCCCGAGGACCCCGGAGAAGAGGATGAAGAAGATCAGCAGCCACCAACCCTGCTCCCTCTCCTTGGGATACCCGGATTTGAAGAGCGCCTGGATGGGGGAGACGGGGACGGAGTAGCGGGGCATGAGTGCCCAGGCGGCGAGGTAGGCGGCGATGCCGCCCCCGAAGAAAGCGAGTACCACGAAAACGATCCGCAGGATGAGGGGGTCGATCTGGTAGCGCACGGCGATACCTTCGCAGACACCGGCGATATGCCCCTGCCCACCCTGTTCCTTGGGGATTCGGGCTGGTCGGGTTTCCCACATCTGCATCCACGTGCTCATGTCTTCATTCTGGCTCCCAGGTTCGGTTCAGACCATCGGGGGTCACCCTGATTTTTCGGGGTCGGGGTTTCCCCCGATGTGGCCGCCACCCGGCACATGGGAGAATCAGGCCATGAGTCTCCCCCAGACACCGGTGCCCTATGGCGAGCTGCGGCCGGGTTACTATCCCCGTTTCACCCGCCCTTCCCAGGGGCGGGTCGTCGGTGGTGTGGCAGCTGGTCTGTCCCGACATCTGCGTATCGATGTCACGGTGGTCCGGGTTGCGCTGATCATCTCGGCGCTGCTCTCCGGGATGGGCCTGGTGTTCTACGCCCTGCTGTGGATCGCCTCCAAACCAGGTGAAACGGATGTGGCACCTCCCAAGGCGGAACGGGAGCGGATCACCAAGCCGGTGCTGCTGCTGCTGGTGCTGCTGACCCTGGCGGGCGCGGGCCTGTCGATCTCCTATGTCACCGGCGCAGGCGGCAGCACCCTGATTCCGCTGGCAGTGGCGGCAACCGGCGCCCTGGTGGCCTGGCAGGCCTATGACCGAGGTTTCGGTTCCGGCCGCAGTCTGCTGACCATCGGCTTCGGCTCGGTGCTGGTACTGGCCGGCATTGTGGTGGTGGTCTTCAACTGGGAGGGCAGCAGCTTTGTCACGGCCCTGCTGGCAGTGCTGCTCACCTTGGCCGGGGTGGCGGGGTTGGCGGTGCCGGTGGGGCTTCGTCTCTGGGATTCCCTGATGCAGGAACGCGCCGCGAAGGCAGCCGCGGATGAGCGCGCCGAAATTGCCTCCCACCTGCATGATTCAGTCCTGCAGACCCTCGCGCTGATCCAGAAGCGGGCACAGGATCCGGCGGAGGTGACACGGCTGGCACGGGGCCAGGAACGCGAGCTGCGGCAGTGGCTTTTCGACGCCCCGGAGAAACTGAACTCCACCGTCTTCGCCGCCGTGGAAACCGCCGCCGGGGAAGTGGAGGACATCTTCGGCATCCGCATCGCCCCGGTCACCGTGGGCACGGACCAACCCCTGGATGAACAGACCCAGGCGGTGGTGCTCGCCGCCCGGGAGGCGATGGTCAACGCCGCCAAACATGCCGGGGTGGAGTCCGCCGATGTCTACGCCGAGATTCTCGGCGGAGAAATGGGCATCTATGTTCGTGACCGGGGTTCCGGTTTTGACCCGGCGCAGGTCCCGGAGGGCCGACACGGCATCCGGGACTCGATCCGGGAGCGGGTGAAACGCATCGGGGGCTCGGTGAAGATCCGTTCCACCCTGGGCGAGGGCACGGAGGTGGCCATCACCTTGGCGCTATCCTGAGAGCATGGTGAAGGTATTTCTCGTTGATGACCATTCCGTGTTCCGCTCCGGGGTCCGGGCAGAGCTGGCTGATGCCGTGGAGATCGTGGGGGATGCCGGCACCGTCGCTGAGGCGATAGCAGGTATCAATGACACCGCACCTGATGTGGTTCTGCTGGATGTCCACATGCCCGATGGCGGTGGGGTCGCGGTCATCCGGGGTACCACCGTGGAGACCACCTTCCTGGCACTGAGCGTCTCCGATGCCGCGGAGGATGTGATCTCGGTGATCCGCGCCGGGGCACGCGGTTATGTGACCAAGAATATCTCCGGCAGTGAGTTGGCGGAAGCGATTGACCGTGTCAACGGTGGGGACGCCTATTTCTCGCCGCGCTTAGCCGGGTTCGTGCTGGACGCCTTCGCCGGGGGAGAGGTGGCGGAGGAACCGGCCGGGGAGCCGGAGCGGGTGGATGATCCGGTAGTGGATGCCCTGACCCGGCGGGAGCTGGAGGTGCTGCGCCTGCTGGCCCGGGGTTACACCTACCGGGAGATCGGCAAGGAGCTGTTCATCTCGATCAAGACGGTGGAGACCCACGCCTCCAACATCCTGCGCAAGACCCAGCAGTCCAACCGCCATGCGTTGACCCGCTGGGCGCATTCCCGCGACCTGGACTAGCCTCTGCGGAACGTGGCCGCCGGGTGGGTGTCGGGCAGCAGGTCCCGGCCGTGCAGCCGCCCCCGTAGGGTGTTGCCGGAGCGCTTTCGCAGCAGACCGCGGGAGCGCAGCACCGGGGTGACATGCTCGGCGAAGGCCTTCATGTCCGGGCCACGCAGGGCGTAGTCCACATTGAAGCCGTCCACCCCGGCTTCCTTCATCCAGCGCTCCAGTTCCTCGACGATGGTTTCGCCGGAACCGACGAATACCGGGCCCCGCCCACCGATGGTCATGTGGGAGGCCAGATCCCCGATCGTCCAGCGACGCCCAGGATCCATGGCGGTGAAGGACTGCAGTGCGGAGCGGTTGCCCTCGATGTGGACCTCCTCCAGCACATCATCCGGGCCGTAGGTGGACAGATCCAACCCGGTCCAGCCGGCGAAGAGAGCCATGGCGGCCTCAGGGTCCACATGGCGCAGGTAGGACTCATAGCGTTCCCGGGCGGCGGCATCGCTCCCCGCGGCAATCAGGGTGACTGAGGTGATGGTGCTCAGTTCTGCTGCGGCCCGACCTTGGGCGGCGTCGACAAGCGGGCGAACATTGTCCGGGGTAGTGCCGGCGAAGAAGAGTACCTCGGCGTGGCGGGCGGCGAAGTCCATGCCGCGCGGGGAGGAACCTGCCTGGAAGAGGAGGGGCACGCGCTGCGGGCCGGGCAGGGTGACCGCGGTGCCGGGGACATCGAAGTATTTACCGCGGTGGTTGATGGGGTGCACGCGGTCCGGATCGAGGTAGGTGTTGGCGGCGGCGTCGATACGCAGTGCCCCGGGCTCGATGGAGCCCTCCCAGAGGGCGTAGACGACCTCCATGTACTCGTCAGCGCGGTCATAGCGCTCATCATGGGGGAGGGAGTCCGCGCCGATATTACGGAGTGCGGAGGGCTGGTAACCGGTGACGATGTTCCAGGCGATGCGACCCCGGGTGAGGTGGTCGAGGGTGGCGAATTTGCGGGCCAGCAGGAAGGGCGACTCATAGGAGACATTGGCGGTGACCCCGAAACCGATCTCCTCGGTGGCGGCGGCCAGTGCGCTGATCAGCAGCAGCGGATCCAACAGGGGGTACTGCATGCCGGTGCGGATGGCGGTGCGCCCGGAACCTTCGTAGACGTCATAGACCCCGGCGACATCAGCGAAGAAGACGGTGTCGAACCCGGCCTCCTCCAGCAGTTTCACGTGGGAAACCCAGAAATCCAGGTCACGGTACTCCTCCGTGACAGCCTCCGGGTGGCGCCACAACCCGGAGGTCTGATGGGTGGGGACGAGCATGTCAAGGGCTGAGAGGATCATCCATTCATTTTCCCACAGCTAATATTCCGCCCCCCATCAATCAGGCGAAAGCCAGTGCCCGACTGCCGTCGATATGGGGGAATACCCAGAACATCCAGGCGAAGGTGAGCAACCAGGTCACGAGGGTGCCCCAGATGGGGAAGGGGGCGAAGGCGGGCACCAGCATCAGGGCGAGCCACACCAGGAACAGGGGCAGCACCTGACCCAGTTTGGGGCGGTAACTGAGTTCCCGCTGCTCCAGATAGCTACGGATCTCCCGACGGTAGGGGTGGCTGAAGATCAGCAGGCAGGCGGCTCCGATGGTGATGATCATGGTGGCGACCTGGATGCCGCGGGAGAGTTCCGTGGACAACACGGCCACGCCCAATCCGATCAGAGCGGAGGCTCCGAAACGGACCCCCGGTGGGGTGGGAATCGGGGTGACGTGAGATCGCATGTTGTGGTAGCCGTCCATGCCGGACACGCTACCAGCTGAGGATCCGGGGTTTCCGGCCGCTCCGGAGTGCTAGCGTTGCTGGAAATCGATGACCACGCGCTGTGGTTCCTCAAACACCTGCACGGTGTAGGGCAGCTGGTCCTGCATGCCGATGAGGAACTGGGAGCGGCCTTCGAAGGTACCGGCACTGATCACCTCGGTGATCGCACCGGCACCCTCGACGGTGCCGATCTGTGGGTCTGCGACACCCAGATCGAAGGGGTAGACCATGCCGTCGAGGTTGACGTTGAGGGCGGTGGTGCCGCGGTATTCGATGGGGTGGCCGGAACCCTGTTGGGAGGGGCGTTCGGTGTAGTCGATGAACCAGCCGGGTTCGCCCTCACCGTCGAGCTCGAAGGTGACCCGGTCATAGCCCTCATGGGTGCCCACCCGGACATCATTGACGATCAGGGTGGCGGGAGCCTCGGGGCGCAGCGTCTTCATGGTGGTGTCCGCATCCCCGCTCGGGGTGACCCCGGCGTGGGTGGAGGTGGAGTCACCGCCTGGGGTGGACGCGGAAAGCGTCTCCCTCGCATCGGAGCTGGTGCTGACGATACCGGAACAGGCCCCGAGGCCGAGGGCGGTGGTGGCCACCAGGCCCGCGACAACACGGCGGATCGGGAGAGAAGTCAGCACATTCATGGGGACACCGTATCGCGATTCCCACCGGGGGGAGAAGCCAGAAATGGTCTTTGGGAACGATTGTGAACGAATTGTTGCAAACCGATGCATGAAAAGGGGATATTGTTGAACAATGTCTGTTTCATCCCGTTGTTCTGAGATTCAGGTTGAGCCGCTACCCGGCACCGCCAAGCAGGAAAAAGTGCATGTTGTTCTGGAACATGACCGCGGGTGGAGCCGGGATGTGCTCGACGGCGACACCTTCGGTCCGGAGCTCAGCACCGCCCTGAAGTCCCACCTCAAGGGAAAGGCGGGGCTCCAGCTGATTCGCCGCCCCGGCCAAAAACACCGCGAGCCGGAACACCTCACCCTCTTCCTGGTGTTCACCGAGGAGGCGCTCGTCGAGAAGCTCCAGGTCACCGGGGCAGAGGCGATCCTGGACCTGGACCTCTCCGGGCCGGGCCTTAACGCCGGGGAAGTGGTGTCACATCCCCTGGTGCTGGTGTGCACCCACGGGAAGCGGGACCTCTGCTGTGCGGTGCAGGGCAGACCCCTGGCGGCCGAGCTGGCGCAGCGTTTCCCGGGGGATGTGGTGTGGGAGACCTCGCACACCAAGGGGCATCGCTTCGCCCCCTCCATCCTGCTCATGCCCTGGGGATATTCCTTCGGCCGTCTCAGCGGCCGTGCTGCCAGCGCCCTGGTGGCCTGGGCGCAGCGGGGTGAGTTCTTCCTGTTCGGCAACCGGGGTCGCGGGCTGTGGCGCCCCACCGGGCAGGTGGCGGAACTGGCGGTGGCCAGGAAGCTTATCGACGCTGGGGAACCCCTGCACTACGGGGATCTCACGGTGGCGGAAGAAGGGCTTGTCACGCACCATGATGGTCGTCGTTGGCGGGTGGAAATGGAAAAGCAGGAGGTGACCGGGGTGGTCTCCTCCTGCGGGGATGAGCCGAAGGTCGGCTCGGCCTGGGTGGCGGTGTCGATCAGCGACGCATGATCTTCTTCGAGAGCCAGTTACCCAGCAGCTGGGCGATCTGGACGATGATGATGATCGCGAAGGTCGCCACATAGGTGACCTCCCAGTCATAGGCGCGGTAGCCGTAGACGATGGCGAAGTCACCGAGGCCGCCGCCGCCGACGTAGCCCGCCATGGCGGACATGTCGATCACGGCGATGAAGATGAAGGTGTAGCCCAGGACCAGCGGGCCCAGGGCCTCCCGCAGGATCACCGTGGTGATGATCTGCCAGGGGCCGGCACCCATGGCGCGGGCCGCCTCGATCATGCCGGGGTCGATGGCGACCAGGTTCTGCTCCACGATGCGGGCCACCGCGAAGGTCGCGGCGATGGCCATGATGAAGGTGGCCGCATCACGTCCGATGGTGGTGCCGACGACCGCCTGGGTCAGCGGACCGAAGGCGGCGATCATGATGATGAAGGGGATCGGCCGGACGAAGTTGACCAGCACATTGACCAGGTTGTAGAAGAAACTGTTCTTCAGGATGCCCTGGCTGCGGGTGGTGTAGAGCAGCACGCCGAGCAACAGGCCGAAGAAACCACCGGCGACCATGGCAATCGAAACCATGATCAGGGTGTCCCAGATGGCGTCGACGAAGGTGCCGCCGAGACGGTCCCAGTCGGCTGCGAGAGTCATGGTGTTCATCGGATGATCTCCTTGATGTCGGTGGTAACCGCAAGGGTTTGGTAGAACTGTTCGATGGCGGTGTCAGGGCCGTTGAGCCGGACCGTCATCTTGCCGAAACTCTGCTGCTGCAGGGTGGTCACACCACCATGGACGATGTTGATCTTCACCCCGCCTTCCCGGGCTGCGGCGGCGGCACCGAAGAAACCGGAGTCCTCACTGAGCTCGACGGTGAACAGCCTTCCCTCATGGGCCAGCAGGTCATCCGTCTCGACCATGTCGGGGGTGTTACGCAGGGCGGTGGCCACGAAACGCTGGGCAACCGTGGTCTTCGGGGCGGAGAATACCTCGTAGACGGAGCCGTACTCCACCACGCGGCCGGCCTCCATCACAGCGACCTTATCGGCGATGGAACGGACCACCTCCATCTCATGGGTGATCACCACGATGGTGATGCCCAGTTCCCGGTTGACCTTGCGCAGCAGGGAGAGCACCTCCTGGGTGGTCTCCGGGTCCAGTGCGGAGGTGGACTCATCCGCCAGCAGCAGAGAGGGGTTGGTGGCAAGTGCCCGGGCAATACCGACCCGCTGCTTCTGTCCACCGGAGAGCTGCTCGGGAAAGTTGCGGCCCTTGTCTCCCAGGCCGACGAATTGGAGGAGCTCGTCTACCCGACGGCGACGTTCCTCCTTGGCCACGCCCGCCAGCTTCAGCGGGTACTCGATATTGCCGGCCGCGGTGCGGGAGTTGAAGAGGTTGAACTGCTGGAAGATCATGCCCACCCGGGAACGGATCTTGCGCAGTTGCGCCTCCGACTTGCCGACCACGTCCACCCCGTCGAGCAGCAGCTCGCCGGAGGTGGCGCTGTCCAGACCGTTGATCAGGCGCACCAGGGTCGACTTGCCGGCACCGGAGTAGCCGATCACACCGAGCACCTCACCGGGTTCAACGGTCATCGAGACATCGTCGACGGCCGTGGTGACCGACTTCTTGTTGTTGCTGAACACCTTGGAGATGTTCCGGAACTCGATGCGGGTTCCAATTTGCTGTTGAGTGTCAGACACTGTTCGGGTGCTCACTTTGCTAGGTGACAGGGTCGATACAAGGTTAAACCCCGTCGTGTAAAACGACGGGGTTTAATGTTCTAGAGCAGCTTAGGCGTTGCGCTCCGCCTCTTCCAAGCGGTCGAGGATTTCCTGCAGTTCAGCGGCGTTTCGCTCGACGGGGACGGAGGTGCCGGCGGAGTCGGTGGCGACAGCATTCTGGACCTCCTCGCTGTGCCAGAGCTCAACGAGCTCGGCGACACGGGGATCCTCAGCATCCTCGGCCTTGGTCACGAAGACGTTGATGTAGGGCTCAGCTTCCTCGGACTCCGGGTCATCCTCGAAGACTGCGGTGTTCGGGTCGATGCCTGCGCGATCCAGGAAGGAGTTGTTGATGATTGCCGGGGTGCCCTCGCCGTAGGCGACGGTGGTCTGGGCGGCATCAACCGGGATGATGGAGACCTTGGATGCTTCTTCATCGATGTCGGCCGGGGTGGGGGTGATCAGACCCGGGGTCTTCAGGGTGATCAGACCGGCCTGGACCAGAACGTTGATGGCGCGACCCTGGTTGGAGGGGTCATTCGGCAGGGCAATGGACTCGCCCTCGATGCCGTCGAGGGAGTCCTTGTCCTTCCAGAACAGTGCCAGCGGCACGATCTCGGAGGCGCCGACCGGGGTCAGATCATCATCGGAACCGACGTTGTACTCCGCCAGGAACTTCAGGTGCTGGAAGAGGTTGACGTCCAGTTCATCCTGGCTCAGTGCCTGGTTCGGGGTGGAGTAGTCACCGAAGTTGACCACCTCGAGGTCAATGTCCCGGGCCTCGGCCTGCTCCTCGAAAACAGTCCAGGCGGACTTGGAGGCATCGGTGGTGCCGATGCGGATCGGGCCCTCGCCGTCCTCGGAGTCGGAGGAGGAGCAGGCGACCAATGCGGTGGTGGCGAAGATGGTGGCGGTACCACCGGCCAGGATGCGGCGCAGGTTCATGATGTTGTCATCCTTTGATTGGGGGATATTCAGGGGTCTGGTGGATGACATTAACATGTTCCATACCGCTTGGTCTAGTTTTTCCGTACTGTGCAGCTAGCCGCAGGCCGCCATCATCCCCAGGATTTCTTCGGGGGCACCGTCGTTGCGGGCCCGCTCCAGGTCATAGCAGGGATATCCGGTGACCTCGGAAGTGCCGTGAGAGGAATACTGGTTCCACCGGCCTGACTCCCAGTAGGCGTAGACCACCCAATCGGTCTGCCATCTACCCCCGCGCAGCCACTGGCCGTCACAGTAGAGAACGGTGTCCAGGCCGGGATCCACATCTCGGCTGAGGGCTTCCGGGGTGCACTCCGTGGGCGGTTCGGTGGAGCTGGAGGTGGTGCTGCTCTGGGTCTGCGTGATGGTGACCTGCGTGGTTTGTGGGGTGCTGCTCTCCGGAGCAGCGGTGACGGTGACCGTGACGGCGTCTGGCTCCGCGTTCCCGGTGCAGGCGGCGATGAGGGTGGCGGTGGCCAGGATGGTGATGGTCGGAAGGAAGCGCTTCATGAACAACTCCTTGGATGGTGTCTTCTGAGCTTAATGCGCAGCTCAAAAGGGGAAAAGAGCTGATCGGGTTTCTTTCTCATTTTGAGATTTCCGAACAGGGGAGCTCATGGTGCATTGATTCCAATGGTGGTGTCACAGGGCTCTGGTGGTGTGGGGCGTCATCCTGAATACTGAGGGGGGTGGTCAGCCTGGCTGTAGATCGGGGCATGTTCCGGTCGTGAATCCCGGGATTTCCACTGAAACGAGATATAAGTCATACTATTTCGATATTCTTTTGCGGAACACAGACTTTAAGGAGCACGACCCGTGGATACCTGGGAGCAAACATTAGGGGCGGGGCCCCTGCTCGGCATCGCTGCCGGGGCAATCGCCCTGATCCTCATCCTGGTCATCGTCTTTAAGCTGCATGCTTTCCTGACGCTGGTCCTGGTCTCCGTACTCACCGCCCTGGTCGCCGGAATCCCGGTTGACGCGATCGTCGATACGCTGTTGGACGGTTTCGGTGGAACATTGGCCTCAGTGGCCCTGCTGGTCGGTCTCGGGGCCATGCTGGGCAGGTTGGTGGAAACCTCTGGAGGTGCCGCCTCCCTGGCGAATACCCTGGTGCGTCTCTTCGGTGAGAAACGTGCCCCGCTGGCGCTGGGTGTGGCCTCATTGATCATGGGCTTCCCCATCTTCTTCGATGCCGGCCTGGTGGTCATGCTGCCCATCATCTTCGCGGTGGCCCGTCGCATGGACGGTCCCGTCCTGACCTATGGCATCCCCGCTGCCGGTGCTTTCTCCGTCATGCACGTCTTCGTTCCGCCGCACCCCGGTCCCATCGCGGCCTCCGAGTTCTACGATGCCCAGGTCGGTTTCGTGCTGCTCGCGGGCCTGATCATCGCCATCCCCACCTGGTACGTCACCGGCTACCTGCTGGGCAAGTACTTCGGCCGTAAGTTCCCGCTCCCCGTCCCCGACCTACTGGCCGGGGGCAAGGTCTCAGGGGAGCAGCCCGATAACCCGGCCGGCGCCGGAGTGGTGATCGGTATTCTGCTGATCCCGATGATCCTGATCTTCGGCAACACCGGTACCGACATGGCGGCCTCAGCCGGTTGGGTCGATGCAGATTCCCTGGTGGTCGGCATCCTCAGCTTCCTGGGTGCGACCCCTATCGCCCTGCTGCTGACCACCCTGATCGCCCTCTGGGCCCTGGGTGCCCGCCGCGGTGTCAGCGGTTCCGCCCTGGACAAGGCTGTTGAGGGAGCCCTCGGCCCGATCTGCTCGGTGGTGCTGATCACCGGTGCCGGCGGCATGTTCGGTGGTGTTCTGCGTTCCTCCGGTATCGGCGACGCTCTCGCCGACTCCATGGCTGACCTGGGCCTTCCGGTCATTCTGGCCTGCTTCGTGGTGGCCGCGGTGCTGCGCGTGGCCCAGGGATCCGCGACCGTCGCCCTGACCACGGCGGCCGCGCTGATGGCCCCGGCGGTTGCGGCAGCCGGCTACAACGACTTCCAGTTGGCCACGATCGTGTTGGCCACTGCTGCTGGCTCGGTCATCGCCAGCCACGTCAACGACTCCGGTTTCTGGCTGGTCGGGCGTCTGATGAACATGGACGTGGCCACCACCCTGAAGACCTGGACCGTCAACCAGACCGCCATCGCGATCATGGGTTTCACCCTGTCCTGGGGTCTCTTCGCCCTCACCGCCGGCCTGGGTTAAGCCAACCAGGCCTCCATGCGACCGGGGTGGCGCCGCGTCCATTCCCGTACTGCTTCGAGCGGTGCCAACTTGTTCTGGTTCATCAGGAGATCCATCTCATTGACATCCTCGATCCGGTAGTTGATCTTCTGTAGGGCAGTGCGGGTCTGCTCCGGCAGTTCCTCCCAGCTTTCACGGTGCGCCAGAAGTGAAGCGCGATCCGGTTCCGGGAAAGCCGCCTCGGGGTCCGTCAGGGGGCGCAGCTGATACACCTGGTTCAGGTACATCGGTTGCCATAGCGGGGTGACAAACCATTCCCCGGCCGCGTATCGACGCCCGATGGTGTCGATGATGGCGTAAATGTCACCGTGGGGCTGGGTCCAGCCCTGTTCCTTCAGCCCATAGGTCTCCAGCAGCTGATCGCCGCGCATGGTCAACCCCGCGGCAGAGGTGGTGCCCTGCACCACCTTCCCCGGGAACTTGGCGTGGACCTCCGGTTTGGCAAGATCGCGCAGGCTGGAGACCTCAGCCTCGGGGACGTATCCAGGCACCGCCCAGAAGAATTCTGCGTCCTCATAAAGCGTGGCCACCTCCACCACGGCATCCTTGACCTGCTCCCAGTAGACGGCGTGCCCACCCGGCAGCCAGGCATCGGCGAAGAGATGATGCTCCCCGCTGGCCAACTTGGGGTACATCTCCGGATGGGGTCCCTCATGAACCTCCACCTCATGGCCCAGGCGAAGCAGGACCTCCTCCACCACGGCGGCAGCCACCTGGTGGAAAGACTCATTGATACGACCGAAACGAATTTTCATGCAGACTCCCTGAGTGGCTTATGTCACAGCGAGGTTAGCAGCTTCGTGCTCTCCCCGGAGTTTTGGCAGAGTGGCAGATATGAAGGAACAATCTGAGCATCCCGCCGGGGCACAACCGGTGATGAATCCTGTGTCGCCAAAGCTGAGCACCGCCCGTTATCTGGGCCGCTTACCGTGGATTCTGGTGGGACTGATTGTCTTCCTGGTGCTCGGTTTTGTGTTCAGTCACTGGTTTCAGATCGGCAGTGCCCTGATGCTGTTGCTGCTGCTCTGGCAGGCCTGGCTGATTCCCCAGCAGGTCAAACGCCTCGGCTGGCTGGAAACCGAGAATGAGCTGCTGATCACCAAAGGAAAGCTCTGGTACACCTTCACCGTCGTGCCCTATGGCCGCATCCAGTTCGTGGACGTCAAAGCCGGTCCGATTGAGCGTTCCCTGGGTCTGAAGTCCGTGGAACTGCACACCGCCTCCGCCTCCTCTGATGCCTCGGTGCAGGGACTTCCCGTGGATGTGGCCGATGGACTGCGGGAACGCCTGGCAATCAAGGCCAGGGAGAGGATGAGTGGACTATGACCACCCCTGACACCTTCGAGGCTGCCGGGGATGTCCGTAGAGTCCACCGCCTGACCCCGCTGCTGCGCTTCTGGACCGTGATCCTGGCGATTTTCGCCGCACTGCTCCTCAACTTCAATCTCTCCACTTTCAACAGCATCTGGGGTTTCTTTCAGGGGGAGTTCGGGCAGGCCTGGGTTTCCCTGCTGATAGGTGTCGGTGGGCTGCTGCTGGCCGGACTGCTGCTGTGGCTGGTGTCCCAGATCTGGTGGAAGGCCACCGGATTCCGAGTCACCGAAGAAGAGGTGCAGCTCAAGCGGGGAGTGCTGAACACCCAGTTGCGCACCGCCCGTTTCGACCGGGTCCAGGCGGTGGACGTCGTGGAATCTGTCATCGCCCGGATCTTCCGGCTCGCCTCGGTGCGGGTGGAGACCGCCGGTGGCGGTAACTCCGTCATCGAGATCCTTTATCTTCCTAAAGCAGAGGCAGAGCAGTTGCGGGCGGAACTGCTGGCGCGTACCCGGGGGCAATCAGTCGAACTGGAATTGCCTGAAGGGGAGACTGGGGATACGGAGGTCGTCGGGGAGCATGATGATTATCTGGTTCCGGAAATTCCGATCCAGCGCTCCCTGCTCGGTGCTCTCCTGAGCATTCCGGCGATCATCACCGCCATCGGCACCATCGTGTTCCTGGTGACCCCGCTGTCTCCGGCCTCAATCTTCCCGGTGCTGGTCGGTGTGGTGCCGATCGTCTGGGGGCAGATTGACCGCAGCTGGAAATTCAACGCCCGGATGGAGGGCGAGGTGGTCAATCTCTCCTATGGTCTGGCTGACCGTCGCAAACAGTCGATTCCGCTGAGCCGTATCCACGGGGTGAGGGTGCGCCAGCCCATGCTGTGGCGCCTTGTCGGTTGGTGGGCGGTGGATATCACTGTGGCCGGTTATGGCAGCGAATCCAATAAAAAGACCGGAACTTCCACGCTCTTTCCGGTCGGCTCCCGGGACCGGGCAATGGCGGTGGCCGCAGTGCTGGGCCCGCTGAGCCGGGCGGAGATGGAGTCCCACGCCCGACCGGAGGGTGCCACCCACCCCCACTTCAGCAGCCCGCCGGTAGCCCGATGGGTCTCCCCGATCGACCGGAAACAGCAGGGTGTGACCCTCCTGAATGAAGCGGTGGTGGTGCACAAGGGCAGGATCGGCAGGCAGGTATCGATGATCGACACCTCCCACATCCAGGAACTGACGCTGCGACACGGCCCACTGCAACAGCTGGTCCACCTGTGCACGGTGCAGCTGGACCTGGTGGATGGGCCGGTACACATGGCCGGGGAAGACCTGGATGAAACCCGGGGTCGGGAACTTATGAACTGGCTCCGGCGCCGCGAGCTGCCCGGGCCGGATAAAAGTTAGTTGCCGCCGGGGAAACCGAGCTGACGCCAGGCTTCGTAGGTGCCCACCGCGGCACAGTTGGAGAGATTCATGGAACGTCGCCCAGGAAGCATGGGGATGCGCACCTCCCCGGTGATCCGAGGGTGATTGAGGGCATGATCACTGAGCCCGGTGGGTTCCGTACCGAAGAGCAGGGCATCTCCTTCCCGATAGTTGATTTCGGTGTGGAAGGTGGTTCCCCGGGTGACAAATGAGAACACCCGGGATCCTGGGAGCGTCGCCAAGCATTCATCCAGATTCGGATGGATCGTGACCTCGGCCAGGTCGTGATAGTCCAGGCCTGCCCGACGCAGGTGTTTCTCACTCAGATCGAAACCGAGGGGTTCAACCAGATGCAGATGAGCCCCGGTTCCGGCACACATCCGGATGGCATTTCCGGTGTTCGGCGGGATCACGGGATTCTCAAAAATCACATGTAACAGGGGAGCAGGCATGGAAAAGAGTCTAGGCGTGGAATAATGAGATCCGTGACTGCGATCAAATTGGACGGAAAACTCTATCGCGAAGAGATCTTCGCCGACCTGGCCAAGCGAGTGGCCGCCCTCAAGGAGCAGGGGATTACCCCGGGTCTTGCAACCGTGCTGGTCGGCGACGACCCCGGTTCCCACTCCTATGTGAAGATGAAGCACCGCGACTGTGCTGAGATCGGCATCAACTCCATCCGCCGGGACCTGCCGGCGGATGTCACCCAGGAAGAACTCAACGCCGTCATCGACGAGCTGAACGAGGATCCGGCCTGCACGGGTTATATCGTGCAGCTGCCGTTGCCGAAGCACCTGGACGAAAACGCCGTGCTGGAGCGCATCCACCCGGATAAGGACGCTGATGGCCTGCACCCCGTGAACCTGGGCAAGCTGGTTCTCAATGAGCCGGCCCCGCTACCTTGTACCCCGAATGGTTCGATCCAGCTGCTGCGTCGCTTCGGCATAGAGCTCAACGGCGCCAAGGTGGTCGTCATCGGCCGTGGCGTGACCGTTGGACGTCCCATCGGTCTGATGCTGACCCGCCGCAGCGAGAACTCCACCGTCACCCTCTGCCACACCGGCACCAAGGATCTGAAGGCGGAGACCCTGCAGGCAGATGTCATCATCGCCGCTGCCGGCAAGGCACATATGCTCACCGCTGACATGGTCAAGCCGGGTGCCGCTGTTCTCGACGTCGGAGTATCCCGCGTTGAGGGCAAGCTGCTCGGTGATGTCCACCCGGATGTCTGGGAGGTCGCTGGCGCGGTGTCCCCGAACCCCGGTGGTGTTGGTCCGATGACCCGCACCTTCCTAGTCAACAATGTGGTGGAAAGGGCTGAACGGCTCGCCAATGCCTGAATTACCGGCTCACGCACTGGGTAATCCGCACGATGCGGATCTGAAACCCTCGGTGCTACCCCGGTTTATGCAACTGCTGGGAGTGGGGGTCTTTCTCCTCTCCTTCGTGGTTGCCTCAGTCTTCGCCCTCACCGAACATTGGCGGAGGGCGACCTTCACCCTCGGGGCCGCGATGATGTGGCTCGCTGTCCTCAGGGTGTCCTGCGATTCGAAGATCCTGGGAATTCTCTCGGTGAGATCCCGACGCTTCGACGCGCTTTTTAATCTTTTGCTCGGTGGTGGGCTGGTTTTTCTCTCCTCTTCCATCGACTCTCTCGGCAGCTGAGAACGAGGGTCGGACAGGTACCGCCTAGAAGGGTGGTTCCTCCTCCCGGGTGTGTCCCTCCGGGGTCGGGGCGGTACGGCGTTTGTTGACCCGTTGGGCACGACGTTGCATAAACGACTGTGCATTCATCACCAGGTTCAGGTCCCCACGGGTTTTCCTCAGGTGATGCCTACGACACAGACACTGCAGGTTACTGGGCGTGGTGGGACCCCCTGCGGTGTGGTTGAGCACATGATCAACATCGCAGGCCTCGGCATCGATCCCGCAGTCCTCCGGCCCCCGACAGGTCCCGTCCCGACCCTTTCACGGCCCGGATGATTTCCTCGGTGGGTCGGTAGGCCAGGGTGGTGGCGTGGGCGGGGGGTGTCCATGGTGCGGGTGATCCGTTCGGCCCAGTATCGGGCCTGACGATCATCGAGGTAGCCGGCTCCTGCCAGATAGGTCGGGGTGCCACCGTCTGGTCCGTAGAGGTTGTACACCACCTTCGGGCTGTGCATCGTCCCGCGGAGCAGCCCCAGCAGGGCGTCATGCAGGGTGGTGTCTTCGGCGGTGGCGGTGGCCCGCAGGATGGTGTGGATGTCCAGGGCGTCATCGGCGGCGAGCACCGCCTGGATCTGGGTGTGTCCGGTGCCGGTGGTGCGGAAGTGGATGCCCAGGGCTCTTGGGTGGGTGTCGTGTTCGGCGGCCGGGTGTCGTGTTCTATGAGGAGGAGGCGTAAGGAACCGGTGGATGGTTGTCGGCCCCGGGAGGGCTTCCGCTGGCCGGGTGGGGGTGAGGAAGGTGGTGAGGTGCTTATCGACCTCGGTGATGATGTCGGGGTCGTCCACGGCGATCAAGGGCGTGTTCGATGGCGCGCAGCCTGGGGTGGTCGAGCAGGCCGAGGTCGTGGTTGTGGGCAGCCAGCACCGGGTAGTGGCGCAGGAGCTGGACAATCGACAGCCAGGTCAGTGTCATGGTTGTGCTCAAGGAGGTGCGGGCGGCGAGGTGGGAGGTGGTGGTGTCGATATCGGCGTCGTCGTCTGGGGTGACACTTGTCCAGAAGGTGAGGTCCTGGCGGTTGCGGTGGGTGGTCCAGTGCGCGGCGGGGTCGGTGGGGTCGGTGTGGCGGTAGTAGGGGTGTGGGGTGGTGTGCATAGGCGTCCCTGGGCAGGCTCGTGCATGGAATGCGTGTTCGATATCGAAGCTAGGACACGGCCCGGACATGCCCACCACCCTGGGGGTATCCTGAATCTATCTGCCCAGCTCATGCCATGAAACAGTGGGGGCACCCGTTCGGGAATTCCCACATGCATTCTTGTTCGGAGTGCGGTGCATAAAGAAAGGCCAGGGGAGCGGATTAAACCGACTTCCCTGGCCTTTCCCTGGCCCTTATTACGGAGCTGTTTTAGATGTAGAACTCGATCTTCCCGGTCAGTTCCGGGGAGTCCGGGATAGTCAGGGAGGGTTCCGCCAGGGCCATGAAGCGGCGGAGGATATTATCCATCTGCCGGAATTCTGCGAGGAAGGCATCATGGCCCACCGGCGAGGAGATCTTGGCCATCGCCAGGAGGTTGCCCAGGTTTCGGCTGAGGTGTTCCTGCTGGTGGTAGGGGTAGAGGATATCGGTGTCCACACCGACGACCATGGTAGGCACGGTGGAGGATGACAGGACCTTGTTCAGGCCACCGCGGTCACGGCTGATGTCGTGGCGGTTCAGTGAGTCAGTGAGGATCACGTAGGAGCCGGCGTCGAAGCGCTCCACCAGTTTGCGGGCCTGGTGGTCCAGGTAGCTCTGGACGGCGAAGCGCTGCCTGCGGTCACGGAAGGTGCCCAGCGGGTTTTCCCCGGGTTGGGCCTCGGAACCGAAGCGCTCGTCCACTTCCAGCTCACCGCGGTAGGTCAGGTGCGCGAGTTTGCGGGCGGCACCGAGTCCTGCGTTGGGCGAGTAGCCGGTGTCGTAGTAGTCGCCACCGTGCCAGAAGAGATCGCCTTCGATCATGGAGATCTGGGCGGACTGGATGCCGATCTGCCAGGCGCTGGCCCGGGCAGAGACCGCGATGACCAGGGCGGCATCGACGGCCTCCGGGTACATCAGGGACCACTCCAGGGTGCGTGCTCCGCCCATGCTGCCACCGATGACGGCGGAGAGGCGGCGGATGCCTAGGGCGTCGAGAAGCTTCTTTTCGGCATCCACCTGGTCGCGGATGGAGATCGCCGGGAAGCGTGAACCCCAGTGATCGCCATCCGGGTGGCGGTCAGCCGGGCCGATGGACCCCTTGCAACCGCCGATGACATTGGTGCAGATCACGCAGAAACGTTCGGTATCGAGCGCCATCCCCGGCCCAACCAGGCCTTTCCACCATTCTGCTACATCGGAGTCGCCGGTCAGGGCGTGCTGGATGAGCAGGACGTTGGTGCTGCCGTCCTGGCCAATCCGGAGCTGGCCCCACCGCTGGTAGGCGAGGAAGGCCTCGTTGATCAGGCCCCCGGCCTCGGTGTGGAAGTCACCGATGGGGACAACGGCCAGTTCTCCGGGAGGAGCAAGCTGGGGCATGGAGCATTTCACCTGTGTTTTCTTGTTACAGCTGTACTAGTTGAGGGCGTCGAAACCGGCCTGCAGGTCGGCGATGATGTCATCGATGTTCTCGATGCCGACAGAGATGCGGACCGTGGACTGGGTGATGCCGGCACGTGCCAGACCGTGCTCATCGGACTGGGAGTGGGTGGTGGTGGCCGGGTGGACGACCAGGGAGCGCACGTCACCGATGTTGGCCAGGGTGGAGTGCAGCTTCAGGTTGTCGATGAAGGCCCAGGCGGCGTCCTTGCCACCGGCGATCTCGAAGGTGAGCACCGAACCGGTGTACTTCAGGCCCAGCTTCTCCTTGGTGGCATACCAGGGGGAATCCTTCAGGCCGGCGAAGTTGACCTTCTCCACCTTCGGGTGGGCGGCGAGGAACTCGGCAACCTTGATGGCATTCTCGTTGTGGCGCTCCAGGCGCAGGGAGAGGGTGTCCAGGCCCTGCGCGGTGACCCAGGCATTGAAGGGGGAGGGAGCTGCACCGGTGTCGCGCAGCAGGCCGACGCGGGCCTTCAGGCCGAAGGCTGCGGCACCCAGATCGGCGTACTTCAGGCCGTGGTAGGCCGGATCCGGGGTGATGAAGTCGGGGAATACCGGCTTGCCCTCACGCTCGACGGTCCAGTCGAACTTGCCGCCGTCGACCAGCACACCACCCAGGGCGGAACCGTTGCCGGTGTAGAACTTGGTCAGTGAGGCGACGACGATGTCAGCGCCCAGTTCCAGGGGGCGGACGAGAGCGGCGGTGGCGACGGTGTTGTCGATGATCAGCGGCACGCTGTTGCGGTGGGCAACTTCAGCGATGGCCGGGATGTCCAGGACATCGGCCTGCGGATTGGCGAAGGTCTCTCCGAAGAAGGCGACGGTGTTCTCCTTGACCGCGGCCTGCCAGGACTCCGGATCATCCGGGTTCTCGACGAAGGTGAACTCGATGCCCAGTCGGGCCAGGCTGACCTGGAAGAGGGTCTCGGTGCCGCCGTAGAGACGCGGGGAGGTGACCACGTGGGAGCCGGCCCCGGCGAGGTTGAGGATTGCGGCGGTGGTGGCAGCCTGGCCGGAGGCGAACATGACGGAGTAGACGCCGCCCTCAAGGGATGCGAGGCGGTTCTCCACCGCTTCCACGGTCGGGTTGGTCAGACGGGAGTAGACCGGGCCGAGATCCTCCAGGGCGAAGCGCTGCTTGGCGTGTTCCGCAGAGTCGAAGACAAAGGCGGTGGAGAGGTAGATCGGCAGGTTACGGGCTCCGGTGTCGGAGTCGACCGGCTGTCCGGCGTGGATGGAGCGGGTCTCGAAGCCCCACTCGGCGGCATTGGAGTTGTCATACTTCGTCATATCAGCTGATCCTTGTTTTTCTGGTTGTCGGGTAACTGTCCACGACGATAACCCTGCTCTCAGGAGTTGGCAAACAGCTCGGTCTAGTTTTTCGTGAAATCCCAGTTCAGGAATGAAATTAAGGGTAGACCAAGCGGTGTGTTGCCGTCGTTTTAGACCCGCATGGTGCCGCGAACTATCCTGAAACCATGAATGCCGCCGCCATCGACTTCGCCACCGCCTTCTCCCGTTACTGGGTTGCCAACGGTGGTTCCGAGATCGAGGGAAGGATTTTCGGACGCCTGCTGCTGGACGAGGATAACGGGGTCAGTGCCGCCCAGCTCGCCGAGGAACTCAATATCAGCCGTGGTTCGATCTCCACGGCGGTCCGCCGTCTGGAGCAGGCCGGGTTCCTGGGGCGCACCCGCCGGCGGGGAAGCCGGGCGGACTGGTTCGTGATGGCCAATGATGTCTGGGCGGGGTTCCTGGAGCGGGAGTACAACTACCTCAGTGCCCAGCGCGATCTGGCCGCCACTGCTCTGGCACAGCTGGCGGCGGACAGTCCGGCCCGGGAACGCATCGAGAACATGCATGACTACATGTCCTGGCTCACCGAGGAACTCGACCTCCGGCGTGCCTGGGGGGAGCACAAGAAACAGCTCGCTTCTCGACGCCGCGACGGGAGGACCTAGCCTCCGCACCCCCGTGGCGCGATGGTCAAGATCAGCGTTCTTTTCGCCATTCCCGGATCAGGAGATAACCCAGAAAGACCCCGCCGGTCCCGGCGGTCATGACACCCACCGGCAGGCCCTCAAGAAAGGGCAGCTGCTGGGTCAGCAGGTCCGCGAGCACCAGCAGCAGTGAACCGCACAATGCTGAACCCACCAGGTTCGGACCGCTGCTGCGGGTGAGCATCCGCGCGGTGTGCGGGCTCATCAGCGCCACGAAGGCGATAGGTCCGGCCACCGCCACCGCCATCGCCGCCAGTAGTACGGAGAGCAGGATCGCCCGGGAGCGGGTCTGTTCCGCCCGGCCGCCCAGGGCGGTGGCCAGTTCGTCGCCAAGTTCAATCAGCTGTAGCCGCTGGGAGAGCATCGCCAGTAGGGGAGCGGCTGCCAACAGGGTCAGGGTGATCAGTCCGACCTGTCCCATGTTGCGGGAGTTGAGGGTGCCCACCAGGTAGGCGGCGAGCTGGCTGGATTCATCACGCAGCGTGGCGGTGACCACGAATTGTGTTACCGCGGTGGCCAGGGCTGCCACGGCGATGCCGGCGATGATGATCCGCGGGGTGGAGGACAGGCCTCGGCCGGTGGCCAGGGTGACCAGCCCGATGGAGATTCCGGCACCGAGCAGTGCCCCCACTGCGGCGGGCAGCGGCACTGGGGAGAAGAGTGTCACCAGTGCTACCCCGGCCCCGGCGCCTGCGGCCAAGCCGAGCACATCCGGGCTGCCCAGGGGGTTCCGGGTCACGGTTTGGAAGAGTGCGCCGGAAAGTCCGAAGGCGGCCCCGGCGAGGATGGCCACCAGTAGTCGGGGTCCCCGAACCTGGAAGAACACGAAGGAGTTCTTGGCGTCCGCCTCGCCCCGGATCAGGGTGAGCAGTTCCCCGGGGCCCAGGCCGAGGCGCCCCAGGGAGAGGGTGGCCAGGGACAGCAGCATCAGGAGGACAGTGACCCCGGACCAGATCAGCACGTTGCGGGGGCGGTAGGGCAGGGCGACCCTGTCACCGAGGCGGAGGATGTTCATCTCATCACCGCCCCGCGGCGGACCGCCAGCAGCAGGAAGGGTGCCCCGAGGAAGGCGGTGAGGATGCCGACCATCAGTTCCTGGGGTCGGATCAGGGTGCGGGCGAGGATGTCGGCGAGCACCAGTGCCAGTGCCCCGCCGATGAGCGCGGCCGGGATTCGCCAGCGGAAGTCCTCCCCGAACAGCGCCCGCAGCAGGTGGGGTACCGCCAGTCCGATAAAGGCGATGGGTCCGGCTGCGGCGGTGGCCGCGGCGGCCAGCAGGGCGGCGGCCATGACCCCGGCCAGTCGGGTCGCCCCCACCCGGATTCCCAGGGAGATGGCGGTTTCCTCTCCCAGGGCGAGGGCGTTGAGCCCCCGTGCCGCCCCGAAGGCGAGGATGAGCCCGAGGACCAGCACCGGTGCCAGCTGGCCCAGGTTCCCCAGGTCCGCCCCGCTCAGGGAACCGACCATCCAGTAGCGGTAGGAGTCGAAGGTCTGGGGTTGCAGCAGGATCATTGCGTTGATGTAGGCATGCAGCACCGCGGTGACCACGGCTCCCGCCAGGATCAGCGGAACCACCCCGCGGGAACCGGAACGCCCGGCCAGGGCCAGGACCACACTCACCGCCAGGAGGGCGCCCAGCAGGGCGAAGAGGATGGTGGCTGGTCCGCTCAGCACCCCCAGTAGGGCGGTGGCGGTGACCAGCGCGGCGGCACCGCCGGTGCTGATCCCCAGGAGTCCGGGTTCACCCAGTGGGTTGCGGGTGATGCCCTGGATCAGGGTTCCGGAAAGTGCCAGGGCCCCACCGACCACCATCCCGATGATGGTGCGGGGGATACGGGAATCCACCACCTGTGCCAGGTAGGGGTCGCCGGTGCCGCTGAGCACCGCGACCACCTCTGCCACCCCGTTGGGGCGACTTCCGAGGAAGAGGCTCAGGAGACAGCTCACCCCCAGCAGCAGGGTGAGGGCGGAGAGTATCAGCAGTCGGCGCATCCGCGGTTAGTTCTCCCCCAGCTTGGCGACGGCCGCGTCGATCATCGGCTGGTAGCGCTCAATGACCCAGGGCACGGTCAGTGGGTTGATCATGGAGGAGGCGGTGACGAAGGGCTGGTCTTCGGCGGCGATCACGGAACCACGCGCCACTGCGGGGATGGAGGCGTAGAGGGGCTGTGCCTCGATCTCCGCCCGGTTGGCGTCATCGGAGTAGAAGGTGAAGATCAGGTCAGAGTCCTTCAACCGGTCGGCATTCTCCAGGCCGATCAGGGCGGACTGGGTGCCGGGGGCATCGAATTGGCTGCGTAGTTCCCCGATCACCGGATCTGGGGTCAACCCCATCGCCGCCACCATGGCTGCGCGTTGTTCCTCCGGGTAGAACACCCCGAGGGTGCCGGGGCCGGAGTTGTAGATGTAGGAGAAGGTCAGTCCCTCATATTCCGGGACCGTGGCCTCATCCAGCTGGGTGTTGATCCGGGTGATCAGGTCCCGGCCCTCCGACTGCCGGCCCATCGCCTCGGCGATGAGCTCGATCTGCTGCTCCCATTCGATGGTCCAGGGCTGCTCCGGGTAGGCCACGGTGGGGGCGATCTCGGAGAGCAGGTCATACTGCTCCTGGGTCACCCCGGACCAGGGCGCCAGGATCAGGTCCGGGTCGAGTTCGATGATGGCTTCAATGTCGAGTTCGGTGGCCCCGCTGAACTGGGTGGGCAACTCCGCCCCCTCTTCGGTGACGGCCTCGTGGATCCACGGCATGTAACCCGTCTCATCCGAACCCCAGGGGTATTCCTCCATGCCGACCGGGACGGTGCCCAGGGCAATGGCCGTTTCGGTGGAACCCTGGCCCAGAGTGATGATGCGTTCCGGTTCCTGCTCGATGGTGGCGGTACCCAGGGCGCTGTCGATACTCACCGGTTCCCAGTCATCACCAGGGTTGACTGCGTCGGTGGACTGGGAGCCGGAGCAACCGCTCAGCAGCAGTGCGGCGCTGATGCCGAGGGCGGCGAGGGAGGTGGTCCTGAGGGTCATGGGGGAATCCTTCACGGTGCTGGGGGATCGGGTGGATGCCGGAACACCCCTACCCATTACAGGTAAGTTAGCCTACCCTCTTGTTTCAGGAAATTTGAACAATGCAGGTGAGGTAGCTTACCTTCCCGCGTAGAGAAGGAAACACCCCCTGTCTCCCGCAGTTCAATGCGGGAGACAGGGGGTGTTCAGTGGGAAAGCGGGAAGTTACTTGACCAGACCAGCGATGATCTCGTTGAACTTCGCAGAGGGACGCATGACAGCGGTGGTCTTCTCGTCGTTCGGGGCATAGTAGCCACCCAGGTCGACAGCTGCACCCTGGTTCTCGATGAGTTCCTTGTCGATCTCCTCGGCAGCTGCGGACAGCGCCTCGGCGACCGGGGCGAAGATGCCCGCCAGCTCGGCATCCTCGGTCTGGGCGGCCAGCTCCTGGGCCCAGAAGTTGGTCAGCCAGAAGTGGGAACCGCGGTTGTCGATCTCGCCGACCTTGCGGGAGGGGGACTTGCCGTCGTTCAGCAGCTTCTCGGTGGCCTTGTCCAGGGCGTCGGCCAGGACGGAGGCCTTCGGGGCGTCGCCGGTGTTGGCGAAGTGGCGCAGGGACTCAGCCAGG
This sequence comes from Corynebacterium occultum, assembly GCF_009734425.1. Lineage (NCBI taxonomy): Bacteria > Bacillati > Actinomycetota > Actinomycetes > Mycobacteriales > Corynebacteriaceae > Corynebacterium > Corynebacterium occultum. The sequence goes on from NZ_CP046455.1 coordinate 604,590, forward strand.
GCCAGGAACTCGCCCAGGGAATCCCAACGCAGGTGGTTCTCCTCGGTGACCTGCTCGACGTGCTTCGGGGCGGAGCCGCCGGCACCGGTCTCGAAGAGTCCGCCACCGGCCATCAGTGGCACGACGGAGAGCATCTTGGCGGAGGTGCCGAGCTCGAGGATCGGGAAAAGGTCGGTGTTGTAGTCACGCAGGACGTTACCGGTGACGGAGATGGTGTCCTCGCCACGGCGGATGCGCTCCACGGAAACCTTGGTGGCCTCGACGGGGGAGAGGATCTGGATGTCCAGGCCCTCGGTGTCGTGGTCCTTGAGGTACTTCTCAACCAGGGTGATCAGGTTGCGGTCGTGGGCGCGCTCCGGGTCCAACCAGAAGATGGAGGGCATGCCGGAGAGGCGGGTGCGGGTGACGGCCAGCTTGACCCAGTCCTGGATCGGGGCATCCTTGGCCTGGCAGGCGCGCCAGATATCGCCCTCGGAGACCTCGTGCTCGATGATGACCTCACCGGCGGCGTTGCGGACCTCGACCTTGCCGTCAGCGGCGATCTTGAAGGTCTTGTCGTGGGAGCCGTACTCCTCGGCCTTCTGTGCCATCAGGCCGACGTTCGGGACGGTGCCCATGGTGGTCGGGTCGAAGGCGCCATTTTCCTTGCAGTCCTCGATGACAGCCTGGAAGACACCGGCGTAAGAGGAGTCCGGGATGACCGCGAGGGTCTCCTGCTCCTTGTCATCCTTGTTCCACATGATGCCGCCGCTGCGGATCATGGCGGGCATGGAGGCGTCGACGATGACGTCGGAGGTGACGTGCAGGTTGGTGATGCCGCGGGCGGAGTTCACCATGGCCAGATCCGGGCCGTTCTCCAGCTCCTTGTCGAAGGCGGCCTTGATCTCGGCGCCGTTCTCCAGCTCCTCCAGACCGGCGTAAATGGCGGCCAGGCCGTTCTCGCCGTTCAGGCCGGCAGCCTCAAGCTGCTCACCGTACTTGGCGAAGACCTCACCGAAGAAGGCGCGGACGACGTAGCCGAAGATGATCGGGTCGGAGACCTTCATCATGGTGGCCTTCAGGTGCACGGAGAAGAGCACACCCTCTTCCTTGGCGCGGGAAACCTGCTCGGCCAGGAACTTCTTCAGAGCCTCAGCGCGCATGACGGTGCCGTCGATGACCTCGCCCTCGAGGACCTTCAGACCTTCCTTGAGGATGGTCTCGGTGCCGTCGGTGCCCACGTGCACGATGTTCAGGGTGTCGGCGGCCGGCATGATGACGGACTTCTCGTTGTGGCGGAAGTCATCAGCGGACATGGTCGCGACATTGGTCTTGGAGTCTGCGCTCCACGTGCCCATGCGGTGCGGGAACTTCTTGACGAAGTTCTTCACGGCGATCGGGGCACGGCGGTCGGAGTTACCCTCACGCAGCACCGGGTTCACGGCGGAGCCCTTCACCGCGTCGTAGCGGTTGCGGATCTCCTTCTCTTCCTCGGTCTCCGGGTTCGCCGGGTAATCGGGAAGGTCGTAACCCTGTGCCTGCAGCTCCTTGATGGCGGCCTGCAGCTGCGGTACCGAAGCGGAGATATTCGGCAGCTTGATGATGTTGGCTTCCGGGGTCTTGGCCAGTGCGCCGAGCTCGGCGAGGTCGTCAGAGACCCGCTGATCCTCCTTCAGGCGCTCCGGGAACAGAGCCAGGATGCGGCCTGCCAGCGAGATGTCGCGGGTCTCCACCGAGATGCCTGCGGTACCTGCGAAAGCCTCGACAACGGGCTTGAGCGAGTAGGTCGCGAGCAGCGGGGCCTCGTCGGTACGGGTGTAGATGATCTTAGCCAATGTGACTCCCTTTATATGAGTTCTTTTCTACCGGCATCAAGGATACCGACAAGGTGGCCGATGATGCGCTACCAGGGGTGTCAGCCACGCATGGAGACCCCCAGTTTCCAATAACCCATGAAGGCGATCTGCCCGCGGTTCACCCCCGCGCCCTGCACCAGATTCCGGCGCAGCTGCTTGACCACGCCGCTCTCCCCGGCGATCCAGTAGTAGGTGCCCTCGCCTGGGTCTGTCGGGGTGTCCCACACCAGCTCGGGGTCCTTCTCCGAGGTGGGGGGTTCCTCCGACAGGTGTCCACCCAGGGCTGGCAGCAACCTGGCCCCGGGTGCCTGACCCTCGCGCGGCAGCCAGTGCACCTGGAAGTCGGAGGGAGCGTCGATATGCGGGGTGTCTGTGATTTCCGGCACTTCTATATAAGCGCTGCCCCGCAGCCCGGAATCCTGCAGATCCTCCAGCACCCGGGCAATGGCCGGGGCGGCGGTCTCATCGCCCAGCAACACCACTTCCCGGGCACGGCCGGGGTTGAACTCCACCCCTAACTGCGGTTGCCCACGGTGCGGGCCGAAGATCAGGATCTCATGTCCCGGTTGGGCCCGGGCCGCCCAATCGGCTGCCGGGCCGCTCGATCCCTCCCCGAGGTGCATCACGAAATCCACGCTGAGTCGGGTGTGCTCCACGGTCTGCGCCAGGTGACGGATCGAATAGGTGCGCATGATGCCGCGCTCAGCTTCCGGCAGCGCCAGCCACTCCCGGTACCAGTCGGGGCGCTGCTGCAGTTCCGGTAGCGTGCCAGCCGCCCCGGGGAAAATCAGTTTGATCCGCTGATCCAGCGCCGGCCCGTCCATCCCGAGGGCGAAGAGTTCCGGGCCGCCGAAGGTGATGCGCCGGAAACTGGGGGAGACCTGCTCCACCTTCTCGACGATCGCCCGGACGGGTCCCTGTGCGGTGAATCCCATGGTGTTTCCTCGATTTCTCTGTGCTGCCGGACAGGGGACTATTGAGCAGAGCCTAACCTACCTTTGTGGTGCGCTCGAAGGGGCCGGAGATCAACGGTAGGGTGTCACCTTGTGCAAAATCGCCCCGCCCTCAACCGCCGCCCCCTGCCGCGACAAACCGAGATCACCAACACCCGCCGCATCATCGTGATGGTCGCCCTGGCGATCGGTGGTTTCGCCATCGGCACCACCGAATTCGTCTCCATGGGTCTGCTCAGTCTCATTGCCGATGACTTCGCCATCGCCGAAGATCAGGCCGGCCACATCATCACCGCCTACGCCCTGGGCGTGGTGGTCGGTGCCCCGCTGATCACCTCCCTGACAGGTCTGGTGCCACGCCGCCGCCTGCTGCTGATCCTCATGCTCGCCTTCACCATCGGCAACGGACTCTCCGTCTTCGCCGATAACTACGTGCTGCTGATGATCTCCCGCTTCATCGCAGGCCTGCCGCACGGCGCCTACTTCTCGGTGGCCGGACTCTCCGCCGCCTCCATGGCCCCACCCGGGCAACGGGGGCGCGCCATCGCCTTCGTCGGCATGGGACTGTCCATCGCCACCGTCATCGGTGTGCCCGCCGCCCAGGCACTCGGCCAGGGCTTCGGCTGGTCCTGGGCCTACGCCCTGGTGGCGGTCCTCGGCCTGACCACCATCGCCGCCCTCTGGTTCCTCATGCCCCACATGACCGAGATGAAACCCACCGACACCCGCACCGAACTGGGGGCCCTGGGAAGATCCCAGGTGTGGCTGACCCTGGGCATCGGCACCGTAGGCTTCGGCGGCATGTTCGCCGTCTACACCTATATCTCCTGGACGATGACGGAACGCGCCGGGCTGGATCCGAACTGGATCTGGCTGGTACTGATGATCTACGGCGTAGGTTCGGTGGCCGGCAACTGGTTCGGTGGCCGACTGGCGGACCGCAACCTGGAGTTCGGCATCCTCTTCGCTCTGATCATGATCGCCCTGGTGCTCACCGGTTTCTACTTCTCCTCCGTCAACGCGCTGATCGGCACCATCAACTTCGGACTCGTCGGCTTCTTCGGTGCCGCCCTGATCCCCAGTCTGCAGATCCGCCTGATGGATGTCGCAGGTCGGGCTCAGACCCTGGCTGCCGCCCTCAACCATTCCGCCCTCAACCTGGCCAATGCCGCAGGCGCCGCCCTGGGCGGTGTGGTGATCGCGGCCGGTTACAGCTACTCTGCACCGGCTCTGGTGGGGACCGGTCTTTCCATCATGGCGATCCTGATCTGGATTCCCGCCTATCTGCTGCGTCGCCGGGCCAAAGCGATGAGGGCTCCCAGCAAACGTTAAGGTGGTGCCATGAGTATCACCATCACCTCGGTCAACGTCAACGGCATCCGTGCCGCCGTGAAGGAGCGCAGCCCTGAAAATCCGGGCATGCTGCCCTGGCTCAAGAACTCAGGCTCGGATGTGGTTCTGCTCCAGGAGGTCCGAGCCACCCTGGCAGAAACTGAGAAGGCGCTCGCCCCGGCACTGGCGGCCGGTTGGCACTATGTCGGTGCACCCGCCGCCGCCAAGGGACGCGCCGGAGTGGGCATCCTCTCCCGCGCTCCGCTTCGCGACGTCACGATCGGCTTCGGTTCCTTCCAGGATTCAGGTCGCTGGATCGAAGGCGATTATGAAGGCATCAGCGTCGCCTCCCTCTATCTGCCCTCCGGTTCCGCCGGCACCGGGAAACAGGATGAGAAATATCATTTCCTCGATGAGTTCACTGAGCTGTTGGCGGAGCGCGGACAGCGCCAGAACATGGTCATCGGCGGTGACTGGAATATCTGCCATCGCCGTGAGGATCTGAAGAATTGGAAGACGAACCAGAAGAAGTCCGGTTTCCTGCCCGATGAACGCCTCTTCATGGACTCCGTGTTCGGTACTTATCCGGAGGAGACCTCCCAGGTGGATACCGGGCATGGGGAATACTTCGGTGCGGTGGATTACTCCTCCGGGCAGGTGCGTACTGCGGCCAGCGACCCCCAGTGGTTCGATGTCGCCCGCCATTTCCACCCCGAGGAGGCCGGCCCCTACACCTGGTGGACCTACCGCGGTCAGGCTTTCAACAACAACGCCGGGTGGCGCATCGACTATCAGGCGGCGACGAAGAATATGCTGGAGCGTGCTGAGCGCACCTGGGTTGACCGCGCCCCCAGTGTGGAAACCCGCTGGTCCGACCATTCACCGTTGAACGTGACCTACCGCTGAGATAAGGCATCATGCTGCTGACGGTTCTCTACATCACCGGCATCACCGCAGAAGCGGTGACCGCCGCGCTTTCGGCAGGTCGTCAGAAGATGGACCTCTTCGGGGTCATCGCCATCGCCTGCATGACCGCCCTCGGGGGCGGTACCGTCCGGGATATCATCCTGGGCAATTATCCGCTGATCTGGGTGGAAACCCCCCGTTACCTGCTGATAGTCATCGGCGCAGCACTGATTACGGTCTCCATATCCTGGTTGATGCACTACTTCCGGCTCCTGTTTCTGGTGCTGGATGCCGTGGGGCTCTCCGTCTTCGCGGTGCTGGGCGCCCAGGCTGCCCTGGAGATGGGTCATGGCCTGGTCATCGCGGCAGTCGCGGCAGTGGTCACCGGCGTCTTCGGTGGTGTGCTCCGCGATATCTTCTCCGACCGCATGCCCCTGGTCTTCTCCAAGGAGATTTACGCCATGGTGGCGGTCATCGCCGCCTGCCTCTATGTCGGACTGCTGGAACTGGGGGTGGAGGAATCCGCCGCCATCATCGTCACCCTCATCGTGGCCTTCATGACCCGCCTCTTCGCCATGTACTACAAGCTGGGGTTGCCAGTCTTCGAGTACCGGGGTGCCGATCAGCCCATCGACCCCCGGGTCCGGCTGTCTTACCGCTTCATTCGTCGTGGTTTCCGTTCCGTGCGTCGTCGCGCTGGCATCGACGCCTTCCGTTACCGCCTCCTGGACAAGAAGAAGGAGCGGGGAGATCAGGATGATGAGCAGTGGGCCATGGAGGTGGACATGAAGGAGTCCCGCGAAAAACGGGTGCAGGACTGGCCGAAGAAGAAGGAGATCGGGGAACCCGGAACTGAGGGGCGGAAACCGCCTGAGGGGGAGGAACCTGAGGGGGAATAAGCCGCTTGGGTGGGGAAACCTAACACACACCTGATACTTTGAATTTGATTCGGGAATCGGAGCCCGCTGGTTCCCCAAGCGAGTATCAACCTCTTAATAGGAGCAGAATTCATGAGCGCACTCATTTCCCTCGTCCTTGGCGGCATCATCCTCGCCCTCGGCATCTGGCTGGTCGCCGGGGTCGGCGCCTCGGTGATGGCCATTATCGGCGCCCTGATCATCGCTGTCGGCGGCGCCCTCATCGGTACCGCAATGGCCCTGGCCTTCGACAAGATCAACCCGACCTCCCGGAAGCTCGGCCGCTGATTCAACTGCCGCCAGGATTCTTTAGAAAACTGAAAATAGCCGGGGAACCACAGGGGTTCCCCGGCTGTTTTGTCATTACTTAGACCTCTATCCGGCGGGCCGCCCACCAGGCCAGCAGGAAACCGATCAGGGCAACCGGGATCCCGGCGATGAGGAAGAGCTCCGCATAGCCCTGGTTGGAGAAGGCGGTGACATAGCTCTGATCGGGGATGGTGAGCCGGGCGTTGCCGGGCAGCAGGATGGCGAAGGCCAGCAGTCCGATCACCAGGACACCGACGGCCAGCACCGTCAGTACCGCGTTGGAACGAATCCGGATCATGCCGATCAACGCCCCGACCCCGGCAGCGGCGAGGAAAGCGAAGAAATAGACCAGGAGGGTCAACAACACTGAGCTGACACTCTGCCCGGCATCAGCCATGAAATAGGGGATCCCATTGGTGTCCAGGGGATAAGCCGGGCCGGAAGTGATCAGGAAGTCATCGTATAAGGCGTACCAGGGGGAGAGATGCTGATTGAGGGTGGCCGTGGCGGTACCGATCACACCCAGCAACATGGACCAGATCGCAGCACTGGCCAGCAGCCCCGAGAACCAGGTGCGCAAGGGCACATCCAGGCTGCGCACGGCGCGTAGCCGGGTGGCGAGGACCGCGAAGATGATGGCGGTGCCGGCACAGGTGAGGGCATTCCAGGTGGAACCCGCGAAAGCCAGGAAACGGCCCCCGAAGAGCAGCACCGCCAGGATGATGAAGCTGATCAGCAGTTCACGGCGGGCAGGGCGGATGAATGAAATGAACATGGCGCTTAACTTCCTTCCGGAGGGGTCATGCTGAGCAGGTCAATCAGGGCCTGGTCATCAGGTTGGCTGACCGCCACCTCCTCGACCGCGGCACGCCGCTCCTCGGAAGAGTTCAACGGCTGCCCGAGAGTCAGACGCAGGGTGGGGCCGAGGACGGCCTCGGCGATGATGGGGTGTTCCCCGGCGATCTCGCGGACTGCTGCGGCAGGCCCGGTCAGGGTGGGGTAGTGGTTCCGGATCTCATCCAGATCCACCGGTTCCAGGACCACGCCGGCCTGGATGGGGATGACATCCCCGACCAGTCCGGCCAGGTCTTCGGCGCGGTGGGAACTGAGCAGCAGGGTCCACTTTTCCCGCTCCCCGGCCAGGCGGATCAGGAGCTGACGGAGTGCGGTGCGGGTACGGACATCCAGACCGTTGAAAGGCTCATCGAGCAGGGTGATGGGGGCGTTGGCCGCCAGGGCGGTGGCCACCGACACCAGCTGGCGGTGCCCCACACTCAGGGTTGAGATGGTTGCCTGCGGGGTGAGGGCGGCGATGTCGAGCACCTCGGTGAACAACGCGGCGTCGAGAAGCGGGTGGCCGACCTGGGTTACCGCGAGATGATCGGCGATGCGGTGCCCAGCGAAGCAGGCATCTGCCCCGGCCCGGGCCAGCGCGGTCCTTTCGGCCTCAATGCTGCCGCCTCGGGGGCGGTGATGTCCGGCGATCAACCGCAGCAGGGTGGTTTTGCCGACCCCGTTGGGGCCGATCACCCCGTGGATGCCGGGGTTCAGGTGGAGGGTGACCGGGGCCGGGAGATAAGGGCTGATCACCTGATTCAGAGTGAGACTCATGCTCGGGTCCTTTCAGCTTCGATCAGGGCATCGAGTTCGGCATCCCCCAGGTCCAGGGCCCGGGCTTCCTTCAGCAGGGGTCGGATGAAGTCGGCGGCGAGTGCTTCTCGACGCTCCCCCTGGATCTGTTCACGCGCGCCGGGGAGGACGAACATTCCCAGGCCGCGTCGTTTTTCCAGGAGTCCCTGTTCGAAGAGCCAGGTCAGTGCTTTGGCGGAGGTTGTGGGGTTCACGGAGTGGAAGGCGGAGAGTTCATTGGTGGATGGTGCTCTTTCGCCCTCCGGGAGGGTTCCGGCGGCGATCTGTTCGCGGATACCGGCGGCAATCTGGAGGTAGATCGGTCGGGTATCGCTCATGGCCCCAACCCCTTTCACTTTATGGGTTTACCACCTATGTGGGTAACCATATAACCAAGGGGGATGATTGTCCAGGGGAGCATCCCCCTTGAAAACGGTGGGCACTAGAGTAAACAACATGACTGAGCAGCCCCAGAGCGAAAAACCCCAGAGCGAGAAGAAGCAGCGCGTCCTCTCCGGCATCCAGCCGACCGCCGATTCCTACCACCTCGGCAACTATCTCGGTGCCGTGAAGCAGTGGATCGACCTGCAGCACGACTATGAGGCCTTCTACTTCATCCCGGACATGCACGCCATCACCGTGCAGCAGGATCCGAAGGAACTGCGCCAGCGCACCATCTCCGGTGCCGCTCAGCTGCTCGCCCTGGGCATCGACCCGGAGAAGTCCACCCTCTTCGTCCAGTCCCATGTGCCGCAGCATGCCGAACTGACCTGGGTGCTCACCTGCCTCACCGGTTTCGGTGAAGCCAACCGCATGACCCAGTTCAAGGACAAGTCGGCCAAGCAGGGCTCCGACCACACCTCCGCAGGATTGTTCACCTACCCCATCCTGATGGCCGCCGACATCCTCCTCTACCGGCCGCAACTCGTGCCGGTGGGTGAGGATCAACGCCAGCACCTGGAGTTGACCCGCACCCTCGCGGAGCGTTTCAACAGCCGCTACAAGAAGACCTTCGTGGTGCCTGAGGCCCTGATCCCGGAGGGTTCCGCCAAGATCTACGACCTGCAGAACCCGACGGCCAAGATGTCGAAGTCCGGGGAGAACCCCAAGGGCATCATCAACCTGCTCGATGACCCGAAGGTCTCCGCCAAGCGCATCCGCTCCGCCGTCACCGACAATGACGGTGAGATCCGCTTCGACCGGGAGAATAAGCCCGGTGTCTCCAACCTGCTGGTCATCCAGTCCACCTTGACTGGCACCTCCATCGATGACCTGGTCACCGGTTATGAGGGCCAGGGTTATGGTGCCCTCAAGGGCGATACCGCCGAGGCCCTGGAAGCTTTCACCACCCCCCTCAAGGCCAAGTTCGACGAGTACATGAATGACCCCGCGGAACTTGAGCGGGTCCTGGCCATCGGTGCTGAGAAGGCCGGCGCCTACGCAGAGAAGGTCATCGAGCAGGTCTACGACCGGGTCGGCTTTCTCGCCCCGAAGCGCCGCTAGGGGCCCACCGCATGGCGCGTCGGGCATGAGAACCCTGTGCTGGGCGGGGGATCGCTGATCAACTGCGAGCTGGTCGCAGTTTTCAGCTGAGTCCTTTTACCCCCCCCTGAAGGTTTCAATCCAGTTTCAAAAGCTCCGACTGTGCTGCAGCTCATGCTCATCCTCCGTAACCTGGGAAAGTAATGGATTTTCGGACAATGAAGGATGGCTAACGTGAGTACCAGCACGCAGTCCGATTCTCGGCACACCGATGAATACGGCATCGAGAGAGCGACCAAGGACGATCCCGGTTTCATCGAGCGGCTCCGGATGAAACGGGACTGGTTCGACCATGTGATGTTGATGCAGGAGCGCTACGCCACCATGGGTGGCAACCAGTACTCCGCCGGCATCACCTACTTTTCCGTTCTGGCGATCTTCCCCATCCTGATGCTGGCCTTCGCCACCCTGGGTTTCATCCTGGCCAATAATGAACAGCTGCTCATTGAGATCCAGGAACAGATCTCCACCTCCGTCGACGGACAGATCGGGGACCTGCTCAACTCGGTCCTGGAGACCGCCATCTCCCAGCGTGGTTCGGTCGCCGGCATCGGTCTGCTGACCACCCTCTGGTCCGGTCTGGGATGGATGAATAACCTGCGCTACGGGGTGTCCAAGATGTGGCGGGTCGACCCCACCGAGGGTGGTTTCATGGGCAACAAGATCAAGGACCTGCTCGGCCTGGTCGGTCTGCTGCTCGCCTTCGGTGTGGCCTTCGGTGTCACCGCCATCGGTTCCTCCGGACTCACCGCCCGCCTGATTGAGCTGGTCGGACTCTCCGAGTTCCCCGGCATCCAGCTCCTGACCACCCTGGTCGCCATCCTCCTCGGTGTGCTCGCCAATTTCCTGGTCATGACCTGGATGTTGATCTACCTGCCGCGCACCAAGGTGCCGCGCCGCTCCGGGCTCTACGCCGCCCTGATCGGGGCCCTGGCCTTCGAGGTGATCAAGCAGGCCTTCTCCCTCTTCGCCTCCAATGCACTCTCCAACCCGGCGGGTGCCACCTTCGGCCCGATCATCGGTCTGATGGTCGTGATGTACCTGATCTGGCGGGTGGTGCTCTACTGCTCCGCCTGGGCCGCCACCACCGCGGAATCCCTGGAGGCCACCCCGATCCAGGCCCCGGAGCCTGCGGTGATCCGGGTACGCAATGAGGTGGGCAACCGCCGCAATAACCCCAATGTGATGCTGGGGGCCGGTGCCGCGGCTGGCGCCGTGGGAGCTGCCGTGCTGGCGTTGATCGGCCGGAAATAACTCCCGATATAGGTGTTTTATCAGGGCTTTCCCCGATGTGGGGGAAGCCCTGACGCCTCTAGAGTGGGGGATAGATGACAACGAAAGGACCCCCTGCCATGAACACCAGTCACGGTGAGCTGTACAGCACCCTGGGCCTCGACCCTGCAGATGGCACCGAGGAGCTGCGCACCCTGATCATGGGCCGCGACGCCCAACTCGAGAACCAGGGCCACCAGCCCCAGGATCCCCGCCGTCAGCAGCTGCAGACCGCCTACGCGGTGCTGGGTGATGAATCCCGCCGCCGGATCTACGATCACGCCCTGGCCAGCGGCCGGAACCTGGCCTGGCATGAGATCGAATATCTGGGCAATTTCGGCCGACTGCCGGAGATCAGCTTCCAGCAGACCCCGCCGCAGGCCCAAGCTGGGCCGCAGCAGACCCCCTTCAGCACCCAGACCCAGTACCAGATGCCGTACCCGTCGACCCCGGGCATGCCCTCCGGTTTCGCCGCCAGCCATCCCCTGGCGCAGACCGCCTCCCCGAATTTTCCCGGAGACCCCACTAAACGGCCCTCCGCCGGCACCCGCTTATTGATGCTCCTCGTCGATGGTTTCATCTTCAGCGTCGCCGCCGGCATCCTGGGAATGGCCTTCTTCTGGTCGGAGACCCTGATGGGACTGGTGTGGACCCTGGCCTTCCTCCTTTACTTCCTCGGCCTGGAGTTCAAGACCGGAGCCACCCCCGCCAAGCACCTCTTCGGCTACGAGGTCCGCGACCTGAACACCGGTGGCCGCCCCAGCCTCCTGCAGAGCGGCAAGCGTCAACTCTGGCGTCTGGCGAGCATCGTCCCAGGTATCGGCTGGCTGGTGTCCCTCATCGCAGCGATCTACCTCGCCCCCTCCATCAACGGTGCCAACAGCTACCTGGGCAAGCATGACCGCTGGGCGGGTACTGAGGTGACCCGCAAGCGTTAAGCTTGAGGGCATGCATGATTCTCCCCAGGTCAGTCCTGAACACAAGTCCCTGAGCCTCCAGGTGATCGCCAGCTTGCCCAAGGTGACACTCCACCACCGGGTCAGCCCGGAATCCATCACCGCAGAACTCAAGGCACTCTCCGCGGACAATGTCGTCTACACCGAGCTTCTCCTCGAAATCAGCGAGCAGGCCGAGCTGGACAAGGCACTGGCTGCCCTCGAATCCCCGCTTATCGACGCCCGCCTCATCCTGAGCGCCCCGCATGGCGGGGATGTCGCGACCGTCGCCAAGCTGGTGGCCGAGAACTTCGGCCCCAAGGTGCTCGGTTTCAACCTCTCCGGTGTCGATGACGCCCAGCTCGCCTCGTTCTATGCCGGGGAACTGAGCGAATTACGCCGCAACTTCATCCCCTTCAGCGTGGATCTGGGGGAGGATGCGGAGGTGACCGCCATCGCTGATGCCGTGCTCCAGGGTGCTGTCCGCCTCGGCAACGGCATCCGCATCTTCGAGGACTTCAGCGTTGACCTCCAGGGCATCCACCTGCAGCGCATGTCCGCATGGGTGCGGGACCGCAGGATCCTGCTGGCCATGGCACCCACCGCCGCCGTCGACGAGGATAACCCCCTGGTCGACCACCCCCTGCCGCTGCTGCAGGAACTCGGCTTCACCTGCTCGGTCCACCCCGGCACCGCCAGCCTCAGCCGGGAACTGGATGCCCTGCGGGAAACCTTCGACTACGGCATCGACGAGATCTTCGAACTCTGCCTGAGCGCGATCGACAACTCCTTCGCCCCGCAGGATCAGCGCGATGAGATCCTGGCACACAAAATCCTCCCGGCCTACCGGCAGTTCGAGGACAGTGACCTGCACTCCACGGTGGGCGGGGAGGATCCCGAAATAACTGAAACGGACTAGCGGGAGAAACGCTTGGTCAGAATCTCCTCAAGCTCCTGCCATCCCTTGGCATGGTCGCTGAAGGGCTCACTCGGGACATAACCCGAGGTGCCCGGGGACCCGAGCATGTAGGAGATGTAGTCCTGCATCCGGGGGTTCGCCAGGAAATAGGAGTTCAGGGAGTCATCGCCGGCCCAGTCCGCGGCATCAGCCATGAGCTCATAGGCGGCCGCCATCTGATCGGTGTCCACCGCATTGGGGCCTGCCCCGATGTCCTTGACCAGACCGGTGAAGGAATAGGAGTTGTCCTTGTGGACCTCCATCTCCAGCTCGCCGCCATTCGCGGAAAGCACCAGACCCTCCCAGGTGGCCACCTTCGCCAGATCGTGGTCATCATTCTCCACCATCCAGCGCAACAGGGTCTTGCCGGAGCTGAAGGTGAAGATCTCGCCGAACTTGCCCAGGAACACCGGGTGCCTGTCCAGGTAGGTACGCAGGGTATAAACCGTCTTTCCCTGAATGGCGATCCGCACCGGGTCGATACCGGCCCCCGCCCAGGCGGAGGCGTCATAGGGGTCAGCCTTCTCGGTCTCAGCCTTCCGCTTCTCCGCTGCGGCCAGGCGTTCCGCCTCAGCAGCAGCGACCGCGGCGTCGATACGCTCTCCTGCGGCAGCAGCCGCAGCCTCGTCCACCTCAGCGATCTTCACCTGCTCATCCAGGGAGGCGATCACCTTGCGCCAATTCGTCAGCACCGCCCGACCGATGGCGGACCACTCCGAAAGACCGGACTCAGCGGCGAAATGATCGACCCCCCGCTCCACATTGCCCACCACGGAGTGGGAGGCGAAGAAAACAGTGGCGTCAGTGGCGGCGGTGACCTCACCCAGGCTGCGGGCCAGCCGGAGAGCCCGGGCCACAGAGCTGACATTGACATGGGAGGGACGCTCCGCCAGCAGCGCGGGCACACCGATCAGGTCATAGTGGCTGCGCTCATCCGGCACCACCCGATCATCCCCGGAAGCCGCAAAACTCTTCCACTTCGGATGGGAGGAAAGGTCATGCTTCGGGGTCTCATCCAGGTGGGCGAGCAGCTCGGCGGGGGAGCGGAAGAGAAGGACATGCTCCTCATCGCCGAGGAAGGCCTGCCATTCGGCACCGTGCTCTTTCCACATCGGAGCCCAGAGGGTGTAGAAATCCCCCTCGCTCAGTGACACTTTGACGGGGAGGATCGCATTTTCGCTCATGCTGGGAAATCTTAGCTGAGATCAACCCGTCGGCCGGTAGAAGCCCTTGAACATCATCCCCATATTTGAGGTGCGCAGCGGATTGCTCTGCACCGGATCCCCCGCCTCAATGATCTGCCCCTCCCCGGCATACATCGCCACATGCCCATCCCACACCAGAAGATCCCCCGGAATCAGCTCCTCGGCGCTGACCTGCCGACCCACATTCTGCTCCTGGGCCAGGCGCGGCAACTCCACCCCGGCCTGCCGCCACGCCCACTGCGTCAAGCCACTGCAATCAAAGCCGGCGGTGCTCGTCCCACCCCAGAGATAAGGGGTGCCGAGGGCGGAGCGGACCGCGGCGACCGCCGCCTCACCCTGTGAGGTGGGCTCCGCCTCCGGAGGCGGAGGGGGAGGGGGAAGCGGCTCCGGTTCGGGAACCACCGTGGGGGCCTGGTACTCGGCGACCGGGGCCGCCGCAATCACCTCCAGCTCCGCCGCCGCGGGGGCCAGGGACAGCTCCAGCTCCCCGATCACCTGCTCCGCCGCCCGCAGATGAACCTGCGCCAGCATATGCAGCTGCCCCGGCACCAAACCCCAGGCCTGCGGATTCGCCCCCAGACTCAGCACCACCCGGGAAGATTCATGCAGCAGACTCTGCGCCACCTCCCACAAACCCTGGCGAGTCTGCGCCAGAGGAACCTCCGCCCCAGCCAACAGCTCCAGAATCAACTCCCGGTCCGCATTGATCAAGGTCGCCAACTCCGGCAGACGACGCCCCACCTCCTCCGCCACACCCAGATAATCAGAGAGGGGAAGCGCCGCCGAAAAATCAGGCAGCGCAGCAAAATCCACCCGGGGCAGCGGCAGGGGAGTCGCCGCCAACAGCTGCTCGATGCAACGCAGCACGCTATTCATCTACAACCTCCCCAACCCGGCACCGAAAGTGACATCAGCATCCTCAATCTCCCATACCGAGGAAAAAGAGGAGTCCGCCAATTCACGGGCCTGCTGACGGGCCGCCTCCGCACGCCGCAGCGTGGTGTCCAGGGCAGCAGTGGCGGCGGCAAGGAAACGATGCGTGCCGGGACCCTCGATAAGCGGCGGCAGCAGAGTGGGAAAGGATTGCCCGCTGTGTGCCAGATCGGCGGCGAGGCTACGAGCGTGCCCGGTATCAATTCTCAGTTCAGTGTGATCACCCATACCCCCTTGGACTGGCCGGGGCTGGCAGAGGTTCCTCCCGTTTCTGACATACGATGGCAGCATGCGAATCTCGATCGTCGACCACCCCCTGGCGCAGGCGCGCCTGACCCTGATGCGTGATGAACGCAGCGAAAACGCGGCCTTCCGGGCCGCTGCCTCCGACCTGGGCACGATGCTGATCTACGAAGCCTCCCGCGACCTGCCGCTGGAGCATTTCCCCACCCAGACCCCGGTCGCCGTCGCTGACGGCGCCCGCCTGAAGCAGCCCCCCATCATCGTCCCCATCATCCGCGCCGGGCTCTCCATGATCGAGCCGGCCCTGTCCATGATCCCTGATGCCCAGGTCGGTTTCATCGGCATGGCACGTAATGAGGAAACCCATGAGCCGGTGCCCTACCTGGAGGCCCTGCCCGAGGATCTGAGTGGGCAGCCCGTTTTCATCGTCGACCCCATGCTCGCCACCGGTGGTTCCCTGCTGCACTCCATCCAGCTGCTGGTCGACCGGGGTGCCACCGACATCACCGCGGTGTGCATGGTCTCCGCGCAGCCGGGCGTGGACGCCCTGGCCAACTCCGGCCTGCCCGTCAAGCTGGTCACCGCGGTCATCGACCCGGGTCTGGACGACAACTCCTATATCGTCCCCGGTCTCGGTGACGCCGGGGACCGCATGTACGGCCCCCGCAACATCGATCTCTGATCCCTTGGCCCGGACCTTTCCCGCTTAAGGTCCGGGCTGCACAATACATTTGGCGGTGCCTGAACAATGCGGTGGGCATTGTGGGCAACATGGCAAGGCGGGAGGAGCGGCGATTCTGGATCAGCTACGGCAGTAGACTGGGCCGCAACCTGTACCAGTTGCGTACCATGCGCGGCCTCAGCCAGGAAAGACTCGCCGAGCTGGCAGGCATCAGCCGGAACATCATCTCCAATATTGAGCGCAACGAAAACAACGGCAAACCCGGTGACCCGGTGCTCTCCACCGTCTATCTCCTGGCCCGGGCCCTCCACGTCCCGCCAGCTGTACTACTGCCCGGCGGGGACCAGATCGTCCATGAGATCTGTCGTGCCGAAGGTCCCCAGATGGATCTGGTGTGGCCCGCCCGCCCCGAGGACTCCCTGCCCTTCGATGCGCATCACCTCCACGAAGGAAAACCCGGAGACACCCCGGCGTTTGCGCATCACCCGCCCCAGAGCCTGGAGGAGTTGGGAAGGGAAATTCTCGGGCCCCCGACCGAAGGGGAACCAGAGTCGCTACCGGACCCGAACCTGCAGGCGGGACAGTCAGGCGACTAGACTCGATTGCACTAGTCAGCAGCTCGGGAAAGGACACCTCATGGGGATTACCGCGAGCGTCGACACGTGGCTTTTGGCTCATCGTGAGAAAGTGGTCGGCTGGCGCCGTCACCTGCATCAACACCCCGAACTCTCACACCTTGAGCAGCGCACGACCGATTTCCTCGAAATGATCCTGCGGGAACATGGCCTGGAGCCCCACCGCTTCCCCGGTACCGGTCTGATGGTGGATCTGGGCCCCACGGACGGCCCCAGGGTCGCTTTCCGGGCTGATATTGACGCTCTGCCCATCACCGAAGCCACCGGCCTGGACTTCAGCTCCGTGGAACCCGGTGTCATGCACGCCTGCGGACATGATGTGCACACCACCGTCGCCCTGGCACTGGCCTGCGCCCTGAGTGAGGCGAAGCTGCACACCGGTGTCCGCATCATCTTCCAGCCCGCCGAAGAAGTCATGGAAGGCGGCGCCTCCGAAGTCATCGAATGGGGTGGACTTGAGGGTGTGGGCGCGATCTTCGCGGTCCACGCCGAACCCAAACTCCGGGTCGGTCGGATCGGTGTCCGCACCGGAGCCATCACCTCCGCCTCTGATGTGGTCAAAATCAAGGTCACCGGCCCCGGTGGTCACAGCTCTCGTCCGCACCTGACGGGTGATGTGGTCTACGCCCTCTCATCACTGGTCACCACCTTGCCTGCGCTGCTGTCCCGTCGCGTGGATCCGCGCACCGGAACTGTCCTGGTTTTCGGCACCATCAACTCCGGTTACGCCCCCAACGCCATCCCGGAGACCGGTACCCTAAGCGGTACCCTGCGCACCGCAGACCTGAAGACCTGGCGCACCATCCGGCCGCTCTTCGAGGAGCTCGTCGGGCAGGTGCTCGCACCCACAGGCTGCAACTTTGAGGTCGACTACACCCGGGGAGTGCCGCCGGTGATCAATGATGATCTGGCCACCGCGATGCTTGCCGACGCCGCGCGCGTCATCGACCCGCAGGCTGTCG